>JAFLBB010000048.1 GCA_017304135.1 Acidobacteriota bacterium | reverse complement strand
GGGGCTTCTGGGCGAAGACGAGGGTGCTGGCCAGTGCGGCTGCGAGGAGGCCTGGAAGAAGGCCTGGGAAGAGGAATGCCGGGTACTTCATATCTCACTCTTTTCGACGTAGGAAGATGGTGCCTCGTGAGGCGGCCACGCGCAGAATGGGCCCGCCGCCGTTGAGGGCGCCCTCAGCCAGGACGGGGCCGCGCACGGGAGCGATGACCGGCAGGACGCGAATTTCGGAGAATTCGCTGACAATCCGCCCATACTTGCCGGGCAGCTCGTTCATGGCCTGGATGGTGACGGCGAGGCGCGCCGGGAGGACGACGGTGATGTCGCCGCTGGCCGAGTTCAGAATCGAGTTTTCCATGCGCACGCCGCCGGCCCATTCGGCGAGGATGCTGCCCGCGGCCGTGGAGACGTTGATGGGGCCCGACACATTGCGCAGACGCACGCCGCCGGCCACCGAGTCGCACTGCACGCCGCGGGCCGAGCCGACCTGGATGCCGCCGCCGCCGGTGTGGGCGTTGACGAGGCCGCCGGCTTCCACGACTTTGATGACGCCGCCGAGGGTGCGCGCCGAGACGTTAGCGCGGGCGCGGGCGATTTCGATGTTGCCGGCGCCGGTGGAGGCATGGATGCGGGCCATGGCTTCGTCGACGATGACGTCGCCGCCGCCGGTTTCCAGCCACGATTCGCCATCGACGCGGCGGACGTGAATGGGGCCGCCGGCGGTGAGGCAGCGCATGGAGCCGCGGACCGAGCCGATCTCCACAGGGCCGCCGCCGGTGGTGAGGTTCACCGAGCCCTCGACGGAGACCACCTGCAAGGGGCCGCCGCCGGTTTCGCCGGTGACTGTGCCCGTGAGCTGATCAAAGGTGAGCGCGCCGGTCTGGGTGAAGACGTGGGTATCCAGGAGGCGGCGGGGGACGCGGAGTTCCAGTTGCGGGGCGCGGTTGCCGCCGGGCTCCGAGTGGAGCGTGATGGTGGGCACGCCGTTGAGGCGCTCGTAGCGCAGATTGAGGAGCGAGGTGAGGCGGCGGGCCTGGCCTTCGTCGTTGGCGCGGGCGCGGCGCAGCAGGCGGTATTCGATGTTGGGGGCGTCGACGCCTGTGACGGTGACGGCGCCGATGCTGTTCACACGGAGGCGCGTGAGGCCGCCCGCCGGGAAAGCGCCGGACTCGACGGCGGTCCACTCGGCGCCTTCGCGCTGCAGGGGGAGAGCGCGCGGCGTCTGGGACTGCTGGGTCTGGTGCGTCTGCTGCGCCCGCTGCACGCTCTGCGCTTGGGCCAGAAGCGCCGCGGCGAGCAGGGAAAGCAGAGTGAGACGCATGGCTAGAAGCTATCCACGCTGGCGTTGAGATCGCGCAGCAGGCGCTGCGTGCGCTGGCGGATGTAGTCGTTGTCCTCGCGCTCCATGAGCTGCTGCAGGGCGCCGACGACGTCGCGCTGTTTGTGTTGCACGAGCAGGTCGATGGCCTGGGTGCGGATGCCGGGGTTGTCGTCGTTGAGCAGGACGGTGGTGAGCGCCGAGCGCACCTCGGGGTGGGTGGCGTAACGCTTGAGGCCTTGCAGGGCCTTCATGCGGACGCCGGAGTTTTCGTCGCTCTGGAGGGCGGCGATGAGGGCCGCGCGGACCTCATCGGTGGCCGGCTCCTGTTGCAGCAGGTCGATGGTTTCCACGCGCAGGCCGGGGTCGGCCGGGTCCTGGGCGGCGGTGAGCAGCAATTGGCGAATGCGGTCGTCGTCGAGCTTGCCGGTCACCTGGCGTTCGCGAGTTTCCTCAAGCGTGATCTTCACGAGGCCGTTGGCGGAGTCGGGTTCAACAAAGCGGACGCGCGTGCCGCTGACCGGGATGGTGTCGAAAGTGGGTTCGATGCGGGCCGCCTGGGGCAGGGTGAGGCGTGCGCCGAGGAAGCCGACGGCGAGCATGGCCAAGGCACCGGCGGCGCGGCCCCAGGCCGGGGTGAGCCAGTGCGGTGCGGAGAGGCCGCTCAGGCGCTGCCACCAGCCGCGGCTGCGCTTTTCCACCGCCTCTTCACGGATGCGCAGGCGCAGTTCGCGGCGGCAGTCCATCAGTAGCGGGGCGGGGACGGGGTCGGGAGCCTGATCAAGCGCGGCGTGCAGCGAGCGCAGGCTGTCCAACTCCTGGCGGCACTGGGCGCAGCCGGCCAGGTGTTGCTCCATCTGCTCTTCTTCGTCGAAGCTCAACTCGCCGTAGAGCAGGAATGGCAGTTCGGCCTGGACCTTTTCGCAGGTCATACAAACTCTCCCAGCGCGGCGCGCATTTTCTGCGTGGCGCGGAACAGGCAATTCTTTGCCGCTTCTTCGCTCGTGCCCAGAACTTCGCCGATGGCGCGCAGGCGCATCCCCTGATGATGCCTCATTTCGAAGACGGTGCGCTCGCGGGGCGTCAACTGTTCGAGCACCTGGTTCATGCGGCTGCGCAATTCGCGGCTGAGGAGGTAACGCTCGGGGTCGCCGCTGACGCCCGGTTCGGGGATGGTGGAGACGCGGTCGCGCGTGCCGTCCTCGGTTTCGACGACGGTGGATTCCTCTTTGCGCACCTTGCGTTTACGCAGGTGGTCGAGGCAGAGGTTGGTGACGATGCGGTAGAGCCAGGTGTGGAAGCTGCAGTCGAAGCGGAAGGTGTGCAAATTGCGGTGGACGCGGAGGAACGCCTCCTGGTAGATATCACGGGCATCCTCTTGAGAACGCAATAGGTTATAAGCGAGCCTGAGAACCGCCTGGTCATAGGAATGGACCAGTTGCTCAAAGGCTTGCTCGTCGCCTGTTTGCGCCGCTCGTATGAGTGCCGCTTCGTCCACCTGGGGGCCTCGCCTGAGAACCCCGGTCACCGTTGCTGCTGCAGATAGTCCGCTCAACAACCGGATAGACGGGGTTTTTCTAAAAAGGTAACGAGTACAGAATACGACGCCGGGGGCGAAAAGGTTGCGGAAATGTGAGGTGGGAGGTGAGGCGCGGAGGGGGCGGCGGGCAGGGGATGGGCGGCCATCGGACGGGACGGCATGGGCGGGCGCGGATGGCCGGGAAGATCGCGCCGCCCCGCGCTGGTTTCGATATACTATCCGGCACTGGAAATTCAGTACTCATCGAGGTGTCTATGTCTTCTCCCTTATCACGCCGCCACATGCTCGGGATGCTGGGCGCGGGGGCAGCGGCGCAGGCCGCGGCCACGCCTGAGCGTCCCAACATCCTCTTCATCTACACCGACGATCATTCGTATCGCACGTTGAGCTGTTACAAAGAGGCCTACCCGTGGGTGAAGACGCCAAACATTGACCGGCTGGCCTCGCAAGGGGTGCGCTTCCTGGCCGCTTACAACGGCGCCTGGTGCATGCCGTCGCGGGCGACGCTGCTCACCGGGCATTACCAGCACGGCGTGGAATCGATGTCGATGACGGGCAGCTATCCGGGAAGTTCGTACGATCCGGCGAAGTGCCCGTTCTGGCCCAAGGAGATGCGCAAGCACGGCTACACGACGGCGCAGATCGGCAAGTGGCACACCGGCACCGACACCGGCTTCGGCCGCGACTGGGATTTCCAACTGGTGTGGAACCGGCCGAAGTATCCGGAGACAAGCACGCACTATTACTACGACCAGCCGATTACCTATCAGGGCGGCAAGACGGAGATGCTCAAGCGCTATTCGACGGACCAGTACACGGACTGGGCCACTGACTTCATCCGCGGCGAGGGGCGCGACAAGGACAAGCCGTGGTACCTGTGGCTGTGCTACGGCGCGGTGCATGGTCCCTTCACGCCAGCCGAGCGGCATTTGAAAGAGCTGGCGGGGATCGATCTGGATACGCCGAAGGACATCTTCGCGCCGCGCCCCGGCAAGCCGGAGTGGGCGCAGAAGATCAACCAGTGGAACAAGGACGAGAACGGCAAGCCGGTGGCCGGGGGCAAATCGTTCATCGAGTGGGTGCGCCAGTATCATCAGGGCGTCTATGCACTCGATGAGGCCGTGGGACGGCTGATGCAGACGCTGGAGGAAACCGGGCAGCGCAAGAACACCTTTGTGGTGTTCACATCCGACCAGGGGCTTGCCTTCGGCCAGCACGGGTTCCGCGGGACGAAGATCGCGGCGTATGACGCCAACACCCGCTCGCCGCTCATCTTCTCGATGCCGGGCAAGATCCCGCAGAACCGGGTGTGCGATGTGCCCGTGACCGGGGCCGACCTGGTGCCGACGATGCTGCGCTTTGCCGGGATGAAGCATCCCTGGGAGATGCATGGGCGCGACCTGACGCCGCTCATCATGGATCCCAAGGCGAGGTGGGATCATCCGGCGCTGATGGTGGCCACCGGGCAGACTTACGGGTCGGATACGAACAAGATCCCCACGGGCGATGCCGTGTTGCATGGCGGCGTGCCGTGGTATGTCATGATCCGCGACAAGCGCTACAAATATGTGCGCCCGCTCACGACGGACCTGGAAGAGCTGTATGATCTGCAAACCGATCCCGAGGAGCTGGACAACCTCGCCATCAAAGCGGAGCACAAAGCGCGGCTGCGGCGGATGCGCGAACAGGCCATCGCGGAATTGCGGCGCACCAAGTGCGGCTTTGTCGACAATATGCCGCCGGTGAAAGAAGCCTGATCGGTATGCGCTTGTGGCTGCTGCTTGCGGTCGCCTCCGCTGTTTTCGGACAAAACGATCTGATTCCGCGCGATGCCGCCGCGGTTGAGGCGGGGCGGCGCATCTATATGGGCTCCTGTTCGGGCTGCCATGGCGCGACCGGAGAAGGCAGCCAGGGGCCGAGTCTGCTGTCGGGCCGGGCCGGCAGGCTGGCTGACCGCGCGCTGCTCAATGCCATCGCCAAGGGAGTGCCCGGAACGAGCATGCCCGACTTTCCCATGGGCGCGGAGAAGGTGGCGCAGGTGGCGGCGTTTGTGCGCTCGCTGACCGCGCCGGCGATCCGGACGCAGACGCCGGGCGACCCGGAACGCGGCCGGCAGCTTTTCTTCGGTACAGCGGGCTGCGCGGGGTGCCACATGATTCTCGGCGCGGGAGGCCATCCCGGACCTGACCTCTCCAATGTCGGCGCCGACCGCACGGTGCCGCAATTGCGCGAAGCGGTGACGCGGCCATCGGCACGCATCGCCGAGGGCTACCGCGCGGTGAAGGCTGTGTTGCGCGATGGCCGCACGGTGGAAGGCGTGGCCCGGAACCACAACAACTACTCACTCCACGTGCTGGACAAGGCGGGCAAACTGCACCTGTTGCAAGCCTCGGCGCTCACGGCGATGGAATGGAGGGATTCCTCCATAATGCCGCCCGCGGCAGGCGAGGACGCCGTCCACCTGATCGCCTTTCTGGCCCGGCAATCGACCCGCCCCGCTGGAGGTGTGCCATGAGGTGTGAAATGGCGTGTGCCATAAAACCACTGCTTGCCTGTCTGATCCCTCTGGCCGCATGGGCGCAAGTGACGCCCGAGGCGATTCGCCGCTCGCCCAACCAGGAGTGGCTCACCTACCATGGCGACTACTCGGCCCAGCGCCATTCCTCGCTCAGCCAGATCACGCCGGCCAACGCCAAGTCGCTGGTCGCGCAATGGGTGTTTCACATTGAAGGCGCGAAGAAGCTGGAAGCGACGCCGATCGTGCACGACGGGCTGATGTACATCTCCAACACCAACGAGATGTATGCGCTCGATGCCCGCAGCGGACGCCAGGTGTGGCGCTACCGCGCTTCCGGCGCGAAGGGCACGCGCGTCAATCGCGGTTCGGCCATCCTCGGCAACCGCGTCTATTTCGCCACCGCCGATTGCCACCTGATTGCGCTCGACCGCTCGACGGGCAACCTGCTCTTCGACGTCGAGTATGCATCCTTCGCCGGCGGCTACACGACATCAATTGCGCCGCTGGCCATTCGCAATGGAATCCTGGTGGGCGTGGCCGGCGGCGGCTCCGGGCAGCGCGGCTTCGTGGCCTCGCTCCATCCGGAGACCGGCAAGGAGAACTGGCGTTTTTGGACCGTGCCGGCGAAGGGCGAACCGGGCTCGGATACCTGGGGCGGCTTCCCGGCCGAAATGGGCGGTGCGCCCACATGGACTACCGGTTCCTTTGATCCGGAGTTGAACCTGATCTACTGGCCCACGGGCAATCCGTGGCCCGATTTCTACGGAGGCCGCAGGCCGGGCGACAACCTCTATGCGGACTGTGTGGTGGCCCTGGACGCCGACACCGGCAAGCTAAAGTGGCATTTCCAGTTCACGCCGCACGATGTGTGGGACTGGGACGCCAACGAGAACCCCGTGCTGCTGGACGCTGTCTTTCGCGGCAAGCCGCGCAAGCTGCTGGTGCAGGCCAACCGCAACGGTTTTTATTACATCCTCGATCGCGTCACGGGTGAGTTCCTGCATGCCAAGCCGTTTGTGAAGAAGCTGGACTGGACGAGCGGACTCGATGACCGGGGCCGCCCGAAGGTGAATCCTGACAAGATCCCAACGCCGGCGGGGACGAAGGTGTGCCCCTCGGTGCGCGGCGCCTCCAATTGGATGTCGCCGGCCTACAACCCGGCGACGGGCCTCTTTTACGTGGTCACGCTGGAGCAGTGCGACATTATCGTCGCCTCGGCCAAGGAGCCTGCGCCTTCGACGGGTTTTCGCGGCACGGGCAACGAGGGGATTCCGGCCGAACCGGGCAAGTTCTACATGCGGGCGCTCGACGTGCTGAGCGGAGACATCCGCTGGGAATACCCGATGCCGGGTCCGGGCGTGATGTGGGCGGGCGCTGTTTCCACGGCGGGTGGAGTGATCTTCTCCGGCGACGATGACGGCAATCTCGTTGCGTTGGATGCGAAGACGGGGCGCGACCTCTGGCATTTTTCCACGGGCCACAGCCTGTTTGCTTCGCCGGCGACGTATATGATCGACGGCAAGCAATACGTGACGATTGCCGCCGAGAGCGACATCTTCACGTTTGCGCTGTTTGATGCGCGGTAAGGCGCCGGGTTGCGCGGCGAGAGGCGTGGCGCAGGGGCGGGTGAGGAGTCTGTTACACTGAGCCGCCATGGATACGCTCTCGCGCCGGGAACTGTTGCTGAGCGCCGCTGCCGTGGCCACGCCCGTCTCCGCGGCCCCGCCGCCGGTAATTGACACGCACATGCATGTGTGGTCGCTCGATTCGGCCCGCTATCCGTTCAGCCCGCCTGAGCCTGGCTACCGCAAGCCGCGGGAAGATGGCAGCGTCGAGCAGTATCTCGAGGAGATGAGGAGCCATGGCGTGGACCGCGCCGTGCTCGTGCAGGAGCGCTCCAGCGGCTGGAACAACCGCTACATTGCAGACTGTGTGAACCGGTTTCCGAAGCTGTTCGTGGGGCACGGGTTGATCGATCCGCATGACCCGAATAACGCCGATGTGCTGGAGCGCGAAGTGCGGCGGAACAGACTGTCGGGCATGCGGCTGAGTCCGATCTATCATCCGCCGGACCGCTTTCCGAACGACCAGTGGCTGAACGCGCCGGCGAACTACGCGCTGTGGAAAAAGGCTGAGGAGTTGGGCGTGGCGTTCAATGTGTTCCTTGCTCCGGCGCAGATGCCGCAGTTGGAAGATATGGTGCGGCGGTATCCGAAGGTGAAGGTGGTGGTGGATCACCTCGGGCGGCCGGACATCCTGCCGCGTGCGCCGTGGGTGGAGAATGACCACCTGCTGAAGCTGGCGAAGTATCCGAATGTGTGGGTCAAGTTTACGGAGTTGTACTCGGCTTCGAAGACCAAGCAGTATCCCTACCTCGATGTGCATCCCTTTGGGCGGATGGTGTACGAGGCGTTTGGTCCGCGGCGCCTGCTGTTTGGCACGGGCATGGTGGGCAAGACGCGGCGCATTCCGCTGGCCGATGAACTGCGCCTGATTCGCGAGGACATCCCCTATTTCGCTGATGCCGACAAGCCGTGGATTCTTGGCGGCAACGCCGCGCACGTATGGCGCTGGAAGTCGTGACGGGGCAGGGAAGCCGCTAGCGCTTGACTACGGTCAGTTCGACGGTTGACGGATACTCGCGCGAATGGTGCACACGGTTGTGCGCCACGACGCCTTCCGATTCGTCGTAGTTATTTCCGCCGGTATTGAGATTCCGGTCAAAGCGAGGGAAGTTACTGCTGGAGATCTCCACTCTGATCCGGTGTCCTGCCTCGAATAGGTTGCTCGTGTTCAAGGGACTTAGTGCGACCTTGTAGACTTTGCCTTTCTCCATGAACACCGTCTTGTCGTAGCCTTCGCGGTAACGCACGCGCTGGATGGTTTCGTCCAGGTTGTAGGCGCGGCCGTCAGGATACACATCTACTAACTTGGCGGTGAAATCGGTATCCTTCACGTCGGAGGAGACGTGGAGAGTGACCACAATCGGACCGCTCACTTCCACGGATTCCTTCAGCGGCTCGGTGGAATACACCAGCACGTCGGCCCGTGCCTCCATGCGCCTTTGGTCATAGGCTCCGGCGGTGACCGCGTTTCCCGTACAGCAAACGTTGCCGCCGTAGGAAAGGACGGGGTTGTGCGGGTCATAGGTGAAGGCGTCGGGCGCGTCGCGCGTGGGCGGCGCCGTGGAAAGCGCTCCATCGCCGAAGAGGCTGTTTGCCTTGCCGTTGCTGGACAGATACAGCTTCATCGGCTGTGCCCCCGCCGGCGGCCAGGTGTCCGACGACTGCCATTTATTCAGGCCCATGGTGTAATACTGAACCTTTGGCAGTTTCTCCAGGATTTCCGTTTTCTGCCCGCGAAGGTAATAGTCGAACCAGGCGTACGTCAGGTCGTTGTAATTGAGGCGCGCATCGCCCACGTTGCGTTCCCCGATAATTGTCTCTTCCTCCGTGCGCGTAAACGCACAGTGGGTGACGGGCGCAATCACCATGTACTGTTGGTTGGCGATTTCGGGCCGGGCGGTTCTTCGCACATGGTTATACGCCTCCAGGTTCGGACCGATGGAAAGGTCGTACCACGACATGAACCAGAAGCCCGGGATGTTGATGGGCTTGTCGTCGTGCCAGAGCCCGCCGCGGTACCAGGCCGGATCGTTCGGTGTGCGCTGGATCATCCGTCCGCCGGTGTCCACATCCATGGCGTCGGCGTAGATGCCGCGCGGTCCGTTCACCTCCTTGAGGATGTCCCGCACAGGCAGGTGGCGGAGCGCCTTCGACCAATCGACAGGCGGCATTTGGGGCGCCAGGTCGAACAGGCGCGAGGCGTTGAGCAGGTCATCGTGCTGCGCGTCTGGAGAGAACATCGGCCGCACCTGGTTCTGCTCGCCGTAGATCCACGCCGCGAAGAGCATTTGGAAGGCGCCGCCGCGATACCAGTTGCCTTGTTCGTAGTAGGGGCCGACGCGACCCACGCCGGCGCCGAATCCCTGCGGGATCATGGTGGTGAACGCCGCATGCCCGCGCGCCGCCACGGCCAGTTGCCACTCGGCTGTGGAGGAGCATCCGATGGCGCCTACCTTTCCGTTTGACCAGCTCTGTTTGGCGATCCAGGAAAATGCGTCATCGCCATCAGTTAGCGGCATGCCCAGAATGTCGTAGTTGCCTTCCGAGAAATAGTGCCCGCGTTCGTTCATGACGATGTAGGCGAACCCTTTTTTCACAGCTTCGATCGGTTTCGACATATCCGCCGGGGCGCGCAGTTTCACGTCCCAGTAGTTGAAGTTGTATGGCGTGCGGACGAAGATTGTGCCGTAGCGCTGTGAGGTGTCCTTCGGGCGGTACACATCGGCGGCCATGCGTTTGCCGTCGCGCATGGGGACCATGACCTTGCGCTCGACGATGGCGATGGATTGCAACTCCTTCTCCATCGCATTCCGGCGCTTGATGAGGTCGCCATCGGATTGTGCGGCCAATGGAAGAGAAACGATGAGCAGAAAGGGAAGGACGCGCATGAAAGCCCCATGCTACAACAATCGTGAGAGGGAGCGGTCGCGTCAGGGTGAACCTCGCCATCGACCGTTGCGGTCCAAGGTGCAAGAGTAGAAGGGAGCCCCCGCCGGAATCGAACCGGCGACCTACTGACTGCAACAGCCACTCTGTCAAATGTTTTTCGTCGTTTTCGATTCTCTTCTTTCCCAGTCTTGCTGCACTCATGGGGGCAATAACATCGATGAGGTCTGGTGGGAAGCGTTGGGACACACGGGAATGGTCCTGGCCGCTGACAAGATGGCTGACAAGGTTCTTGTCGGCAGAGTCGCGGCACCTCGAGCGCGGCACCAAGTTGCTCCTGCTGCAAACAGCGCGGAAAGGGGGCGCCAGCTGAATTCTTCACGGAGCATCGGTGGAACACTCCTCGTTGCACCACCGGCTGGTTCCTGTCCGCTACGAGAAACGGCTGCCACTGTTCTTCGTCAACGCGGCGTGGCCCCCCACACAACCTCCGTCCCGCGACGCTGCTCGTCCCTCTTATTGCCATGGGCCCCAAATGGTGCGTGGCCGCTGATCCCCCAATTGAGCTACACCGCTGTCAATGGCGGAACCAAACGCGCCGAACCAACAGGCGCATCGTGCGAATCTCAGCGAGCTTTACGTCAGCGGCACCGACCTTCGACCCGGCTTAGCCCGGGAATTTCAGTGCGCCTCAATGGCGCGGATTACCAGTGGAGGAGGGATCCACCCATGTAGTTGTCGATAGGCATGGTAGCTAACGAACGGTTTGGCTGGGCAACTGGCCGGATCGAAGCCTCGTGACGAAGTCAGCCATAGGGCAGGCGAGCAACCCGGCAGGCGGTAACGCGAGTGAAGCCTGAGCAGGCCTCGAAAGTGAAGTTGCGGATGCCGACCCCGCTGAGATTGGGGGAAGGCCGCGCGGACAGGGAAGAAATCGACAAGCACCTGAGCCGATCCGCCGGGGTAGTGGGCACGGCATGCCGGGAAGGTAGTCCGGGTAATTGAGGGAGACCCGCGCTTGGTGGGGTTTGCAGCCTCAACGCCGCCGAAGGGTGGCGGCCAGGAGCGGGAGTCGGAGAGGGCCGTAGTACCGGCGAAGCCGGGTAACTCCGGTGGAGGGAAGGGTCCTCACTTCTGGCATGCTTCGCAAGAGGCAAAGGTGAGGTGATTGGCGATGAGCCTGGAAACACCGTTGAAGATCCGGATGCTTCAGAGGAAGCTGTATCTCAAAGCGAAGGCTGAGCCGTCCTACCGCTTCTACCTGCTCTACGACAAGATCCACCGTGAAGATGTCCTGGCCCATGCGTACGAACTGGCGAAAGCCAATCAAGGTGCGCCGGGCGTGGATGGGCAGACCTTCTGGGGGATCGAGATGCAAGGGTTGGAGAAGTGGCTGGAGGGCATCAGGGATGAACTTCGCGCCAAGACGTATGAACCACAGCCGGTGCGACGGGTGATGATCCCGAAGCCCGGAGGCGGCGAAAGACCGCTCGGGATTCCGACTATCCGGGACCGGGTGGTGCAAACCGCCGCCAAGTTGATTCTGGAGCCGATCCTTGAGGCGGACCTGGAACCGGAAGCCTATGGCTACCGGCCGAAGCGAAGCGCCCAAGACGCGATCCGGAAAGTGCACAAACTGCTTTGCGAAGGCTACACCGATGTGGTGGACGCCGATCTGTCCAAGTACTTCGACACGATCCCGCGCAGGGAGCTGATGCAATCAGTTGCCCGGCGCAGTGTCGACCGGGACGTGCTGCGTCTGATCAAGATGTGGCCGCAGGTGCCGGTGGAGGAGCGGGACGACCAAGGGAACCGGCGCATGACGGGAGGTAAAGGCAGCAGCCGAGGCACGCCGCAGGGCGGTGTGATCAGCCCGCTGCTGGCCAACCTGTATATGAACCGGTTCCTGAAGTACTGGCGGATCAGCGGGCGGAGTGAAGTGTTTCAAGCCCGAGTCGTGAACTATGCCGACGATTTCGTGATCCTCAGCCGCGGATGCGCGAAGGAGGCGCTAGATTGGACGCGCTAGGTCATGACGCGGATTAAGCTCACTCTGAACGAGGCGAAGACCGGCATCAAGGAAGCGCGCACGGAGAGTTTTAACTTTCTCGGATACACGTTTGGGCCGCACCGCTACCGGAAGGACGGCCACTGGTATCTCGGGGCCAGCCCGTCGAAGAAGAGCGTGCTACGGATCAAGGCCAAGGTGGGAGACATGCTGCGGCCCAGCAACGTGGGTGCGTGGGAGGAAGTGCGGGACCGGCTGAATCAGATTCTGAGAGGCTGGTCCGGGTACTTCTCCTATGGCACGCGGTTGATGGCGTATCGAGCGGTCGACCATCACGTCTATCAGCGCGTCAGAGATTTCCTGACGAGGCGCCATCAGGTCAAAGGGCGGGGAACTCGCCGCTTCTCAGACCAAGTTGTGCATGACGAGATGGGAGTGATCCGGCTTCGTCGTGTCCACCTGGGGCCTCTGCCGTGTGCTGGGAGATGCAGTCAGCCGGGAAGCCGGATGCGGGAAATCCGCACGTCCGGTTTGATGAGCGGGGATGGGAAACGGGCGACTGCCAGTAGGCCTCGCACCGCGCCTGTCCTCGACTCCACCCTGCCATCGGCTGCGGAGCGCGATCGCCGCGCGACTGCCGCTTTGCGCTCGCCACTGGTCCCCGACGTACGATTCCAGTACGCCTGCCTCCCAGATGCTTCGCGCGCCATGCGTTCGCACGGCTCTCATTGCTCCTCGCTGCGATCGTGGTGAAACATCCGGGTTAAACACAATGCGGTCCATCAGATGTTACGCTTTCTGGCCGGCCCGCGACGCAGCCTCAACAGTGTGGGTCGGATCCGCGCCCGACCACGTCACATCAGCGGTCGGGCCATACGTGGGCAGCACCGGCGAATCGAGCAATCGCTGGTAGACCGTGAGTTGCGTCCGGTGGTGGGCGGTGTGCAGAATGCGCCGCCAGAATACCCAGATACGTTCGCGCTCCACATCGAAGAACGGCACGCGCACCCGCCACCACTGCGCTCGTTGCGCGGCGAGGAACGCGAGCCGCGGCCGCGCCAGAACGACAAGCCGTTGGGCGAACTCCTCCGCGGTCTGCACAAGCGGCAACACTTCCGCGGCCGGCGCCTCGGGAGTGCCGAGGAACTCTCCGAAGAAGCGGCGCTCGGAAAGCAACTGGTGCCGCATGATCTCGACCACTGTGCTGGACTTCGGATGTGGCCGGAAGCCGAGGTGTTCGCCGGCGAAACTCGTCCAGACCGAGTAAACCTTATTCGTCTCACTCGCGTATGTGTCGAGCACGTGCTGCATCATCGGCTCGCTGGCTCGCGGGATCTCGGCGTCCTGAATGGCGGTTTGGGGATATGTCATGGGCATGGCTGTGTGGGTCCGGTTGTGCATACAGTGCACGATCCGTGCCAAATGGCCGCCGCCGGGTCCTCGCGGCGAGCACGGAATCTCGTGCGGCGGGTCATGACCCTGCCTGGATGCCCAGCGACTTCAATCGCGACGCCAAGGTCGTGGGCGGAATCCCGAGCAACGCCGCCGCGCCGTCCGCTCCATACACCTTCCCGCCCGATCGCTTGAGTGCCGCCCGGTAGTTGGACAACTCCAACTCGTGCAGTTGCGCCATGGTGAGGATCTTCCCCTCATTCCCCGCTATCGCCGCTACGGCCACCGGACTGCCCGCCGTCTGCCTCTCCGGCGTCGTCGCACTCGTCGCGGCTGCCCGCAGGTCCATGGGAAGCGAGTGTCCACGGCCCAGGATGACAGCCCGCTCGATGACATGCTGCAACTCCCGTATGTTTCCTGGCCAGTCATAAGCCTGCATCGCCCGCACGGCGCCCTCCGTAAGGCGTGGCTCGGGCAGTCCCAGCCGCCGGCAGGAGTGTTGGATGAAATGCGCCGCCAACCGCGGGATATCTTCCCTCCGTTCCCGCAGCGGGGGCACGACAATGGGAAAGACACTGAGGCGATAATACAGGTCTTGCCGGAACCGCCTGCCGTCGGCCTCCGTGCCGAGGTCCCGGTTGGTCGCCGCCACCACACGGACATTCACCCGGCGCGTCGCATCCTCGCCCACCCGCTCGAACTCACCTTCCTGTAACACGCGCAGCAGTTTGCTCTGCAGGTCCAGGGGAATTTCACCGACCTCATCGAGAAAAAGCGTTCCGCGGTCAGCCAGTTGAAAACGGCCCACACGATCTCTCACGGCTCCCGTGAACGATCCCTTGACGTGCCCGAAGAACTCGCTCTCAAACAGTTCCCTCGGAATGGAGGCGCAGTTGACCTTCACCAGCGGCCGCGCCCCCCGCTGGCTCCGCTCATGGATCGCTCTCGCAATCAGCTCCTTCCCCGTCCCCGACTCACCCATAATGAGCACCGCCGCGTCGGTGGGAGCCACCAACTCCACCTGCTGCAGGATTCTCGCCAGCGCCGGGCTCGCGCCCACGATGTCGTGGTAGCGCATAGCCTCACGCACCTCCTCCTGCAGGTACGTGTTCTCCAACTCCAGCTTGCCACGCAACTCCTGCAGTTCTTCGAAGGCGCGCGCATTGGCGATGCTGACCGCGGCGTGATCGGCAAAGGCTCGCAATCCTTCCAGTTGCTTGCGGTTCATCGTCCGCCGGCTGAACACACCCAGCACGCCGATGATCTGGTCCTGATAAATGAGGGGATGCGCGGCGAACGAGGCCATGCTCTCCCTGGCCACCCAGTCAGGATCGGCTATCCAATCCGGATGTTTGCCCAAGTTCTCAATCAGCACCGGTTCTCCCGTGCTACCCACGCTGCCGATCTTGCGGGCGCCCAATTCGAACCGGCTGAACCGCCCCTTCAGGCTCCCCCACTTCTCTTTCCGCCCGACGGCGGAGCGTCCCGCACTGGCCCGCAACTCGAGGTGCTCGCCCTCAGCCTCCGCGCCCCTTGTGAGGAGCCAGATCCTAGCCAAGGCGAACCCCGCCTCGTCCACCAGTCCGTTCACAATCTGCAACAGGGTGTCGCACTCATGCCGGCTTGCCGCAACCGTCAGGGCGACTCGCGACAGAAGATCCAGATACATCGCCACGAGGCTACCACGAGAGCTCGTCAAGCCACAACGACAAATCGTCCAGCCGGCGGACCGTCGCCAGAGGTCAAATCACGTAATTCCGTTGATATTCCCCTCGTTTTCGTCACGACATGACGTTGCCTTGGTTCGTGCTCACGCCTGAGTGGTCGTGCAAGTCCCCGCTGTTTCAATCGCTTTCCCGTCTGGCCGGGGTTTGGCTGCATTCGTGCCCCATCAGAGACCGTGGCCGCTTGAGCGGCCCCAATCACCAAAGAACCCCCAAGGAGTCCCACGATGAAGGCAGCAATCTTTGTTCTGTCCGATCCGAAGAGCGGTGGCGAAGAGGCGCTGGGCCGCGTCTTCAACGCTCTTGCCACGGCATACGAGTACAAGCAGGCAGGCGACACCGCCACGGTCACGTTCCAAGGCGCCGGCACGCGCTGGGTGGCCGAACTGTCGAAACCCGAGCACCCGCTCAACGCGCTATTCAACGCCGTGCTCGATACCGTCGCTGGCGTCTCGTGCGGCTGCTCGGACGTCTTCGGCTCCCATGAAGACGCCGAGAACAAGGGCTTCGCGATCATCAAGGATCTCGCCATCCCCGGCACCTCCGGAGTGGCCAGCCTGCGCAAGTTCGCCAGCGACGGATACCAGGTGTTCCTTTTCTAACAAGCACGCGCACAACGGAGCCTGCGCAGCGAGGAGGCACTGGATAATCCGCGGGTGATTGTGCCATGACGCGCGGCCCTGTGCGCTTTAACCATGAACCCACCGGAGACGGCCGCCATCGGGCGCCGCAACCCGCGGCCGTCTCCCAACAGCACGAGGAGCCAATGACGATCGAAACCCCTTTCCACGCCGGCGAACTGGAGGCGCAACGTCTGGCGGGCGAGACCGCCATCGCCCAACGCAACAGCGCGGTGATCTCCGATGCAATCATCACCGGGGCGTTGCCCTTCCTGAAGCAGCAAAGGATGGTCCTGCTGGGAACCGCGTCCAACGACGGCGCGCTGTGGGCTTCCCCCCTCTTCGGGGCGCCAGGCTTTGTCACCCCCGAGGACCCGCGCACCCTGCGCTTCGACCAACGCCTGATACGGCCCGCGGAGGCCGATGTCCTCTGGCGGAATCTCCGCCCCGGAGCGCGCGCCGGCATGCTGGCAATCGATCTCGCCACGCGGCGGCGGTTGCGCGTCAACGGAACCATTGAGCGCGTACTCGACGGCGAATTCATCCTCGCCGTGCAGGAGGCCTATCCGAACTGCCCCAAGTACATCCAACGCCGCACCCTGTCGTGGCTTGACGAGGCCCCAGCAGAACCGGCCCCACAAGTTAGCTCCGGCTCTGACTTGTCCGGCGAGGCCGCGCGCATACTCGATGCCGCCGACACGCTCTTCATCGCCAGCGCCCACATTGAGCGGGGCGTGGATGTCTCCCATCGCGGCGGCAACCCTGGCTTCCTCCAGCGCCTCAACGCCACCATGTTCCGCGTGCCCGACTACGCCGGAAACAGCATGTTCAATACCCTCGGCAACCTGATCGTGGACCCACGCGCCGGCGTCACGGTGATGGACTTCGCGGGTAACCGCATGCTGCGGATGACAGGGGCCGCAAAGGTGGAGTGGAAGCAGCCCGACGTGGATGGCCTCACCGGTGGCACTGGCCGGTTCTGGACCTTCAATATCGAGCGCTGGCAGCTCCTGCCGCTTCCCATCCAGGCTCGCTGGGAGTTCCTCGACGCTTCTCCCTACAACCCCCGCCCATCGGCAGCGGGATCGGCACCGCGAGGGTAGGTTACGGCACACCCTCGTCACCCTTCACCCCACAACCAATCCAAGGAGAACGCAATGAGCAAACCCACTGTCCGTATCCTGGCCGCGATGGCCTCGCTTGCCTGGCTGGCATCACCCGCCATCCCGCAAACCCCTGCCGGTCCCACGATTCATTACATACAGGGACCGCGCGCCGATGCCCCGCTGCCGCGCCCCGGCATCACTCTCCAGCCCGGCCGCGTCGCCCTGGTCGTCACCGACCCGCAGAACGACTTCCTCCATCCCAAGGGCGTTGCCTGGGGCGTCGTGGGGAAGAGCGTCTCGGAAAACCACACGATCGAAAATCTGGAGTCGCTCTTCCAGACCGCCAACGCCGCTGCCATCCCAGTTTTCATCAGCCCCCACTACTACTATCAGCAGGACCACCAGTGGAAGTTCGAAGGCGCGTTGGAAGCGTTGATGCACAAGATCGGTATGTTCGACCGCAAGGGCGCCTTGACCACTGACGGCTTCACGGGCTCCGGCGCCGACTGGCTCGATCGCTACAAACCCTACATCAACGACGGCAAGACGGTTGTTTCCAGCCCTCACAAGCTCTATGGCCCTGAGAGCAACGACCTCGTGCTCCAACTCCGCAAAGCGGGAATCGACCAGGTGATTCTCGCCGGTATGTCGGCCAATCTGTGCACCGAGTCACACCTCCGCGAACTCCTCGAACAGGGCTTCGAGGTGGTGGTGGCCGCGGATGCTTCGGCGGCCGCCAAGCTCCCCGGCTACGACGGCTACGAAGCCGCCTTCGTCAACTTCCGCATGTTGGCCTCCGACGTCTGGAGCACCGCCGAAGCCGTCCACCTCATGAAGGCCCTCAAGGCAGGGAAACAATGAGCCGCCGTTTCGACGGCAAGGTCGCCATCGTCACTGGCGGCGGCACGGGCATCGGGCTGGAAACCGCCCGCCAACTCGTCGCCGAAGGCGCGCGCGTCGTTCTCAATGGCCGGCGTGAAGAAGTCCTTCACTCCGCCGCCGCGTCGCTCGGTGACCACAACGCCGCCGCCGTCGCGGGCGACATCAGCCAGCCTGAGGTTTCCCTCCGGCTGGTGGCGGAGGCCGAGAGCCGCTTCGGCGGCGTCGACATCCTGATCAACAACGCCGGCATCTTCCAGCCCAAGCCCTTCCTCGAAATCACCGAGCAGGAGTACGACCGCTTCCTCGACATCATCCTCAAGGGCAAGTTCTTCATGGCCCAGGCTGCGGCGAATGCCATGCGCAAACGCGGCGGCGGAGCCATTGTCCACACTGGCTCCATGTGGGCCTCGATGGCGGTCGGAGCCACCCCCTCCAGCGCTTACTCGGCAGCCAACGCCGGTGTGCACGCGCTGGTCCGCAATCTCGCGCTGGAGTTGGCGCCCTTCCACATCCGCATCAACGCCGTCGCTCCCGCCGTGGTCGAAACGCCCGTTTACGGCACCTTCCTCAACGCCGAGGAGGTGGCCAGGGTGCTACCCACCTTCCACGCCTTCCATCCCATCGGCCGCAATGGCCAGGCGCTCGATGTCGCCCGGGCCATCCTCTTTCTCGCTTCCCAAGAGGCTGCCTGGATCACCGGCGCCGTGCTTCCCGTCGACGGTGGTGTCACCGCGGGCCGCAACTGAGGGGCGTTACGCCGCTTCCCCTCCGCCCCGCCCCCGCAGCCGCAACGCCCAACGCATCCACTTCGCCATCGCCGGCGTGAACTTCGACATCACAAACAGATCGGCCGCGCGCCGGTTGGCAAGAGCGTAGGTGGGGTAGGGATGAATCGTGGCTGACACCTGGTCGAGCCTGATTCCGCACTTCATCGCCAGCGCATACTCGGCGATCAGTTCCCCCGCATGAGCGCCGAGTATGCTCACGCCCAGTATCCGCCCCCAGCCGCCGGCGAGGACCTTCACCATCCCCGTCTCTTCTGTGTCCGTGATCGCACGGTCGAGTTGCGAGTAGGGAAAACGAAAGACTTTGTACCGAACACGCTCGCGGCGCAACTGCTCTTCCGTGCTCCCCACGTGGGCCAGTTCCGGGTCAGTGAAGGTCGTCCATGGAACAACCGACTCTTCGATCCGCGAGGGCATCCGCAACACGGCGTTCGTCACAGCCACGCGCGCCATTTGCTCAGCCATGTGCGTGAACATGTGACGCCCGGCCACATCGCCGGCGGCATAGATGTGCCGCACCGTTGTGCGGCAGCGCTGGTCCACCTCGATGCCTCGACCGCCGTATCGAACCCCGGCCGCCTCCAGGTTGAGTCCAGCCAGGTTTGGCGATCGTCCCACCACCAACAGAACCGCGCCGGCCTCGAAACGCTCACCCGCGGATGTGAGCGCCTGTCCTCCGGCGAATTCCAGCACCTGGGTATTCAGCAGGACGCGGAGGCCCTCCGCGCGCAACCGCTCCAGCAGCAACTGGCTCAGCTCCGCATCATCCTTGGGCAAGATCCGCCCCGATGCTTCCACCATCGTCACCCGCGAGCCCAATCGCGAAAACGCCTGCGCCATCTCCACACCGATCGGTCCCCCACCGATCACCAGCAATTGCCGGGGCAGCTCATCCAACTCAAACAGTGTTTCATTCGTCAGCACGCGCACCGAGTCCATTCCCGGAATCTCGATGCGGCGCGGCGAAGTGCCTGTCGCAATCACGATGCGCGATGCGCTCAGTTGCCGCTCGCCGCCCGAGCCGCTCACTGCCACCACATGGGGCGAAACAAACCGCGCCCGCCCCGTGATCACCTCCACACCCAATCGTTCCAGGTTCGGCGGTGAATCGGCCTCCTCGTACACATGCTCCCGGATGGCGCGAACTCGTTCCATCACCCGCCGGAAGTCGTGTTCCACCGGAGCCGGAGTAAGCCCGAAGCGATCCGCATGACGCATCACCTGCGCAATGTGTGCGGCCTTGAGCAGACTCTTGCTCGGCACGCAGCCATGCCACGTGCAGTCTCCGCCCAGCTTGCCCGCCTCAACCAGCGCCGTCTTCGCGCCGAGACTGGCGGCCATTCCCGCCGCCGTCAAGCCCGCAGCCCCGCCGCCGATCACCACCAGATCGTAGTCGTGCCTCATGCGGCGCGTGTTCTTCTCACGGCCCACACCCACCACACCCCGCCGAGGAGCCCCGCGAGCAACGCCAGCGCACCCACACTCACCGGCGGATAGTGCGTCGCTACATCCCAGTACAGCCGCCACTGCGAATAGCCCTTGCCGACGCTCGATGCGTCGTTGAGGCCCCAGTCATAGTCCTTAAACGTCAGCTTGGCCTTGGGTTGCAGCAGAAAGGCGCCCCTGCCCTCCGGCGAGTAGCGTGCCAGAAATGCGCGCAACTGTTGCTCATTTCCGAAGTCGCCCTTGTACCACTTGAAGATCGAACTCACCGATGCCGCGTTTCGTTCCGGCGCGAACTCGTTCAACTTCTCGTTCGCCAACCAGACGCGCGTGTTGTCCTCCAACTGCTCCTCCAGCCGCACCGCTGTATAGGCTTCGCGCCGCAGCGGAGGGCAACTCCTTGCCGCGCACACCAGCACCGAATGCACGCGCGGATCACCCATCTTGCGCAACTGCGTCTCCACCTCATCAAGCGACAGCTTCCGTCCATCCACTGTGTGGCGCGCCGCCCGGAACGGGTTGGGCGTCTTCATGATGCTTTGCACGGGATAGTGCGTCAGCACCCACCGCACCGTGAGCGCGTTATAGGTGTTGATCAACGCCGCCTTGCGCGCGCCCGTGTCCATGCCCGCCGGCCACGGCGCCGCTACCTGTGCCAGAAACCCATCCAACTCGCTCAGCCCTTCCCGCTTCCAGAGGCCATAGTCCACCCGCGCCTCCTCGTTCACGTACCGCTTCGCGAGCGAGTCCCACAGCGCCGCCTCCGGCCCGCCCGGCTGCGCCAGCAGCGGCAGGCTCATCATCCACAACGTCACCATCCGAATGGGTTTCATCGTCAACCGTGAGTGTCCGCCAGCCGCCATATCTTACACAGTGTCCCGTCGCACCGGCGCATACCATCTGCCCAGCCGCTCCGCCGGCACGCCGCACCAGAACAGCATCTGCAGGCTCGTCCACAGGAAGCAGGTCCGCAGAAAGCCTCTCTGCTCAAACCGCCGCGACGAGGTGACCACTCTCGCTTCCAATGAAACGAACCTCCCCAAGCCGCGAACGCGTTGAATCAGGTCGGAATCCTCAAACAGCGGATACGGCCTGCACCCCCCCGCCGCGCAATACACCGCGCGCCGCACGAAAATCGTCGAATCGCCGTAGTAGACGCCAAGCCGCTTCATGAGCGGTTGCGCCGCATTCAGCAGTCGCGCGCCCCACGTGCCGCCATCGAAGGCCAACGTGCAATTTCCGCCCGCCACCGAAGCATCGCCAAGCGCCGCCAGCATCTGCCGCGTCGCACCGCGCTCGGGTCGCGTGTCGGCATGCACAAACCACAACACCTCACCACTCGCCGCCAGCGCTCCTGCGTGCATCTGCCGGCCTCTGCCCCGTTCACACTCCACCACCACGGCGCCTATCGCCCGCGCAATGCCAACCGTGCCATCGCGGCTGCCCCCATCCACGACGATCACCTCCATCACCCCTTCCATCTTCCGCACGCACGCAATCGTCCCCGCGATTTCCCGCTCTTCGTTCAACGCCGGAATGATAACCGTGATCATGCTGATGCGCCTCTCGATCCAGCCCGCGGACCCGGTTGAGTGAGTGACCCCTCGCTCCCCTTTATTACACCCACCCGGCCCGGCCACTGCCAACATCCTCGGTCCACCCTTGACAGAATAGGACTGTCCCCGCTGCCATGACACCCTCGGAATCGCCCCTCGCCGGGGATCTCGCGCGGCTCAAGCGCCGTGAACCCGAAGCTCTCACCGCCCTGGTGAATGAGCACAGCCGCCCGCTTTACCGCGCCGCACGCGGCATGGGATTCACTGAAGACGAGGCCGAAGACCTCATCCAGGATGTCTTTCTCACTTTCCTCTCCAGCCTCCATCGCTTTGAAGGCCGCTCACAAGCCAGCACCTGGCTTTTCGGCATCCTCCACCACAAGAGCATGGAACGCCGCCGCAAGCGCATCCGCGACGATCAGCACGATCCCATCGACGATGTTTTTGAATCGCGCTTCGACGCCAGCGGGTCGTGGAGCACCCCGCCCGCCGACCTTCTTCGCCTCCAGGAAGCCCGGCAGATCGGTGAGGCCATCGCCCACTGCCTCGACGGCCTCTCCCCGCTCCAGCGCTCCGTCTTCGTCCTGCGGGAAATGGAACAACTCTCCACCGCCGAGGTTTGTAAGATCCTCGACCTCACCGTCACCAACTTAGGGGTGACCATGTTTCGGGCCCGCAACCGCCTGCGCGAATGCCTGGAAGGGAAAGGATGGGGGAACGCCGAATGATGACCTGCAAACAAGCCGCCGCGCTTCTCCATTCCGGTGAAGCGCAGACCCTCGGCCTCTGGCGGCGTCTCCACCTCCAGTTCCACCTCGCCATGTGCGGCCCGTGCGCCCGGCTCCGCCGGCAACTGGAACAGATGCGCCATGCGGCTCTGCGGCTCCGCGGCACCTTCGCCGGGGAGGCATCGAGTGCCCATGGAGCCGCCATGGCAACCCGCATTCTCGAGAAGCTGCGCAATGCGCCGCCCAACGGTGAGTCCACGCCATGAGTGATCACATACCCACCATGCCGCGGCCACCCGTGGTCGCCGCCATCATTCCCGCGCTCAATGAAGCCGCATCCATCGCGCGGGTGGTGCAATCGCTCATACGCCTCGGCATTGAGCATGTGCGCGTCGTCGACAACGGCAGCACCGACGCAACCGCCGCCATCGCACGCCAAAGCGGCGCCGTAGTGCTCACCGAACCGGCCCGAGGCTATGGAGCCGCCTGCTGGCGCGGCCTTCAGGAGCTACCCGCGGCCATTGACTGGATCCTCTTTTGCGACGCCGACGGCAGCGACGATCTCGCTCGCCTGCCTGAATTTCTCCAACTCACCGGCCAGTACGACTTCATTCTCGGCGCGCGCCAGTCCTCCTCCGCCGAAGCCTCCGGCGTGAGTTGGGCGCAGCGCATCGGCAATGCCATCGCCACAACCGGCATGGCCCTCGGCTGGGGTCACCGCTACCGCGACATGGGCCCCTTCCGCCTCATCCGCCGCGACTCGCTCGACCGCATGCGGATGCGCGATCGAACCTGGGGCTGGACACTCGAAATGCAGGTCCGCGCCCTTGAGGAAGGGCTTCGCATCGCCGAACTGCCAGTGCGCTCGCTCCCGCGCCAGGGCGGCCGATCAAAGATCGGTGGTTCCTTCGTGGGCGGCATCCGCGCCGGCGCCAAAATCCTTTGGACCCTCGCCTCTCTCTTCCTCCGCCGCGGTCCACACCAGCCGGTCCGCCAAACGTAGTTGGACATCGGCATCCCCCAGCCACCGCGCCGTAGCGCTTCCGGGCTCCACCACTCGGCGCATTCTCCTCAGGTTCCCCGGCTCATCCACGTCAAACCAGCTGTTGCCCAAGCTCACCGAAAGGCCGCCGCGTTCGACAGACGCCACCGTGTCAGCCATCGTGTGCTCAGTCGACCACCGAACCCCATCCAACATGCCCGCCACCGTGCGCCGCGCCAGGATGCCGTAATAGCCGCCATCCTCCGCCGGGCCGAGTTTCACGTCGGTTTCCCCACACAACAACTCCTCCACATGCGAACACGGCAGCCCTGGCGAATCGCTCCCCAGCACGAGCACCGACCGATACCCCCGCGCCAACCCCTCATCGATCGCCGCCAACAGCTTCTCGCCCAGACCGCCCGCCCTCTGCAGTCTCCGTGGCCCTGCAAATTCAGGCCACGCCTCCGTCGCCGCATCCGTGTGTAGTTCCAACTCCACCAGCGATTTCATCTCACCCAACATCCGCAGCATGTCCGCAACCAGCGCCGCATGCAGCTTCGCCGCCTGCTGCGCCGTCAGCACGGGCAGCAGGCGCGTCTTCACCCGCCCCGCCACCGGAGCCTTGGCAAACAGAATCACCAACGGTTGCGCGCTATGGCCCCTCATTCAACAGGCTCCGGACCACGCTTCAACTTCGCCTGAAAACGATGCGAGCTGTCCTCTGTCCGGTTCACCGTTTCCACCAGCACGCGCGCCGTCACCGCGCCCTTCTCCGCAATCACCTCTACCTCGCTTGTCCGCAAATCGGCGTACACTTCCACCACGCCCTTCAACTTCCGCAATGCCTCCTCGACCGAGTGGCGGCATTCCTCTCAAATCAGGTGTCGCACCTCGAGAACGAATCGCTCTCTTGCGCCCGCGGCCCAAGCCGTCGAAACGCCCAATCCCATCCCAGCCAGGCCCAAAAACCTCATTCGCGTCATGCCATATCTTCTTTCCGGACGCGCCTCCGCGCCCATTCATCCACGATCAACCCCATCACAAACGGTCCCCACAGCAACAGCTTCTCCCACACCGTCTGCCGCCAGATGCCACCTGGTTGCCCCACCGTGTGATGAAGCCAGAAGTACACAAACGCCGACAGGCTCAAGGCGACAGACGCCCAACTCCGCGTGGCGGGCAGGAATGGCAGGATCCATGTCCCATACCAGGCATGAAACATCGGCGTCGTGAGCAACGCCGCTGAAAGTGTCGCATGCGCGGCGCGTGGCATCTCCGCTTGCCGCAACAACAGAATCGCAGCCACCGCGAGGAAGATCACCAGGTAGCTGGAGTTCTGATCCAGTATGTGCCGCGGCGGCAGAAGCCACGAAGCCAGCGCCGGCAGAGCCTCCGCGCTCCGGGCCACCCTCGTGAAATCCCCCGGCACAAGCGGACAACCCCAGCTCCCCCAGGCCACCACCAACCATGCAATGGCGAAGGGCGCTCCCGCCGCCGCCACCACGGTCGCCAGCCGCCTCACTCCATCCAACCGCAACACCCTCCACAATGCCCACCCCAGTAACGGCAGGCTCAGCCACTTCAGCGCCACGCCCGCGCCCAGCAGCAGGGCGCCGCGCAACCGTCGCCCGGCCGAATCGCCGCCCTCCCATTGCGCGATCGCACCCACGATCGCCAGCAGAAACAGGCTGTCGTAATGCCCGCCGCCGGAGAAGCTATAGATCACCAGCGGATTCCACGCGTAGCCCAGAGCAAGCGTAGCGCCATGACGCCGAACCAATAGCCAGCACACGGCCAGATCCGCCGCCACGAACAGCGCCTTCATCGCCGCCACGCTTGCTGAGACCGCCGTCACCATCCGGAACACTACCTCGGCCAGCGGTGGATAGATGGCGGACACCTCTTTGTGCTCCAGCATCCGCCAATGCGCGTCCCGCAACGGCCCAAGCTCCATCGCCCCAGGCGCGAAGCAATAGGGACTGTAACCCGCGTTCTGCAACTCCCCTTCCCACAGGTAGCGGTAGACGTCGTGCCCTGGCGTCATCCCAAACAGCACGATCCTCGCCGCAAGCGCCACCATCCAGAACCATGCCGGATTCACTCGCCCGCACACGAGCCCCACCAGAAATCCCGCGCCCATCACACCGGCCGCCGCGAGAAACCACGGCACATTCGCCGCATCACCGAGGTTGCCGTAAGGCCGCATCAGCCACGCGCCGAGCAGCACCAGAGCGCCCGCCGCGAATGGTCCTCGTTCGCTCCATGCGCCGGCCTTGATCACGGGGCCAATCGTCTCATACGTGGTCCCTAGAATTGCAGTTTCAATCCCAACTGAGCCACCCTCGGCGGAGCGGCGGCAATGAACGCTCCCGGCGTCGCCGACAAGTTCGTGACTGGCCCCTGGTAGTTCACCGTGTTGAGCGCATTCATCCACTCACCGCGAAACTGAAGTGAACGCCTGTCGCCAAGGCGGAATGTGCGGAACACGGAAAGGTCGAAGCTCTGATAGCCGTCTCCCCGTACGATGTTGCGCCCCGCGTTCCCGAACGTGCCGCGCGCCGGCGCCGCGAACGCAGCCGGGTTGAACGCCATTCCCTCCGGCACCCCGGCGTTCGGATCGCCCACCACATCCGGCCGGTTGAACGCCTCGTTCCGGAATGGATCGAACAACGGCAGGTACGGCGTGAAGGGCTGCCCCGATTGCAGTGTGATCAACCCGTTCAGTGTCCAACCGGAGAGAGCCGTCCGCGCCATCCCGCTTAACGTGGCTGGCACGGGTACCGCATACTGCACGCTCGCCGTGAACCGGTGCGGCACATCGAAACTCGACGCCGCGCGCTGCCGGCGCAGGTCGTACGCGTTCAGCACCTGCTCGGACGCATCGCCCGAATTGAAGTCGCTCGCATTGTCGACTGACTTCGCGAACGTGTAAGAGGCGTCCAGCAGCAGACCGCTGTCGAACCGCCGCGTGAGGCGCGCCTGGCCGCTGTGATACACCGACGACGCGATGTTCTCGCTCAGCGTGATGTTGTCAAACTGAGGGTATGGCCGCAGCGGTTGCAGCAGCGCCGTCGTGTCCTGCCCGGCCGATGCAGCCGCGTCAATCAGCCCTCGCTGTGCCGTTGTCAGTGTTTCCAGCGGCACCTGGTTTCCATTGCGGTATACCGGCAACCGCACACCCCGCGCCCCCGCGTAGCCGATCTCCAGCATCCAGTTCGACGCTATCCTGTGCTGGATGCCGAAGCTGAACTGCATCGTGTACGGATTCCGGAAGCTGCCCACTGCGCCCAGGCTCCGCGACGGCGCCGCCAGCGCCGCCAGATCCAGCAGCGTGCGGGAAGGCCCACTGGCGGCAAACGGAAGGGGCGATCGCGTGATGGCCGACGACGAGAACGGCGCGTTGTTCTCCACCAACTCCACCGAATTCGCCTGCAGCAGCGTCTCGTGGAGGATGCCGAACCCGCCGCGCACCACCGTCCTGCCCTGCCCGCCTAAATCGTAGGCAAAGCCAAACCGCGGCGCGAAGTTGTTACGGTCGCCCGCATACAAGCCCGGAAACGCCGCTTCGCCCGCGGTCACAAGCCCGCGTCCGGCGACGACATTGGAGAGCTTTCCGTTCACCTCGGTCCACGGCGCTGTATAGTCGAACCGCAACCCCAGGTTCAA
Organism: Acidobacteriota bacterium; assembly: GCA_017304135.1. Lineage (GTDB taxonomy): Bacteria > Acidobacteriota > Terriglobia > Bryobacterales > Bryobacteraceae > JAFLBB01. Next base: position 9,201 of record JAFLBB010000048.1, on the reverse strand, counting down.
CGTCAGCTGCGACGTCGCGCGCCAACTGTCCTGCACAAACCCCGAGCCGTTCCATTGCCGGAAGCCGCGTCCGAATTGTCCAACGGTGATCGCTGCCTCCGACGGAAGCCCGAGCAAAAAGTCGGCCAGCAGCGCCGCGCGCTCATTGCCCGCCTGCCGTGGCACCAACGTGTTCCGCGTGCCATCGAAGCGCACCGTGCCGCGCTGGTTATACGCGCCGCGTGTATTCATGTGCTGACGGAACAGCGTGCCGCCGAACTTCAGGCTATGGCCGCCAACAAGGTAACTGAGCGAGTCCGACGCTTGATAGGTCGTCTCGTTCTGATCGCGATTGAACCAGGCCAACCCGCCCAGGCTCTCCAGCGTGCCGCCCCGGAATTCGACCGACGGAATCCCATTCGCCACGCTGCCATTCGGAAGACCAAACTCTTCGGCCGAGCGCGGGTCGCCGTTAGCCAGCGGATTGCGGTAGCGGTTCACGCCGACGCGCAACTCATTCACCATAGACGCACCAATCGTGCGCGTGTAGCCAACACCCGCGTTCACCGTCTTCTCCGGATTCGGCAGCGAAAACCCCGGAATGAACGGGCCGCCAAATCGGTTGATCACATACTCCTGACCGTTCAGGTTCCACGAAAAGCGCACCGTCACCAGGTCCTTCGCGCTCAGGTAGTGGTCCGTGCGCGCGTGCGTCTGATAGTCGTTCAACCGGATCAACAGAGACGAACTGTAGTTCAACGCCGCCGCGCCGCCGTTGTTCGGGGCGGGGAACAGGCTCAGCAGATTCCGGCTCGTCGGATTGATGCGCGAGGAAAGGTCGAGCGTGCGCGGCCCGCCCGCATCCTGGATCGCCAGCAACCCGCGGCTCTCCTCCGCCGTGGGCACGCTCGTCAGGCGCGTCTCCACGCCCTCGACAATGCGCAGCAGTTCCGTATTTACAAAGAAGAAGTGCGACTTTCCATGAATCGGTCCGCCCAACGAACCGCCAAACTGGTTCTGCCGCAGCTTGCCGCGCCGCAGTCCGGCCGCCTTGTTGAAGGGATTGTTCGCATCCAGCCAGTCGTTGCGGAAGAACTCATACAGGCTCCCCCGATACGATTCGCCGCCGCTACGCGTCACCAGCGTCACCGCCGAGCCCATCGTCGAACCATACTCCGCCGCCGGCGTTCCCATCACCAGCCGGAACTCCTGCACGGCCTCCACCGACGGCTCGAAATTGACCACCCCATATTGCCGTAGGTTGAGCGTGATCCCATCCAGCGTGAAGTTGTTCGAACGCGCCCGCGCCCCATTCACATTGAACGCGCCTTCCAGGTTCTCTCGCGCCTTGCCATACCGGTTGGCCGCCGTCGACCAGTTCCAGCCCGCCGCAATCCCCGGAGCCAGCAACGCGAGGTTCTGCAACTGCCGCCCGTTCAGCGGCAGATTCTGAACCTCCTCTTCGAGCACCGTGCGCGACGACGCCGACACCTGCGTGTCCAACGGCCCCAACGGCGCCGTCACCGTCAACGTCTCCTGCTGGCCCGCCACCGCCAGCCGCGCATCCAACTGCCGCTCCTGCCCGACGTGCAACTCCACGTCCTGGACCTCCGTGCTCTGGAAGCCCGGCAGCGCAAAGCGCACCACATACCGCCCCACGGGCAACGAGGCAATCCGGTAAGCGCCGCTCTCGTTCGTCACTGCGCTGAACCCGGTCCCCGCCATCACGCTCCGGGCTTCCACCTTCACATCGCGCGCCGCCCGGCCCTGCGCATCTTCCACGCGGCCCGTCAACGCCGCGCCCGCCGTCTGGGCCCAGGCCCCGCCCGGCAGCAGGAGCACGCCCCACACAAACACCGACTTACCAAATCTCAACACGCGAAAATAACCTTTCTTCAAACCACACACGGAAATAGTCAAATACCTGCTTCGGCGATCCGCCGCCCGCCTCCTGCATCGCCTCCATGCCTTCGGCCAGCGTGCAGCCCTGTGCCAGCATCTCAAACAGTGCATAGCCCGGCGCAGCCATAGGCAGGTGCAGCAGCGCGTGAGCGCGCCGGTACACGATCAGATTCGTCTTCCGTGGTCGCGGTGCCGCCGGCGTCTCGTCCCGCCGCACCGCCTGCATGTATTCATGCGCCGGATAGTGCATCTGCAGCATCCGCAGCGCCCGCACCGGTTGGAACCGCAGCCGCCCCCACTGCTCCTCCGTCAGTCCCGCAATCGCACCGGCCTCGGCCGCCGCCGACTCCTCTTCGTCGAACACCACCGTCTCGGCCAACTCCAGCCGCGCCAGGTCCCATGCGAATCGCGCCTTCGCCAAACCCTCCACCTGGGGCACGAATTCCGGCAACTGGTCGCCCAGCCGGTTCAGCGTATAACTCCGCGACGGATGCGCAGCCACATACAGCCGCGCCAGCTCCTCGAACGTCTCCTCGCCCCACAACTTGCGCAATCCCGGATAGTCGACCTTGAGCGCTTCCACCAGCCGCAGTTCATACATGCCCCGGTAGACGTCCAGCCGCTCAAGGGGCGCCAGGGTCCGCGAAGCGCGGATGAGTCCTGGCGCCCTGCTCACGGGAAATTCCAATACCGCCGCCGGCGTTTCAATCGCCTGCTCCACCGTCCCCTCGGCCATGATGCAGGCCTGCATCCAGCGTTGCATCCTGCCCAACTCTGGAGCCTCGGCCTCGCTACGCCGCCTGGCTGCCGCACGCATCGTTGCCCTCCCGGTACGCTTTCGCTTTCCATGCCTCTGCCCGCACCGTCTCAAACGACGGCACCGCCTCGTCCCACTCGATCAAAGTCGCAACCCCGCCCGCCCGCTGGCAGACGCGCCGGTACAACTCCCACACCTCGTCCACCACATGGTCGCTATGCGTATCGAGTATGTGCGTGCCCTTGTTTGTGTGCCCGGCCAGGTGTATCTGCGCGATCCGGTCCGCCGGAATGCGGTCCACATACTCCCCCGCATCGAAGCCATGGTTGAACGCGCTCACGTATACGTTGTTCACATCCAGCAGAATCCCGCAGCCGCTCTGCTCGGCTACCTGCGACAAGAACTCACCCTCCGTCCACGTCGAGCTCGTGAACTCCAAGTAGCTCGACGGGTTCTCCAAGAACACCGGCTGCTCCAGATAGTCCATGATCGTCTTCACCCGCTCCACCACATGGCGCAGCGACTCGTCCGTATAGGGCATCGGCAGCAGGTCGTGCGTATTCTTCCCCGAAACGCCCGTCCAGCAGAGATGGTCGGAGATCCAGCGCGCCTTCGTCCGCTTGGCCAGCGCCTTCAACTTCTTCAGGTACTCGAAGTTGACCGGGTCCGTGCTGCCCACCGACATCGACACACCATGCATCACCACCGGATACCGCTCGGCCACCCGGTCCAGCACATAGGCCGGCCGTCCCCCGGTGTCCATAAAGTTCTCCGAGAGGATCTCGAACCAGTCCATCTCCGGCCAATCCGCCAGAATGTGCGGGAAATGCACTGTCCGCAGCCCGATGCCGAAGCCGAGATCCGGCAGGCCCCATCGATTCGTCATGATGCGCAGCACCTCTATTCCAGAAAGAAAAAGTCCGGCCCGCCGCGGCATTGGAGAAGGCTTCGCGGCGGGCCGATTCCACACGGACGACCCCATGGCGCCCGGCGGACACTCGCCGGGTTCGGAGGAGTCACCGGCGAGGAGAGGGAATCCGCTAGGCCAGCTCAGTGCTCTCACGCCGCAGCCGCAGCGACTTCTTCGCCTTCAACGGCACCTGGCAGCCGCCCTTGCCCTTGCACGTGTTCTTTCCCGCGCAACCGTTGTCGCCGCTCGAACAGCCGCCTTCGCCCTTGCAATCGTTCATGCCCTTGCAGTCGTGCTTGGCCACCGTGGCGCACTCGCCCTGGCCCTTGCAGGCGTTCTTGCCGGCCACGCCCTTCGGGCCACCGCCCTGCCCTTTGCAGTCGTTCATGCCCTTGCAGACATGCTTGGCCTGCTTTTCCGCCGCCAGCGCCGCTGTCGCCGTCGCCGCGGCGCCAATTCCAGCTACGGCCGCGGCCAGCCGGGTTCCAAAGTTCCGTCGAGTCATCAGTAGGTTCTCCTTATCGAATCTCGTGAGATTCGAGCCAGCCACTCGTCGTCTGCAATCGCCGGCCCGACGTGAGATGGATTCGTCCACTGGCCCCAAACGGTAACGGCGGGCCACGAAAATTTTCACCGTGCCGCAATGCTCGCACCCCGCGTTACCAGTTCCCGCTTCGCGGCGAATACCATGTTTCGATGGCGCGTCCCCAATCCATTCGTGTGCTTCCCCTGGCCGTGGCCCTGCTCGCGGCGTCCTGCGCTCCCAAGCCGCCCGCTCAGCCGGTCGCCGCCCCACAAGCGAAGCCAACCGCTCCCACCAAGCCCTATATGGACCAAGCCTTCTGGTCCCACTGGGGCGATGGACAGGCCGAGATCTCCACCTACGACCTCACCTACCCGCGCTACGGCTCGCCCCGCTCTGGTGTCGCTGTCGCCATCTTCGTATCCGAACCGTTCTCCTATGAGGCACGCGTCAAAGCCGACCCAGGCAAACACGCCCCCAGCGACGTCTTCGCCGTGATGAAACTCAACCTCGTGCAAGACTTTCCAACCGGCGTCTACGACTACAACGAACAAACCAGCAGCTTCCTCGCCCTCGCTTCGCTCCCGCAACAGCCCGGCGGACACCTCACCAAGGTCTCCTTCTCCAGCCAGGAATGGTGCGGCCACTCCTGGGCCCAGTGGCTACGCCAGCCCGACGGCCTGCACTACACCGGCCACAGCTACTTCGATGGCGAAGCCGATCGCACCGCCATCCTCCCCGCGCCCGCCGCGGGAATCATCGAGGAACAACTCTGGTTCTGGGCCCGGGGCATGGCCGAACCGCGCCTCAAACCAGGCGGCGAAGTGACGCTCCCCTTCCGCCGCTCGCTCCAACACGAGCGCCACAGCCACCGCGAGGCCGCCTGGTCGAAAGCGCGCTTCACCCGCGAGGCCAAGCAGACTCGCCTCACCGTCACAGCCGGAACCTTCGACGCCGACACCTGGCGCGCGGAAGAACAGGACGGGACTACCTTCACTTACCTCGTCGAAGCCGCCGCCCCCCACCGCATCCTCGAGTGGCGCTCCTCTGACGGCGAACGCGGTGTCCTCGTCAAGTCCGACCGCCTCAAGTATTGGCAACTGAACAAGCCCGGCGGCGAAGCCGCGCTCACCCGCCTCGGCCTCCAACAGCGCCCCCCGCGAACACCCTAAAAGGTCAACTCACACCATGCACTACGTCATCATCGGCAACGGCGTCTCGGGCATCACCGCCGCCCTCACCCTGCGCCAGCGCGACGCGCGCGCCCGTATCACCGTCATCAGCGGTGAAGGCGACTACTTCATTTCGCGCACCGCCCTCATGTACGCCTACATGGACCGCATGAACCTCCGCGACCTCGAACCCTTCGAACGCAAAACCTACGACAAACAGCGCATCGACCGTGTCCGTGCCTGGGTTCGCGATCTCGACGCCAGCCGCCACCTGCTGCGCCTCGCCGACGGCCGCGAACTTACCTACGACAAGCTCCTGCTTGCCACCGGCTCCGTCCCCAACCGCTTTGATTGGCCCGGCCTCAGCGACGTCAAGGAGGGCGCCGTTCACTTCGTCTCTCTGCAACATCTCGCCGAGTGCGAGCGCCTCACACCCAGCACCAAACAAGCCGTCGTCGTGGGCGGAGGACTCATCGGCGTCGAACTGGTCGAGTGTCTCGTCCACCACGGCGTCGAGGTCGACTTCCTCGTGCGCGAATCCTGGTACTGGCCCATGGCCCTCGCCCGCGAAGAAGGCGACATCATCGCCGGCCACATCCGCGCCCACGGCGTCCGCCTCCACCTCGAACACGAAGTCACCGCCGTCACCGCCGCCCCCAGCGGCCGCGTCGCAGGCGTCCGCACCAACCACGGCCTCGACCTCCCTTGCCAGATGCTCGGCATCTGCATCGGCGTTCGCCCGGCCACGGACTGGTTAAAAGAGGTCGCCACGCCGCCCGCCATCGGCCGCGGCATCCGCGTCAACCCCTCTTTCCAGACTCCGCTCCCTGATGTCTACGCCGCCGGTGATTGCGCCGAATTCACCCGCCCCGACGGCTCTCCCCAGGTCGAGCAGATCTGGTACGCCGCCAAACGCCAGGGTGAGCAAGCCGCCAGGGCCATGCTCGGCGACGCCGTCGAATACCGCCCGCCGCTCTTCTACAACAGCGCCAAGTTTTTCGAAATCGAATACACCACTGTTGGCGACGTCACCCGCCTCCCCGACGACGCCCGCAGTTTCTTCCACCGCCTTCCCGGTCCGCACGCCAGCATCCGCCTCATCGAACGCAACGGCGCCGTCATCGGCTTCAACATGCTCGGCTCACGTTGGGACCACACCTTCTTTGAACGCTGGATCGCCGAACGCCGCTCCATGGCTGACGTGGTGCCACAACTCCACCTCGCCCAGTTCGATGTCGAATTCGGCCGCGCCCACCTCGAAAGCGCCCGGGTCGCCTTCGCCGAATACCAGCGCCGCAACGGCCTCCAGGCGGCATAAGGACTCCTCATGATCAAAGCCGGCACCGCCCATTGGCTCCTCCACGACGTCAAGAACCGCGGCCTCACCGCATGGCTCCTGAGCGTCCTGCTCACCGCCTTCTACCTCGTGCTCTATTTCACCGAATGGTTCACGCCGCCCGCCCGTGCCATCGGACTCGACAGCAAATGGACCCTCTACGGCCTCCTCTACACCCTCGCCGTCACCGCCGGCGGACTCTGGGTGATCCGCAAATACCGCCACAACCGCTACCAGATCGTCCGCACCTCGGTCGTCATCTTCGTCCAGGCCACCTTCGCCTTCTCCATCCCCCACCTGCTCAAGTTCCTCCACCAGCCTGAGTACTACTTCAGCTACCTGTGGCCCCTGAAGATGGACTACCTCACGCCGTCCTACATCTTCTCGTTGCCGCTACCCTTCATCCTCTACAGCTTCCTCGGCTCCGCGCTCATGGTCCCCCTCTTTGCCGCCTTCTTCGGCAAGCGCTGGTACTGCTCCTGGATCTGCGGCTGCGGCGGCCTCGCCAACACGTTCGGCGAACCCTGGCGCCACCTTTCCGATAAATCCTCCACCTCTTGGAAAATCGAGAAGATCACCATCCACACCGTGCTCGGCACCAGCCTGCTCCTCACCGCGCTGCTCTTCATCAGTTGGGGCGCGGGCAAGAGCCATCCCGAACTGGCCCGCTTCACCACCGGCTTCCAGTCCTTCTATGGACTCATCGTTTCCTCGATGCTCGCCGGCGTCGTCGGCGTCGGCCTTTATCCCCTCGGCGGCACGCGCCTCTGGTGCCGCTTCTTCTGCCCCATGGCCGCCCTGCTCGGCCTCGTGCAGAAATTCGGCCGCTACCGCATCACGGTAAAGGAGAACATGTGCATCTCCTGCGGCATGTGCTCGAAGTACTGTGAAATGGGCATCGACGTCCGCTCCTACGCCCAGGCCGGCAAGAGCTTCACCCGCGCCTCCTGCGTCGGTTGCGGTCTCTGCGCGGAAGTCTGCCCCCGCGGCGTCTTGCGTCTGGAGAACAAGAGCCACCGCGACCCGCAAGAGTCCATCCTCATCCAAATCCAACCCGCTCCTTCCGCGAGGCCGCTGATCTGAGCCATGACGATCACCCACCCCGGCGCGCTATCCTCGTTGCCCGTCCCGTGGCTCTCGGTGCACACTCAAGAGGTGGCCGCGCCGGTGCGCCCGTCGAGCGATCCCCCCATGACCAACCCCGAAGAGGCCCAGCACGCGCCGGCGGAACCGGACGCGGAATCCAGGAGCGAATCTTCCGAAATCCTCACCGGCCTCATGCATCGCTACCAGCAGGCCGACCCCGCCGCCGCCGACGAACTCGTCGCCCGCCTTCACCCCATCCTCGCCCGCTTCTACTACGCCCTGACCGGCAACCCCCGCCTCGTCGAAGACCTCCTGCAGGAATGTTGGCTCCGCATCCACCGCGCCCGGCACACCTACCGCCCCGGCGATCCCGTCCTGCCCTGGGTCCTCGCCATCGCCCGCCACACCCGCGTCGATCAATACCGCCGCTGGCAGCGAACCTCCGGCCGGGAATCGAGCATCGACGCCATCGACCGCCATCCCCAGGCTGACCCCCGCTCCACCATGGAAAACCGCCTCGAAGCCAACACCGTCCTCGCCGCCATGCAGTCCCTGCCCGAGGCCCAGCGTGAGGTGCTCCTCATGCTCAAGGTGAGCGGCATGAGCGTCGATGAGGTCGCGCGCGCCACCGGCTCCACCTCGGCCGCCGTCAAGCAAAAGGCCTATCGCGCCTACCAGTCCATCCGTCAGGCGTTGGGCCTGCGCCACGAGAAGGGAGACAAAGTCCGATGACCTGCGCTGAAGTTGACCGCCTCCTCAGTGAGGGAACTCCCATCGTCGAATTGAAACGCATCGCCGCCTGCGGCGGTCACCTCCGCAACTGCGGGCGCTGCGAAGAACTCCTCCGCTGGGCCGAATCCCCGTCGCCCGACCCCGGCCTCGGCGGCGAAGCCGCTGCCCGCGCGCGCACGCTCATCCACGCCGATCTCAAGCCCGTTCGTCCCCTGCCCTCAACTCTCGTTGTGGTCGTCGGCGCCATCGCCTTGGCCTCCGCCCTTGCCGGGTTGCACATGTTGACCATGGGAGCGCGAGGATGGCTGGCGCTTTCCCCCCTGCAGTCTCTCAGTCTTGGCCTCTTGTTCGTCTCCATCGTCATTCTCGCGGCGGTGAGCCTCAACGCCACCCTCCGCCCGGCTGCGCGCTCATTCGTCCCTGCCCTCGCGCCTCTCCTACTGCTCCCTCTCGGCTTCGCTTCCCTGGCGCTCTTCCTCTTTGACGCTTACCCCCAGCAGCATTTCTTCGCCGATGGCATTGCCTGCCTCTCCGGAGGCTTCATGATCGCCCTGCTCACCTCAGCCCTGACCTTCGCCTTCGCCCGCCGCGGCTACCCGCTTAACTGGCCCCTCACCGGAGCCCTCATCGGCGCCCTCGGCGGCACGGTCGCCCTCCTCGCCCTCCAGGTCTCCTGCCCCGATCACGAATCCGGCCACCTTCTCGTCTTCCACGGCCTGGCCATGCTTGCCTCCATCGCCGGAGGCTACCTCGCGGGCCGCCGCGCCGCCGCCTGAGCCCCCGCCGCTGCCCCCGCCAAATCCG
>JAFLBB010000047.1 GCA_017304135.1 Acidobacteriota bacterium | reverse complement strand
TCGCCATCCCAACTCAGTTGGAACCGTTCGAGCGTGCGCAGGATGTCGTCGGCCGCCCCAGGCACACAACGTGGTTCATCCACATCTTCCATGCGCACGTGCCAGTGGCCGCCGTGGGCGCGGGCATCGAGCCAACTGCCGATGGCGGCCACGAGGGAGCCGAAATGCAGCGGGCCGGTCGGCGAAGGCGCGAACCGTCCGGTGTAGCCCGTGGGGCGCGTGGACATCGTTCTCCATTTTCCTTCACGGCCTTTACTTCGCGCCCACGCCGGATATACTCAGTTCCCATGTTGACCCGCGCTTTGCCGCTCCTCCTGATGGCCCTTGCCGCTCTGGCGCAAAACGGCCCGCACATGCGCGACTGGCAGCCGCCCGCCGCCGAGAAACGCTCTTCGCCTACCGCCGCCTGCGGCTCGCTGGTGGCGCATACCGGCTATGAGTTCACCATCATCACGGCGCGGGAAGAGCGCTCCGGCGACAATGGACCCGCCTTCTGCCGCGTGATGGGCATGGTGCAGCCCGAGGTGCGCTTCGAAGTGAACCTGCCGCTGGCCTGGAACCGCCGCCTGCTCTTCTTCGGCAATGGCGGCTACGCCGGCGATGACCTCGAAGCCCCCGGCATCCGCGGCACGCGCAACGAGTCCATCGCCAAGGGATTTCTGGTGGCCCGCACCAACACCGGCCACGACGCGCGCAGCGAGCCGCTGGGCACCTTCGCGGTTCACCCGCAGAAGCTCTACGACTACGCCTTCCGCTCGCTCCACGTCACCGTCGTCACCGCCCGCCGCCTCGCCGAGCTTTACTACGGCGCGCCGCCCCAGCGCTCCTATTACTACGGCTGCTCGACAGGCGGCCGCCAGGGCCTGATCTTTGCCCAGCGTTTCCCGCAGGACTTCGACGGCATCGTCGCCGGCGCGCCCGTGCTCGACTTCAGCGGCACCATGGTCCAATACACGGCCATCTACCAGGCGTTAAAAAATTCGCCCGTGCCCTATTCCAAGCTGGGCCTGCTCGCCGAGCGCGTCTATGCCGTGTGCGATGAGAAGGATGGGCTCAAGGACGGACTCATCGAAGACCCGCGCAAGTGCGGATTTTCGCCCTCGCGCGACCTGCCCAAATGCAGCGGGCCGAACGAAGCCGCCTGTTTCACCGATGGTCAGATTGCCACGCTGGAGACGATCTACAACCCTGTCGTGGTGAATGGCGCGCCGCGTTACCCCGGTTGGCCGGTGAGCGCCGAAATCGCCGGCCCCAACGGGCGCTACGGATGGGACCGCTGGCTCATTCAGGAGCAAGCCGGCCAGACCATCTCCAACGCCTTCGCCGAGTCGTTTTTTCGCTACCTGGCCTTTCCCAAAAAAGACCCCAACCTGACGCTCGACCAGGTGGACCTCGTGCGCGACGTGCCCCGCTTGGAGGAGATCCACGCCACGCTCGACGCGACCAACCCCGACCTCTCCGGCTTCCGCCAGCGCAACGGCCGCCTGCTGATGTGGTTCGGTTGGGCCGATCAGGCGCTCAACGCCCAGCGCGCCGTCGACTACTACGATGAGGTGCTGGCGAAGATGGGTCCGTCCACGCGCGACTTCTTCCGCTTCTACACCGTGCCCGGCGTGTTCCATTGCGGCGGCGGCGTGGGATGCGCCAACTTCGATCCGCTGGCCGCCGTCATCCGCTGGGTCGAAGAGGGCAAGACGCCGGAGAGCCTCATCACCTCGCGCATCGAAAAGGGACAGGTGCTCCGCTCGCGTCCCATCTGCCCGTATCCGCAGGTGGTGAAGTACAAGGGTTCCGGCTCCATCGACGAAGCGGCCAGCTTCAGTTGCGTCGCGCCCTAGGGCGCGCTCACAGCGAATCGATGTAGATCCTCTTCGTGTCGCAATGGCGGCAGGCAAAGAGATAGGCCGTCGGCCCCTTGGCGCGATCGAGCGAGTTCATATAGCGCGTAGCCGCGCCGCCTGAGATGCCCAGTTCGTGCACGATGAGCATCATCGCCTCGCCTTGCAGTCGCATGTACTTGCCCTGCAGTTCCACCGCGCCGAACGGTTCGACGAAGGCCATCGCGTCCTCGCAACAGGCGAACCAGCGCTCCTGCTGCCAGGCGTTGAACCCCGGCGTGCGCCGGGACACCGCCTGTACGACCTCTTCCGGCAACTCTCCTTCGATGGCCGCCTCATCCACGAACGTGGCCTCAAAGCGCTCGCTCGCCGAACCGTCGGCGATGCACCACGGGCACAGCGCGTCGTCGAGTCCATCCGCCTCCGTGTACACGGGCCCGGCGTAGACATAGCCGCGCCGTTCCCCGCAGCAGGCGCAGGCGGTCTCGGCCGGCACGATGCTGCCGCTCAGGATCGGGTCGGGGTGATAGGGGAACGAGGGAAGTGGCATCGCGCTACAGGCTCAGTCCGGCAAAGAATACCAACATCAGGGGAATGGCGACAATACCCGTGCGCAGCCCGATCACCGCAATGCGGTCGGCGTTGCGGTCAGCCAGGACGACGAGCGAAGCCACCTCGGCCACCGCGCCCATCACGTACACCATCAACACGAAGCCCGGCGGCACTCCTTGCCTCCCGCCGTGGCAGAACACCAGCATCGCCCCCAGCACCATCCACAACACGGCCATCAACGCCAGTGTATGGATCACCGCCAGCCTGCCTCCCATCGGCTGCCGGCGATGGAGATTCACAACCGACATCGCCACCAGCAGTGTGCTCAACAGCGCCACTCCGATCAGAACCGCGCCAACCCACATGGAATCCAACCTCTCCATACAGACAGGCGCAATTCCAGACCGAAAGCGCTCAGATCGATCGTGGGGCGTCGTGCTTAAATGTAGGCCACACTGCCGTCGACACGATAGTCGAAGCCGCGATGCCACGGCTTGGGCGGATAGTGCTTGAATGCTTCCTCGTTCAGCTCCACGCCCAGGCCAGGCTTGGTCGGCAACGGAAGGTAGCCGTCCTTCACCATCAGCGGCTCTTTGAGCAGATCCTTGCGCGGCGAGACGTCATCGGGATGGTATTCGAGCACGAGGAAATTCGGAGTCGAGGCGGCGAAATGCACGTTCACCACCGTTGCCAGCGGGCCCATAGGGTTGTGCGGGGCCACCATCACGTAATGCGCCTCGGCCATGGTGGCGATCTTCTTCATTTCGAGCAGGCCGCCGCACACGCAAATGTCCGGCTGCACGATATCGAGCGCCTGCAGCGCCAAAATCTTGCGGAACTCGTGCCGCGTGTAGTTGCACTCGCCGCTGGCCAGAGGGATGTTCACCTGCTCGGCGAGCTTCTGCATGGCGTGCTCGTTTTCCGGGCGAATGGGCTCTTCGAGCCACATTGGATGATAGGGCTCAATGGCCTTGGCCAGCGCCGCCGCCCGGCGTACTTCAAAGAAGCGGGCGTGAATATCGCAGCCAATGTCCACGTCAGGACCCACGGCGTCACGCAGCGCCCGCACGCGCTCGCCGGCCTGGCGCGTCACGGCATTATAAGGTAGCTGGTTGTCCTTGCCCGGCTGCGGCCGCATCTTGAGCGCCGTGTAACCATATTTCTCCACCAGGCGCTTACCGTTTTCGGCCAGCTCGCGCGGCGTCGAGCCGCTGCAGCTCTGGTAGACGCGAATCTTGTCGCGCACTTTGCCGCCCAGCAGCATATAGGTGGGCAGCCCGGCCGCTTTGCCGGCGATGTCCCACAGCGCGTGGTCGATACCCGACATCGCCGCGTTCACCACCATGCCGCCAGGGAAGCGCGTGAAGTTGTACATCAAGTTCCAGATGTGCTCGATGTTGCGCGGGTCCTGGCCCACAAGCCACGGCTTGAAGTCCATCACCACGGCCCGCGTGGCCTCGTCCGGACCGCACGAATAGGCCTCGCCGACGCCGTGAATGCCCTGGTCGGTTTCCACTTTGACGAAGCACAGGTTGCGCCCGCCCACTCCCACCAGCCACATCTTGATGTCGGTGATCTTCATTGCCGGGCGTGTTCCCACCTGGGCCGCCTGCAGCAGAGGCGCAGCGCCCAACTGCGTCGCCATGGCTGTCTCAAAAAAATCACGGCGCTTCATTGAGCCATCTCCTTCATCGCATCCTTGTCAAACCCGATCACGATCGACCTGCCTTTCACCAGCAGAGGCCGCCGCACCAGGTTTGGATTCTCCGACATCAGGCGCAGCGCTTCGTCGCGCGTGGGCGGACTCTTCTTCATCCCCCGCTCGCGGTAGAGCTCGTTGCGGAAATTGAGAAATTGCTTGTAGTCGCGCTTGCCGATGAGGCCATCGAGCTCAGCCACACTCAGCCCTGGGGCGAGATCGACATCCTCAAACTTCGCGCCCAGTTCCAGCAAATACTTGCGCGCATCGCGGCACGTCGAACAGGTCTTCTTCCAGTAGAGCTTCATCATTAGTACCTGGGCACCCTCCGGTCCACCTCAAGCGACCATCCTTCGATGCCGCCCGACATGGAGATGCAATTGGCCACGCCCTGTGCCCGCAGCCAGCTCACCACGCTCAGGCTGCGCACCCCGTGATGGCAATACACCACAAGCAGGCCTCCCTCGGCGAGACCTTCAATGTGTTGCAGGCGCGCCGGTACGGTGTTCATCGGAATCAACTCGCAACCCTCTATGTGCGTAAGTGTATGCTCAAACGGCTCGCGCACGTCCAGCAGCGCCAAGGCCTCTCCGGCGTCGAGCTTCGCTTTCACCTCGCGCGGGGCAAGTTCATATGGCAGAGCGGACTGATCGTCACCCATTCGCGGCTGATTCTATCATTCGCCGCCGGCCGCGTCGGACGGACGCCGCGCCTCATCACGGCGCAAGAGGTGGGCTCGCGCCGAAGCGTCCAGCGGGCCGTTCCGTTTGGCCAGCCGTGCCGCCACCCGCAGCCGGTGGGCCGAGTCGCGGTTGCCGCCGAACTTGAATTTGCCTGTCACGCGCGTAACGTTCAGCCGCACGCCGGTAATGGCGCCCAGCAGCTTGCCGTAGGGCGAGTCGCCCGGTTCCACCCGCTCATGCCCGCTTCCGCCAGGCTCATACCGTTTCATGAGTTGGTTCAGGATGTAGGCAATCCCCTCGGCGTCATCCACGATTTCCGCCGTGCAACTTGCCTGAACCGCGGCGTAGTAGCTGGTGGGCACGCCCCACCGCGTCTCGTCCTCCGGCGCGGCGTTCCATTCCGACGGGATGTACACATAGCTGCCGATCACCGCCAGCAGGCACGCCGGGTTGTCGCGCAAGGCTGCGAGCAGGGGATTGGCCCGCTGCAGGTGAAACACGGCCGCGTCGTCACGTCCGAGGGCGAAGTGCAACGGCGTGACCACCGGCATGTCGCGTCCCCGCCCCGGGGCGATCACCTGGCCGAAGCTGTTCTCGCGGAGAAAGGCCCGCCACTCCTCGCCATCCATCAAATCGTCATGGGGCTTGCTGAGCATGCCGCCCTCCTTGTTCTATATGATCCTCACATGAGAATGCTCAGCGCCAGCCTGCTTGCGCTCCCCGTGCTTGCGTTTCCCCTCCTGGCCCAATCGCCACGCTTCGCCGAAGAACAGATCCATGGGCGGCATGCCTATGTCCTTTCCAATGGCGTCGTTCGGGCGTCCGTGTTGAAAGGCGGCGGGCACATCGCCGAACTCCGCTTCCTCACCGGCGACCCCGCCCGGCAGGTGAATCCCTTCCGCATTCCCCATTACCCGACCATCGAACCCTACGCCTACAATCCGGCCAAACACGACGCTCTCTATGGCGACAACCCGCACCGCGTCCTGCACTCCGGCTATATGGGCCACCTGCTCTGCTTCCCCTTCTATGGTCCCGTCTCGTCTGAGGACGAAGCGCGCAACGGCCTCGGCAACCATGGCGAAGCGCCCATTGTGGAATGGAAACTCGTGCGCCACACCGTCACAGCGGATGCGGTCTCGATTGAGGTGGAAGCAGAATTGCGCACCACCCGCTTCCGCGCCGGACGCCGCATTACGCTAGCCCGCGGAGCCACCGGCGTGCAGGTGGACGAATGGGTGGAAAACCTGCTGCCCTTCGATCGCCCGGTGAATTGGATGCAACACGCCACCTTCGGTCCGCCGTTTGTCGAATCCGGCGCCACCATGCTCGACATGGACGCCACCCGCGGCGACGCGACGCCACTGGGCGAACACCGTTGGCCGCGCATGAAGTCCGCCGCCGGAGAATTCGACGCCCGGCCGATGGTAAAGGAAAACGACGGCCGCTACACCGCCTGGCGGCTCGACCCCGCTCGCAAGGAACACTGGTTCACACTCTACAACGCGAAGTTTCCCGTCCTCATCGGCTACACCTTTCCCGCTTCCGACAACCCCTGGCTCGGTGATTGGATGGAAAACCGCCGCAATACGACGTTGCCCTGGAACGGACAGGCCGTCGCCCGCGGCATCGAATTCGGCTCCACGCCCTACGCCGAGGGCCTACGCAAATCCATCGATCGTGGGACACTGATGGATACCAAAACGTACCGCTGGATCGGAGGCTACCAACGCGTGCACACTTCCTTCACTGTCTGGCTCGCTGCCCTGCCCGGTAACTATCGTGGAACCGCCGATGTGCGGAAATCATCCACCGGTTATTCGGTGATCGAAACCGGAAATAGCCGGAACTTATCCGCCCCTTTGTTCGTCCCATAACGCCATAAGAGGAACCATGAAGAGATTTCTTTGCCTCGCTGCGGTCCTTCTGACCCTGCTGCCCCTCTCCGCTCAGGCTCAGATGACCACCGAACAGCGCCTGCTGGACTTCCAGCATCTGGCCGGGGTCTTCGCCCAACAGTATGGCCCGTATGAATTCAAGCGCGACCTGTTCGGCGTCGACCTCTTCAAAATTCAGCCCTGGGTGGACCGTATTCGCGCCGCCAAGACCGACATCGAATACTACGACATTCAGGCCGAATACATTGCTTCATTGAAAGACACCCATTCCTCGGCCACCAACCGCTCCACCTTCATCGCCAGCGTCCCCATCGACGCCGATGTCTACGAGGGCAAGGTGCTCCTGGATTTCATCGACCGCACCGCCTTGCCCAGCGCCGACTTCCCGTTCGCCATCGGCGACGAGGTTGTCTCGCTCGACGGCCGCCCCGTGGAATACTGGCTCGCTGAACTGAGCCGCACGGTGGTGTTTGCCAATGAGCGCGCCACGCGCCGGCTTGCCGCGCAGTATCTCTTCTATCGTGTCCAATCCGTCTATCCCCGCGCCCCGGAAGTCGGCGACAAGCTGCGCGTGGAGATCCGCCGCGCCGCCACGGGCAACCTGGAAACCTACGAACTGGCCTGGGAGAAGTCCGGTTACCCGCTCACCTCGGCAGGCCCTGTCCCGTCGCCCAACGCCCGCGCCCAAGTCCGCACTACAGGCGAGGCACGGCTCAATCACTATGGCCTGCCCATGGGGACAGCCCCCATGCTGGAATCCTTCCAGACCAAGGCCTGGAACCCGGCAGCCTTCGGCGCGCAGCGCATGCGCGGACTCGGCCGCCGCAACCCCTACTTCACCCTGCCGCAGGGCTTCCAGGTCCGCCTCGGTTCGCGTGCCAGCGATTTCCACTTCTCCGGCATCTATCCATCCGGCGGCAAGCGTATCGGCTATCTCCGCTTCCCCAATTTCGCCCCCGCCAACGACTTCACCGCCTTAAACGAACTCTTCGCCGAAGTCACCTTCCTCAATGCCAACACTGACGGCCTCGTCCTCGACCTGACCCGCAACACCGGCGGCGGTTGTTATGCCGAGGATGCGATGGACCTGCTCATCCCCTATCCTTACTTCGCTCTCGGCGATCAACTGCGCGCCACGCGCTCCGTCCTCACCCAGGCCGAAGCCCAACTCCTCGAACTGGAGGGGCTCGGACTTCCCGAAGAGTTGATGGAGCAGTTTCGACTGATCGTTCAGGGGGTTCGCGATGCCTACAAGCAGAACCGCGGCCTCACCGACGTCCTGCCCGGCTGTACGCTCACGTTGGAGCGCGACACCGCCCGCGACCGCTTCGGCAATACCCTGGCCTACTCCAAGCCGCTCATCGTGCTCACCGATGAACTGAGCATCTCCTACGCCGACTACACCGCCGCCATCCTGCAGGAAGCCGGCCGCGGACCGCTGTTCGGCTACCGCACCAACGGAGCCGGCGGAGCCGTCTTCGGAATGAACACCGGCTTCTACTCGGAGACCTACACCACCGTCACCTGGACCATCGGGGCGCGCAACCGCTACATCGGCACCGACGACTACGGCACCACCAACCGCCTGGAAAATATCGGCGTCCGCCCCGACATCCCCTTTGACTACATGACCCGCGACAACCTCCTCTCCGGCGGCAAACTGTTCACCGACGCCTTCACGCAAGCGATCCTCGACGAGATCGCCAAGGGGCAATAACATGCGCATTCTCACCACACTGCTCGCACTCGCCTCGCTCGCCCCGGCGCTCATGGCCGGCCTCACGCCCGATCAGAAGGAGCTCGACCTTCGCATCCTGGCCGCGCAGTATGCCAAATACTACGCGCCCTATGAGTGGAAGAAGCAGTTCAACGGCTTCGATTTCTATAACCTTGCTCCCTGGATCGCCCGCGCCCGTGCCGCCAAGACCGACATGGATTTCTACCAGGTGTGCGGCGAGTATGTCGCCTCGCTTGAGGATTCCCATTCCAGCTTCAGCTCGCCCTCGCTCTACCGCGTCAGTCTTCCGCTGCATGCCGACTACTACCAGGACGTGCCGCGCATCGACGCCATCACCCGCTCCGCGCTGCCCGTGTCGCGCTTTCCCTTCCAGATCGGCGACGAAATCGTCGCCGTCGACGGCGTCCCCATCGCCGATGTCGTCGCGGCCAACTCGCTGACCGTATCCAGCGGCAACCACTCGGCCCGCCGCCGCACGGCGCTGCAACGCGTTTTTTCGACGTCGGAATCGAGCAACCCGCGCGCCCGCAACATCGGCGATGAGGTGGCTCTCACCATCCGCTCCCGCGCCACCGGTGAGGAGGCCGTGTACACGATCCCGGTCACCAAGTTCGGCGTCCCACTGGCCGAAGGCGGCACAACGCCCTCCCCCACGTTCAGAGCCTCCCCGCAAGCCGCCGCCAATGACGGCAATGAGGACATCGTCAGCCCCTGGCTGGCCCCGCTCGCCGAGTTCCGCAACCTGCGCCTGCCCTCGCGCGAACCCGAACCCGAACTCCCCGGCGTTCCCGCCGTCCTCGGCTTTGGCATCCGGCCCGGCTTCCCCCTGCCCACCGGCTTCGTGCAGCGCCTCGGCCGGCTCTCCACCGACTCGTTCTTCTCCGGAACCTATACCGCCGGCGGTAAGCGCATCGGATTCCTCCGCATTCCCACCTTCGCGCCCAGCGCCGGCGCCGCCGCCGCGCTACGGCAGTTCGATACCGAAATTCAGTTCTTCAACGACAACACCGACGGCCTCGTCATCGACATCATGCGCAACGGCGGCGGCGACGGCTGCTACACCGAGGAACTCCTGCGCCGGCTCATCCCCTATTCCTTCCAGGGGGTCGCCGTTGAGGTGCGGGCCACGTTCCGCATCGTCTCGTCCTTTTACAACGCCTGGCAACGCGCCATCGCCCTCGATGCGCCGCCCCACGTCATCGCCCTGCTGGAGTCTCACTACCGCAACGTCGAGTCCGCCTATCGCGAACTTCGCGGCCGCTCCGGCCCGGTCCCGATCTGCACCGAGAGCCTGGAGCGCCTGCCCCACCCCCTGGCTTACCGCAAGCCGCTTGTCCTGGTCGCCGATGAGTACTCCGCCTCGGCCAGCGACATTTTCTCCGCCGTCATCCAGGACTCCCGCCGCGGACCCCTCTTCGGCTACCGCACCAACGGCGCCGGCGGCGCGGTGAACAGCTATGACGTCGGCCCCTACTCGGAGGCCTCCGCCTCAGTCACCGTGTCGCTGCTGGTCCGTACCGGCCCGGTCTCCATCCAGGGCTATCCGACCACCTCCTATCTCGAAAACGTTGGCGTCTACCCCGACATGCCCTACGACTTCATGTCGCTCGATAACCTGCTCTCGGGCGGTACCATGTTCCGGGATGCCGTTACCGACGCCATCCTCGCCCAGATCGCAACGGTTCCCTAGCAGAGCTCAACCGTACCCGACGAAAAGCACCACACGTGAGTGGGTCTAAACTTTCGTGTGTAGACTGCTTAATCAGCGCTAATCTTACCTCCTGCTTGTATTTCCACAATGTGGGGGAAACTCCCTGCCCGCCTACCGGAATTGCACATTCGTGTGCAATTTGACCCAACCGCATAGTCCAGTAAAATGATCGACAACCACTGGAATGTGGGGGCGATGTGAAATTCCTCGCTCTTTGGCCAACTTTCTCATTTCATTTGGCTTTCACTTCGACTCTTTCCGTGCTACATCTTAGGAACCTCGCACATATCAGTGGGCTGCCGTATTCCCCAACTGTACTGGTTGCCGAACTGCGAATGGTGGTCGGTGGCACGCAAGGTGCTCTAGTCAACCACACTGGAGCGGTGAGTTGGCCCGTTTCGTCGGTCTTTGGGGGCTCCCTCCCAGGTCCGGCGGGCCGGCACAATTTGCGTATCTCTTGGAAAGGGTCTATGAAACACACTCACACCGTTGTTCCGCGGATGTGGCGTCTCGTTGCTGACTGGCAACGGTACACCTTCCACTTCGCGGTCCTCTCTCTTCTTCTTATCCTGCTGTCCTCGGGCTTCGTCGCTACCGCGCAGGAACGATTCTCGGAAATCAATGGCACGGCCATGGACTCCTCCGGCGGCGTGCTGCCGGGCGCTAAGGTGACGGTTACAAACAAAGTCACCGGGCGCGTCACCGAGACCACGACCACTGGCAGCGGCGCCTATCAGGCCCGCAACCTCGAACCCGGCAAATACGTTGTCCGCTTCGAGCTGAAGGGCTTCTCAGTCTACGAAGTCCCCGAAGTGAACCTCTTGCTGGGCAAAACGCTCACCGTCGACGCCAAAATGACCGTCGGCAACACCGAGCAGACGATTCAGGTCACCGATGCGGCTCCGCTCATCGACACCACGAACACGACGATGGCCAACAACATCACGTCGGAAGAGTTTGACCGCCTGCCCAAGGCTCGCAGCTTCCAGTCGCTCGCGCTCAACTCCACTTCGGTGAACTCAGGTGAGATCGAGGGCGGCATTCAGGTGAACGGCGCCAGCGGCGCCGAGAACAACTTCACAATTGACGGCATTTCGACCACTTCGCTGCTCAACGGGCAGTCGCGTCAGGACGCCGTGTTTGAAATCCTGCAGGAAGTCCAGGTAAAGACCGGCGGCATCTCCGCCGAATACGGCGGCGCCCTCGGCGGCGTTGTCAGCGCCGTCACCAAATCCGGCGGCAACAGCTTCCACGGCGACATTCACTACTACCTGTCGGGCAACAAGATCAGCGCCGCCAACCGCAAGCGCCTCCTGCTCAGCCCGTCGAACGACACCACGACGGCCTACTACCAGGACGCCAAGCAAAAGAACGACAACAACGAGATCGGCTACGCCCTCGGCGGCTACTTCGTCAAGAACCGGCTCTATTTCTATAGCGCCGCGTCGCCCAACTTCGGCAGCCGCACCAACGATTACGGCTTTGCCAACGGCACCGAGACCGGTTCGATCGATCAGGACTCCACCCGCCACATGCTCTTCAACAAGCTCTCCTTCGACATCACGAAGACGCTTCGCGGCAGCATGCACTGGTTGTGGACGCCCACCAAATCGACCGGCACGCTGCCTGGCTACGGCGGGGAATGCCCGAATTGCATCACCTCTTCGAAGGCCGCCAACAGCATCCGCTCCACCCAGGGATTCTTCGCGCCGCAGTCCAACTACGGCGCCCAACTCGATTGGACGCTTTCGTCGACGTCGCTGTTCTCGGTTCGCGCCGGTCGCTTCTGGGATAACTATAAGGACGTCGGTCTGCCCGACATCACCCCGGTCACCTATTCCGTCACCGCCGTGGGCACCCCTGGCGTGCCGGCCAACCTGATCGGCCCCTCCGGGACGACCAACACGCCGCGCGTGGCCCGCTCCCGCTGGGACATCGTCACCCGCACCTATGTGCAGGCCGACTTCAACCAGTTCTTCCGCGCCGGCGGCACGCATGACCTCAAAATCGGCATCGGCACCCAGAAGAATGTCAACAATGTGCTGCAGGACTACCCCACCGGCGGCTACATCAACATCTTCTGGAACCGCGCGTTTACCTCGTCGGTCCCTGGCGTTCCCGCCGCGCAGCGCGGCACCTACGGCTACTACGAGTATCACGAGTTCGGTACCGGCGGCGCCACCGGCGCCAACATCAACAACATTTACTTCCAGGACAACTGGCGCATTATTCCGCGCCTGACCCTGAACCTCGGCCTGCGGCTTGAGTCCGAGCGCGTCCCCTCCTTCCAGCGCGACGTGCGGGAATTCGCGTTTGACTTTGGCTGGGGCAAGAAGATCGCCCCCCGTATCGGCGCCTCCTTCGACGTGTTCGGCACCGGCAAGCTCAAGGTCTATGGCAGCTGGGGCCGTTACTACGACTGGGTGAAGTACGAACTCGCCCGCGGCACCTTCGGCGGCGACTACTGGCGCGTCCGCTACCGCGCGCTCGACACCTTCGACGTCAACAGCCTGAACAGCAGGAATCTCCCGGGCCGCGATCTGTGGAACCCCACCGTTACGGACTCCTTCCGCAACCGCCGCGTGCCGGGCTTCAACACGATCGATCCGGACATCAAGCCCATGGCCAGCCAGCTCTTCAACGCAGGCTTTGAGTACGAAATCGCTCCTCAAACCGTGCTCCGCGCCGGCTACGTGCGCAACACCCTGATTCGCACCATCGAGGACCTCGGCGTGCTCGTTGACGGCAACGAGGAATACTTCTACGCCAATCCCGGCTCGGGTATCGCCTCCACAACTCCTCCCTCCGGCGCCACCAAGCCGTTCCCCACGCCGAAGGCCGTCCGCAACTACAACGCCATGGAGATGCAGCTCACCAAGCGCTTCGGCTCCTGGTTCGGCAGCGCCAGCTATGTCTACTCGCAGCTGCGCGGCAACTACTCCGGCCTCGCCTCTTCCGAGGAAGTCCGCACCGGCGCTGATGCCGCCGGCGTCTTCGGCCTCGATCAGCAGAGCGCCGGCGTCATCGCCCGTCCGGGCGGCAACGCCAACCGCGCCTGGGACATCGACGAACTCCTGTGGGATGCCCGCGGCGGCCTCGATCCGCAGGGCCCACTGCCCACCGACCGCCCGCACGTCTTCAAGCTCTACGGCTCGAAGTCGTTCAAATGGGGCGACCGCCAGGGCACCGACATCGGCGCCTTCTGGTACGGTGGCTCGGGCACCCCGCTCAGCACGCTGGTCAACACCATCAACGGCACGCAGATCTTTGTCAACGGCCGCGGCGACCTCGGCCGCACCGCGTTCCTCACGCAGACCGACCTCGTCCTCGGCCATGAAATCAATGTCGCCGAAGGCAAGCGCCTGCGCTTCGAGTTCAACGCGCAAAACCTGTTCAACCAGAAGACCTCGCGCAGCAAGTGGACGCAACTCAACCGCGCCCGCACCAGCGCCGAGATCAACCTCGCCCCGATCGACCTCGCCAAGGGGTACGACTACCGGGCCATGATCAACGCCACCTCGGAAGGCTCCAAGGCGTTCAGCCCGCTATTCGGGATGGACGACTGGTTCAACCCCGGCTTCTCGGGCCGCCTCCTGGTGAAGTTTATCTTCTAGTTAGATCGCGCACAACGGAGCCGGGCGACGCAATACGTCGCCTCGGCCCTGTGCGCTCCGGACTGCCATCCCGCACAACGGACTCTGCCCGGCCCAACACCGCCGGGCAATGTCTCGGTGCAGACTCACCCACAGGAACTGAACGGGCCTCGCCGCCTCCGGGCTGCGAGGCCCGCCGGTTTTTCGGGCCACGCTCCTCAGTCAGCGCGGCAGCGCAATCGACCGCAGCGTATTCACATCTCCCAACGACGGAATCGCTCCTTGCCGCGTGGCCAGTTCCAATACCGCCACATGGTGGTCGCCGGTGCTCACCACCGCCACCACGTAGTGCCCGCCCCACACCGAGTAGTCCAGGAACGCCAGCCCACCCAGCTGCGCCGGTACGACAACATGTTCCCGCACCAAAGCCTCCGCCTGATGCGCCGCCGCCGTGGCGTGCTGGAGAATCGCCTCCACGTGATGCGCCGCGGCCTCCACCGGCGCCGGTAGCGCATACACGGTGACGCGGAAGTGCCGGTTGAATTCCCGCCGCGACTGATCGCGCGGAAGGTATTCCGTCATGTAACAGCTCCCCCCGTCGCGCACCCCCTGCGAAACCTTTTGCGCGCACCCCAGGCTGGCCGCAAGCATGTCCACTGCCGCCGGCGTGTACTCAGCCTTCGCGCCAAACTCGGAGCCAATCATCGTCGCGGAATTCCCTCTGGTCAAGGTAGCGATTTTCCCATGCCGCATGGATCAACTTCAGAAAGAATTCAGAACCCCGCCGCCAGCCAGCCTGCCTACGCAATCAGCCTGGCTCCGCGAATGTGGCATTTCGGCACAACTCCGTCCAAGCCCGATTTTGGACAATAGAAGTATGAACGACGGAACAGTAGTACAAGTCAGCCTCGGACCCGGCGGTTTACCCAACCAGCCCGTCGCCGAGGCAACCCTAACCAAGGTGGGACTCGAAGGTGACCGCTTCCGCTACACCAATCTCCACGGTCTGCCCGACCAGGCCGTGCTCATCCTCACCTGCGAAGGGTTGGAGGAACTCAAGCGGGAAGGCTACCCGCTCTTCTGCGGCGCGCTGGGGGAAAACCTGACCATCCGCGGCATCGGCCGCCATGGCCTGCAACCCGGCCAGCGCTGGCGCGTCGGCAGTGAAGTGATCTTGGAAATCACCAAGCGCCGCTCGCCCTGCCGCACCATCGACGTTTACGGCGCCACCCTCCGCGATCGGATCTTCGACGACCAGGTCAAGAAAAACGACCCCGGCTCGCCGCGCTGGGGACTGAGCGGCGTCTATGCGCGCGTCATCCAGGGCGGCCCGCTCCGGCCCGGCGATCCGGTCACCCTCGCCGAGCAGGACGTCTAGTCCGTTCCCCCGGCCGCGCCTGCACACCTCGCCGCGACACCATCGCCGGCGCTTCCGCCTCACGCAGGAGCCTCCCCGCCCACCCGCGGTGAGAACTCCCCCCGCCCGGAAGTTCGATAGACTAGCCACAGGGAGAGGGCCACCCCGTCTTGTGATCACCTCCGCCGGATCCTGATTCCGATCAGCACACTGTATGTTGCGCCTTGCCGATATCGCCGTGTTTCGTGACCGTGCACGCGCCAAAGCGAACGCTCTTTCGCTTAGTGACGAACTCAACCCCGCCACCCAGGAACGCTTGCGCCTGTTGTTGTCGCGCAGCGCCGACCCGGATAGCGTGCTGCACTACCTGCGCCGTCTGCTCGATCAGAAACCGGCCGCCTTCCAACGCCTTGCCGTTTCGCCCGCCCTGCTGCAATACCTTGTCGCCGTGTTTAGCCAGAGCCAGTTCCTCAGCGAAGAGCTGCTCAAAACGCCCGAGTGGATCGAAACCATGGGCGCCCATGGCGATCTCCACCGCGTCGTCAGCGCCGGCGAATACATGGAGCGGCTGGAGCGCTCGCTTGAAGAATACGGCGCCGGCGTGCCCCCGGCCGTTGAGTACGCCCGCTTCCGCCGCCGCCAGATGCTGCGCATCCTCGTCCGCGACGTCCTGCAGTTCGGCACGCTCAGCGACATCACCGAAGAGATCTCCAGCCTCGCCGACGCCATCATCGAGTCGGCCTACCTGCGCATCCGCCACGAATTGAGCCACAAGCACGGCGAGCCCGAGGACGGCGCCCTGTCCATTCTCGCCCTCGGCAAACTCGGCGGCCGCGAACTGAACTACAGCTCCGACATCGACCTCATGTTCGTCTACTCGAACAACGGCGAAACCACCGGCGCCGACCGCATCTCCAACAAGGAGTTCTTCAAAAAGCTCTGCACCAAGCTGACCGAGTTGTTGAGCGGTTACACGCCTTACGGTTTTTGCTACCGCGTCGACCTGCGCCTGCGTCCGGAAGGCTCCCTCGGCGATGTCTGCATCTCGATGGACGGCGCGCGAGAGTACTACCAGAAGCGGGCCCGCGACTGGGAACTGCAGATGCTCATCAAGGCCCGCGCCGCCGCCGGCGACCGCTCGCTTGGCCGCCAGCTCCTCGATTTCGTCGAGCCCCTCACCTACGCCACCACGCTCGACTTCACCGCCATTGAAGCCGTGTCCCTGGCCCGCGAGCGCATCAGCGAAAAGATGGCCAAGAAGCGCCAGGCCAAGCCCGGCATCGACGTCAAGCTCGCCCCAGGCGGCATTCGCGACATCGAATTTCTCGTCCAATGCCTGCAGCGCCTTCATGGCGGCCGTGAGCCCTGGGTCCGCCACGGCGGCACGCTGCTGGCCCTGTTCCGCCTGCGCGACAAGGGGCTGCTCAGCGAAACCGAATACTCGCGCCTGGCCAACGCCTACCAGTTCCTGCGCAATATCGAACACCGCCTGCAGTACGCCAACGATCTGCAGACCCACCTGCTGCCCGACGACGAGGATGTCATCCACCTGATGGCCCGCTGCATGCCCGCCGGGCAGCTCGGCTCTGAACCGAGCGGCAAGGCCCTCCGCGAAACCCTCGACCGCCACTTCACCCAGGTCAAGGACATTTACGAGCGCGTTATCCACGCCCAGATTCCCGCCCATTACCGCGAACCCTCGGCCGCCGTCAGCGAAATCCCCAAGGCGGAAATGGAGGCCATCCTCCAACAGTTGCCCGGCGGGGCCGGCGCGCCCAGCAACCTCGTCCGCTCCCTGGAAATGAAGGCCTCCGGCCTCGCCGCCACCCTCTCCCGCCTCAAGCTCACCTACGGCCTGCGCAGCTTTGAGCACTTCCTCGAAAAAGTGCTCCCCAACCAGCAGTGGCTCAACTGGCTCGACGAAGACCCCACGCTGGCCGGCTATGTCGTCGACCTCTTCGAGCACTCCCCCTTCTTCGCCGAACAACTCGTCCGCAAGCCCGAACTGATCGAGGAACTCCACCAGATGCGGGTCAAACCGGAAGCCCGCACCCGCTACGAAGAGATGCCCGCGCTGCTGCACGATGCCCCCGATGTGCGCCGCTTCTTCCGCCGCGAAATGCTGCGCATCCAAAGCGAGAGCATCTGCCTCCACCGGCCCATCTTTGAAACCTTGCGCCGCACCAGCGAACTGGCCGACTGCGTCATTGCCGCGCTCTACCGCCTCGCCCTCGATCAGGTTCTCACCCAATACCCGCCCGCTCAGGCCTCCTACCTCCCTCTTGACCAGCTGATGGTCATCGCCCTGGGCCGCCTCGGCATGCTGGAATTCGACCTCGCCTCCGACGCCGACCTGGTCTTTGTTCTCCCCGACGAGGACCTTCCCGAAAAGCACTTCTGGACCCGTGTCGCCACCCGCCTGGTCGAACTCCTCACCGCTTACACCGGCGAGGGGACGCTGTTTGCCATCGACACCCGCCTCCGCCCCAACGGCCGCGAAGGCCCGCTCGTTCAGACCGAGGGCAAGTACAAGGAGTATTTTGAAAAACAGGCCGAGGCCTGGGAAGGCATCACGTATATGAAGTCGCGCGCCATTGCCGGCAACCTCGAGCGCGGCACGACCTTCCTAAACGACCTCCAGGAGGTCGACTGGCGGCGCTACGGGCAGGGCGGACGTTCGCGCACCAAGCTGCGGCAGATGCGCCAGCGGCTGGAGCAGGAAATCGGGGTGGCCAATCCGCTCAAAGCCGGCCGCGGCGGCTACTACGACATCGATTTCGCCCTCATGTACCTGCGGCTCAAGGGTGCGGGTATTTTCTTCAAGGTCTTGAATACGCCCGCCCGCATCGATATTGTGGAAAAGATGGGTCACCTCGACCGCGCCGACGCTCAGTTTCTCAACGACGCGGCCATTTTCTATCGTTCCATCGATCACGCCCTGCGACTCAGTTCAGGTCACGCCGAAGGGAATCTGCCCAGCGCCCCCATGCAACTGCAAATGCTCACGGAACTGGTCAGCCGCTGGACGCCTGACCACCTGCACGACCAGCCGCTGCCCGACGAACTGGCCCAGATCCAGCGCCGCACACGCGAGTTCTTCGACAGGTTGTTCGCGGCATGACGCGCCGCCTGCTTCCCGCCGCGGCGGGCCTCCTCCTGTGTGCCCTCTCCGCCCGCGCCGAAACCGCGAAGCATCCCATCCCGGAGATCAAATCCGCCCTCGAGCGGATGTACAACTTCGACTTCACCTCTGCCCACCGCATCCTCGACGCCTACACCGCCGCCCACCCCGAGGAACCGCTCGGCCCCGGTTTCAAAGCCTCCGCCTACCTGTTCTATGAGATGAACCGGATGAAGATCCTCGAAGCCGAGTTCCTCGTCAACGACAGCCGCATCCGCTCCAACAAGCGCATCGATCCCGACCCCAAAATCC
This sequence comes from Acidobacteriota bacterium, assembly GCA_017304135.1. Classification (GTDB taxonomy): domain Bacteria; phylum Acidobacteriota; class Terriglobia; order Bryobacterales; family Bryobacteraceae; genus JAFLBB01. The sequence goes on along the minus strand of JAFLBB010000047.1, from coordinate 17,793 downwards.
GCGAGAGCTTCTACCGCAACGTCGACCAGGCCGAAGTCCTCGCCAACAAGCGCCTCAAGACCAGCCCCAACGACTCCAGTGCTCTGTTTGCCTTGTGCATGGTGGAAGGACTGCGCACCGACTACCTCGCCTTCATCGAGAAGGAGCGCATGAAGAGCCTCTCCAACGCCAAACAGAGCCAGGCCCATGCCGTGGAGTTGCGCAAACGCGTGCCCGACTTCTACGACGCCCTGCTTACCTCCGGCATCAGCGAATACATGATCGGCAGCCTGCCCTTCTTCGTGAAGTGGTTCATTCGCTTCCCGGAGACCGAAGGAAGCAAAGAGAAGGCCATCCACAACCTGGAAGTCGTCTCGCGCAAGGGCTTCTATATGGGGCCGTTCGCGCGCATCCTGCTGTCCATTATTCACCTCCGCGAAAAGCGCCCCCGCGAGGCCGTCCGCGTGCTGGAAATCCTGAGCAGGGAGTTTCCCGCCAACCCGCTGCTCAAGCGCGAGTACGAGCGCCTCCGCGCCCAGTATCCTGAACCTGCCCTGCGCCCCGCCGGCGAGGAAGAATAGCCGCTTACTTCACCGCCGGAGCCGGTTCGATCGACAGCAGCAGCTTGCTCTTCGGCGCGAAGTAGATGCGGTAGCGTCCCGTCAGGCCGTAGCGCTCGGCCACTTCGGCCGCCTCTTCGTCCACCTCGAAATACTCGTTGTTCATCACGTAGTGACGGAGGCGCCGGTTCCGCCCATGAAACTTGTCCAGCCCCAGCCCCTCGTCCTCAGCTTTGCTCACATGCAGCCGGCCATCCAGGTAGGCTGACTTGCCCCGGCTCAAATCGTGAATGAGCAACACCGTCAACCGGCTGCTCCTGAGGAAGCCGACAAACGCCGCCGCCAAACAGCCCAGGGTAACGGCGCCGAAAATCGCCGTCGTCATCTTGCCTCCCACCATGGCGACGATTACCAGAATGATATCCGGCACCACCATCTTCACCACAAAGCAGGCAAACAGCCACGCCGCCAGCGCGGTCAACGGGTAGCCCACCGGCTTGAATGCCCGGCCGAACAGCCTGCCCATCTGCTGGTCGCTAATCGCCCCCGCCCGGTTCCGCGCCAGATCGGCCTCCGAAAAACCATTGGTCCGACGAAGATCCGGCATCGGATCTTCCGCCTCGTGATCCATGGTTACGTATTCGATGTACGACATACGTAATCCTCCTTGCGGGGAGAATCGGCGGGTTCGGGCTGTGGCTTTAGGAGCAGGGAGTGTGAATTCTCGTACACTCGGCCTCTTGACTTCGATGCCGATGCATCCTCCCAAAAACCTCTTGATATCATCATGAAGTCATCATATAATCATGGAAGCGCTACCAAGCGTCACACAAGAAGAAAGAAGAAAGAGGCTCCAGTGGACACGACGCATAAAACAACCAACAGCCCATAGCCTGGGTGAAGAAACGGAGTCCTCATGTCGAGCGACGATCACGATGTCCTGGACATCGGTCTGGTCGAGTTGATCTCCCATCGGTTCACGACCGTCGAACTTGGGTGCCTCCTGCTGGCGCAAGCGCCGGTGAGGAAGACCTCGAAATTGACCCCGCTGGAGACAACCAGCGAAACCTGTGAGGTCACAGTTATAGTCCGCCTTCCAGAAGGACTGGATGGCTCATGAGCGGCAGTACGACTCCCGGCGTGCCGCTGCAGGTGAAGTCGGCCCAATGGCCGGAGGTTGAATGCGTATCCAATTGGAACTACCCGAAGAGGACGTCCAGGAGCTACAGGCTCTCATGAAGGACGCCCGAATCGACACATACAAGGACCTATTCAGTAACGCTCTCACGTTGCTGCACTGGGCCGGGCAAGAGGTGAAGGCCGGAAACTCCATCGCCTCGCTCAACGATAACGAGAACCGCGTAAAGATCCTCAGCGTGCCGATGCTCGACCGCCTCGCGCGCGCCGCCCAACGTCAAGCGGCAGCGTCGGCGGTGGAACCGGCGGTTGCGGGAGGCAAAAAATAGCAAGACCGCCCGCGATCGGCATCAACCTTCCGGTGGTGTGGCGTCGAGCACGTTGAACAACTGCGGTCTCACTACGACGCGGGGCTTGTTCAGCGTGACTCCGGGCCGCACCACCTGCACAAGACCCAACCGCTGCCGCAGTTCCGCAGACTGGTCCTCCATCAGTCGGACGTGCGTCTGAATCTGCTCCTGCTGTATGCGTAGGTTCTGGATGTTCACCTCGATCTGCGCCAGCATCGCCCGGTCCAGTTGCATCCCCGTCACTAATCGCGAATCGAATTCCCATTCACCACGAGGAAAGTGATGAGCCCTACCCACATCGCGCCATCGAAGGCCTTCTCCAGCGCCTCCGGCCACGTCCGCGAAAGCGTGTAAACCACCATCAGCGTCAACCACGTCACAACGCAGGCTGCCAGCACGGTCTTGCCTTCCCGCTGCATGCCGGAATCATATCACCTGGTCCGAAGATACCCGTTCTCCTGCGTTTTCCTACTTGCGCCACCGCCTCTTTTGCGGTGTAATCGTTAATCTTTGTGTCCTACGAGGGGAAGAGAGTCGTCGTAACGGGTGGACTCGGCTTCATAGGCAGCAACCTCGTGCTCCGTCTCGTGGAGCGAGGTGCGTCCGTGACCGTGGTGGACTCGTGTGTCCAGGGGTGCGGAGCCAACCTGTTCAACCTCGCCCCCGCCTCCGGCAAGGTTGAAATCCTCAAGGCCGACATCGGCGAACCGGATTGCATCGCCCCCGCCCTTGCCGGCGTTCCGATCATCTTTAACCTCGCCGGTGAGATCAGCCACATCCACTCCATGCTCTATCCGGAGCGCGATCTGGAAATCAACACGCTCTCGCAAATGCGCTTCCTGGAGGCCTGCATCCGGCTCTCTCCAGGCGCGCGCGTCGTCTATGCCGGCACACGTCAGGTCTACGGGGCGCCGCAATATCTCCCCGTGGATGAGTTGCACCCCGTCAATCCGGTCGACTTCAACGGCGTGCACAAGTATGCCGCGACGATGTACCACCTGATGTTTTCCCGCTCCGGCGACCTCGATGCGGTGGTCCTGCGCCTGACCAACGTCTACGGCCCCCGCATGGCCCTCGATGTCCCCTGCCAGGGCTTTCTCTCCAATTACATCCGCAAATCGCTCGCCGCCGCACGCCTGCAGGTGTTCGGTGATGGCAGCCAGTTGCGCGACCCGGCCTATGTCGATGATGTTGTCGAGGCCATGCTCGCCGCCGGCGCCGCCCAACGGCTGCAATCGCGCGAGTATAACGTGGGTGGCCCGGAAGCGCTCTCGCTGAGCCAAATCGCCGCCATTTGCACCGATGCCGGAGGCATGGAACCGCCTGAGTACCGCGAGTTCCCTCCGGATCGCAAGCAGATCGACATCGGCAGCTACTACACTGACTCCAGCCGCATCGGCCGCGAACTCGGCTGGACGCCAAAAGTCCGCTTCGAAGAGGGCATCCGCATGACCCTCAACTACTACCGCGAGTGCCTCCCCCACTACCTGCCGCCCGGCCTCACAGAGCCGGAATGCAAGCTCCGTCACATCCTCACGCAAAAGGGCTCCTACAGGTTGTCGCCCACATGATGAACCCGGCGGAATTCGCCAACATCGCCCAGTCCGAACAGGACTTCTGGTGGTACCGCGGCATGCGCAAAATCACGTTTGCCGTCCTCGATCCCGTCGCCCGTGCGCGCAAGCTCAATACCGCCCTCGAAGCCGGCTGCGGCACGGGCCATTTCTCCGTTCAACTGGCCCAGCGCTATGGCTGGCGCATGCACTCGCTGGACCTCGGCTGGGAGGGCCTCGCTTTCGGCAGGCAACTCGGCGCTCCGCGCATGGTGCAGGCCGATATCTGCCGCCTGCCTTACCGCTCGTCGGCCTTCGATGCGGTCGTCTCCATGGACGTCATCGTGCATTTGCCGCGCGGCCGCGAATCGGAACCGCTTGCCGAGTTCGCCCGCGTCACCCGCCCCGGCGGCCTGCTCGTCTTGCGCGTTTCGGCCCTCGACCTTCTGCGCAGCAACCACTCCGTATGGGCCGAGGAAAAGCAACGCTTCAACCGCCGCCGCCTGGTCAACGCGGTGCGCGCACAGGGCTATCGCATCCTCCGCGCCACCTATGCCAATTCGCTGCTCCTCCCTGTCGCATTGGCCAAGTTCCGCCTCTGGGAACCGTTGTCGAAAGCGCCTCCCTCCAGCGGGGTCGAACCCGTGGCTGGGTGGGTGGACGCCTTGCTCCACGCGCCGCTTGCCGTGGAAGCCGCCTGGCTCAAAGCCGGTGGCGGATTTCCGCTCGGCCAGTCCCTCCTTCTGCTGGCTGAGAAAATTGTCTGAATTTCCGCCTGAGGCCTGAAAACCTGGGCTTCCGGCCCGGTCTCTTCACTGATTATTCACTTCCTCGTGGGGTACCCTATTGGAAGAGGTCTATCCACACATGAAGTCACTTCGACTGTCCCTTACCCTGGGGCTCCTCGCTCTTGCTCTTTTCCATCCCCGCTCGGCTTCCGCTCAGGCAATCGCCGGCATGGGTGGTGTCTCCGGCGTCGTTCGCGACGCCTCCGGCGCCGTCGTGCCCGAAGCGGCCGTGGTCGTCGCCAATGAGTCCAAAGGCATCCGCCGCGAACTGCGCACCAATGCCGCCGGCATCTTCACGGCGCCGGCCCTGGTTCCCGCCGCCGGCTACAAGGTCACCATCAACAAACAAGGCTTCCAGCCCTATGAAGTGAGCGGCTTCGAGATTGCCGTCGGCCAGGTGGTCGACCTCCCCGTCACCATCAATGTGGCCTCCGCCGCGACGCAGGTGGAAGTGGTTGACCTCGCTCCCGTCATTGAGCAAACCCGCACCGGCAACAGCGCCGTCGTCAACAGCGCCTTGATTCAGAATCTCCCCATCAACGGCCGCCGCGTGGACAGCTTCGTCCTGCTTGCTCCCGGCGTCGTCTCCGACGGCACCTTCGGCCTGGTCAGCTTCCGCGGCATCGCCGGCGGCAACTCCTTCCTCACCGACGGCAACGACACGACCAACCAGTACTACAACGAAAACGCCGGCCGCACGCGCATCTCAACGCAGATCTCCCAGGACGCCGTCCAGGAGTTCGAAGTGCTCTCCAGCGGTTACTCGGCCGAATACGGCCGCGCCACCGGCGGCGTCATCAACACCGTCACCCGCTCCGGCAGCAACGACGTACACGGTACCGGCTACTGGTTCTACCGCAACCAGGACTTCGGCGCCCGCGACCGCTATGCCTCCAGCGTCCCCAAGGAAACCCGCAACCAGGTGGGCGGCTCTGTCGGCGGTTCCATCGTTAAAGACAAGCTCTTCTACTTCTTCAACGCCGAACTCGTGCGCCGCGACTTCCCGCTGCTGGCCACGATGAACTCCGCCCCGCTGTTCAACGCCGCCGGCGCTTTCGTCGGCGCCTGCACCGCATCACAGGCCCAGTGCGATGCGGCGGTGAACTTCATCACCAAGCGCCACAATACCACCATCCCCCGCACGGCCAACTCCGACCTCGGCTTCGGCAAGATCGACTGGCGCCCGGCTGACCGCCACAGCTTCAGCTTCTCATTCAACTACCTGAAGTGGATCTCCCCCATGGGCATCCAGACCGGCGCGGCGCTCAACAACGGCTCCGGTATCGGGAACAACGGCGACTCCACCGTCCGTACCCGCTACGGCCGCGTCAGCTACACCTCCATCCCCACCTCCACCGTCGTCAACGAACTCCGCTACGGCTGGTTCAAAGACCGCCTCTTCGATGACCTCAATCCTGAGTACCTCCCCGCCGAAACCGGCCGCCTTGCCATCTCCGTCCAGGGCGTCGCCAACCTCGGCGTGGCCAACTACATGCCCCGGCTGAACCCTAGCGAGAACCGCCACCAGATCGCCGACAACCTCACCTGGACCGTCGGCCGCCACACCCTCAAAATGGGCGGCGATATCGTCAACACGCAGGACTACTCCAATCAGCTCTTCAACGGCCGCGGCTCTTACGTCTACGCCAACTTCACCAACTTCGCCCTCGACTTCAGCGGCAACACCACCGGCGCCAAGCGCTGGCAGACCTTCTCCCAGGCCTTCGGCAACCCCGTCGTCGATGTCACCATCCGCGACTACTCCGCCTACGTCCAGGATCAGTTCCGCGCCACCAAAAACCTGACCCTGAACTACGGAGTGCGCTACGAATACTCCAACTACACCCAGCCCACCATCACCAACCCCGACTATCCGCAAACCGGCCGCATTCCCACCACCAAGACCAACTTCGCTCCGCGCTTCGGCTTCGCCTACGCCTTCAACGACAGCAAGACCGTGCTTCGCGGCGGCTACGGCATCTTCTACGGCCGCTACCCCGGCGGCGTCCTGAACACCTTCACCCAAAGCAACGGCGTCTACACGCGCAACATCAGCCTCAACGGCGCTGTCGCCGCCGACCTTGCCGCCGGCCCCGCCTTCCCCTTCGTGCTCCCCAGCCTTGACCGCCAGCCGCCCGCCGGCACCGTCGACGTTACCTTCGCCGCCGACGACTTCCGCAACCCCTACACGCAGCAGGCCGACATCGGCATCGAACGTGAAATCGTCCGCGACGTCTCCTTCACCGCCAGCTACCTCTGGTCCCGCGGCGTCCAACTCTGGACCGTTCGCGACCTCAACATCGGCGCCCTCGGCCCGAACGTGACTTACAACATCTTCAACGACGCCGGCGCGCAGACCGGAACCTACACCACGCCGGGCCACCTCATCGCCAACCGCGTCAATAGGAACTGGCGCCGCGCCAACCAGGTGGAGAATGGCGGCCAGAGCTGGTACAACGGGCTCGTCACCCAGATCAAAATGCGCCGCAAATCCCACCAGGTGCAGTTCAGCTACACCTGGTCGCACGCCATCGATTACAACCAGGGCGGCGGCAGCGACAATATCTTCTTCAGTGGTGTCCGTTCGATGTTTAACGGCGACTACAAGTCCGACAAGTCCACCAGCGCGCTCGACCAGCGCCACCGCGCGGCTTTCAGCTCCATCCACCAGCCGAAGCTCAGCAACAGCGACGGCGCCCTGGCCAAGTTCCTCATCAACAACTGGCAGCTCTCCCAGATCACCACCTACGGCTCAACGCAATACTCCACGCCGACCATCTTCGTGTCCGGCACCCCCTACGTCGGCGCTCCCTTCACCACCAGCCTCAATGGCTTCGGCGGCAGCTCCCGCGTTCCCTTTATGGCCGCCTCCTCCATCCCGGCGCAGGCCATCTTCCGCACCGACGCCCGCCTCACCAAGATCCTGCCGTTCACCGAACGCCTGAACCTGCAGCTCAACTTCGAGGTTTTCAACGTCTTCAATAACGTCTCCGACACCAGTGTCCGCGGCCAGGCCTTCCAGGCTACCGCCGGCGCCATCCGCCCCACGCCGCGCTTCGGCGAAGGCTCGGCCTCGGCCGGCTTCCCCGACGGCACCAACGCCCGCCGCGCCCAGATCAGCGCCCGCTTCGTGTTCTAGGCTCAAACGCGCAGGAAAAGAAAAGGCCTTCCCTCACTGGGCAGGCCTTTTTCGTTCCCATTCGAGTTGGGTTGTTTCAGCCTTAACCTCCGAGGGAGCCGGCCGCGGAAGCGGACTGGGAGGCGCTCCGCTCTCCGGTGCCAAGCACCCGCAGTTGCGCCACTCGGGACGGCGAACGATCGATCAGAGCCGAACCTTCCTCAGTTGCCATAAACCGGAGGAGTTGCTCGACGCACTGTCGCGCTTCATCCTGCAATTCCAGGTCCTCCAGCGAGTCCACCATGATGCGCTTCCCCAGATCGAGCCTCAACCCGTACGGTTGCCGCACTCCGTCGATCTCGTAGTGCGCCACCGCAAGCGGCAACGAGGGCCTCACGGTAAGCTCAACCGAGACGATTCGAACGTGTTGACCGGCCGCAATTGGTGAAGCGATCTGGACCGACTTTGTCTCGTACATAGTGCCTGATTTCATATCGGCTGATCCACCGTCCTACAAGAGATCGTGACTTCATCCGCCCGAAGCTCTCACACGCTCCCGTATGCGATCTGGAAACGGTTCTTCACGCAGCGTGAAGGGATTGCCCTCACCGCGAGGATCTCAGCATCACGCAGCGCACGCGTGATTGCCTCCAGTTCGGCTCGAAGTAGAGGGGGCCGTGGGTTGCCTTGGGCTGGCGGTGCCTGCTTGTAGGGCCTTTGGAATACATCCTGGAACCTCACCGGATCAATCACCGCGTGTAAGAAATCCTGGCCGCCGTCGTGGTGAAACGTTGAATCCTCGACCGGCTCCGGCCATTGCCTCACAATCTCAGCCACAGGATCAATCAACTTCACCGCGCCAGTTTCTTCGTCGCCTTTGTCCACAAGAATCTCATATACATATGCCGGACTTCTCTCGGTCGGCCGTTCCCTCGACCAGGCGACGGCATATGCCTCGGCAACCTCGTACGACCTTGTCAGCGAGATGTAGGGGTCGAAGTCGGAGCCGTTCTGGATGTGCCGAATGGTGAGGTACCGTGATGGTTCTTCGGTTGGCCGCCTAGCTAGAAATCCATCTAACTGCGCATTGTTCGTGTGCCAGTAAGTGCCGACCCCGGCACCCCTGTAGAAGTACGGCATCTCTTGAAATTACGGCATAGGGTTTCTGGCTCCCCGTTCCCTTAGCGGGGAAATCGAGCCCCTGAGAATCATGGCGCGCGCGGGCCACTGCCTTGTGTGAGAACACTCCGGTTCCTGCAAGGCATCTGCCTGTGCGCGCCGTTTCTGTTGCCGGCCGCTGAGCGCCCCTCGCTGCCCCTGCTCAGCGTCGGCGACTTCGGCGCCGCCGGCGACGGCGAAACCGACGACCGCGACGCCCTCCAGCGCGCCTTCCACGCCGCCGCCGGACGCTGCCTGCTCTTTCCGCCCGGCGAGTACCGCATCTCCGGCTATGTCGAGCTTCTCGCCTCCGGCTCCTGCCTGCTCGGCGGGCCCGGCGTCGTCATCCGCAATACCACCCCCCTGCTCGGTGTTCCCAAGGACGGCTTCCGCATCGGCAATCCCTCGCCCCGTGACGGGGGCACGGGGAAGGGCATTGCCCACTCCGACATCTACATCTCCGGCTTCCACTTCACCGGCACACGCATGGGCATCTGGATCGTCTACTCGCGCCGCGTCACAGTCGAGAACATCTCCACCGACGGCTACGCCGCCGTCGCCGCCGGCAACGACAACGACGACGACTGCGAGGACATCATCTTCCGCAACATCACCCGCACCGGCCCCTCGCCCGCCGACTGGTACACCGCCGCCGTCTTCAAAACCCGCCGCTTCCTCATCGACGGCGTGCTCTCGCCCTACTCCAACGGCAACTCCATGCATGTCGCCGCAGCCAATTCCGAAGACGGCCTCATCACCAACGTCATCGCCCATGGCGATTCGCCCGCGCGCGGCAGCGGCATCGAACTCATTGACTCCCGCTCCGTCACCGTCACCTCATTCCAGATCCGCCGCGTGAAGAAGGGCGTCGTCGCCTACTGCGGACGGCCCTATTGCACGGGGCCCGACCGCCGCCTGGAGAGCCACCATGTCATCGGACCCGGCGCCGTGCGCGACTCCACCGACGCCGTCTTCCTCTATACGGCGCGCAACCTTGTCACAGGAGTCCTCACCACGGGCAACCAAACCAGCCTTCGCTTCGGCGCCGATGCCCGCGACAACCTGATCACAGGCTGCTACTTCCAGGAGCGCACGATGGCCCCTCAGGAAGCGCTCTCCAGAAACTCGATTGCCCCCGTCCCCTCGGCGCCCTCCGTGCGATAGACTACACTGTTCATGCCCTTTCGACTCGACAACCGCGTGGCCCTGGTCACCGGCGGCGCCAGCGGCATCGGGGAAGCCACCTGCCGCGCTCTCGCCGCCGCCGGAGCCACCGTCCTCGTCGCCGACCTCAACGCCGAAGCCGCCCAGGCCCTCGCCTCCCAACTCCCCTCGGCTCGTGCTCTCCCCCTCGACATCGCCGACGAAGCCGCCGTCAACGCCGCCATCTCCCCGCTTGACCGCCTCGACATCCTCGTCAACAACGCCGGCATCGGCCTGGTCGGCGGCATCGAAGAAACTTCGCTCGCCGACTTTGAACGCCTCATGCGCGTCAACGTCACCGGCATGTTCCTGGTCACCCGCGCCGCCATGCCGAAGCTCATCGCCACACATGGCAACATCGTCAACATCGGCTCGGTGGCCGGCGTCGTCGGCATCAAGAAACGCTACGCCTACTGCGCCACCAAGGGCGCCGTCGTCGCCATGACCAAACAGCTGGCCGTGGAATACCCCCAGCAGGTCAGGGTGAACTGCATCTGTCCGGGAACGGTTGATTCCCCCTTCGTTGAGGGATATCTTGAGAAATATCATAAACATGAGAAGGATAAGGTAAGACAGGAGTTGAATCTTCGTCAGCCAATCGGTAGACTGGGTAGGCCTGAAGAGATCGCCAACATGGCTCTCTATCTTGCTTCCGAGGAAGCCGCATTTATAACCGGGTCGATTATGACCATTGACGGCGGGTGGACTGCTGCCTAGCGGGGGAACCGCCGATACAGAATAGATGGACACCGGGGCCTCTGGTCCAAAGGTTCCCAGGAGAGTAATCGAACGATGGTGCGTATTCTTTTCGTACTCTTACTGCTGATTTCAGTCATCCCCAGCCTGTCCGCCGCGACGGCTTCCAAGAAAAAGACCTCCGCCAAACCCACAGCAGCGCGCACCACGGTGCGCAAGTCCCCGGCCAAAACCACAACCGCCAGGGCCAAGGCGAAAACGCCGGCCAAACCTGTTGCTCGAAAAACCCGGCGCGCCACCACCACCCGCCGTGTGGCCGCTCCCTCCACCCGCCGCACCACCACCAAGCGCGCCCGCACCTCCCGCTCCCGCCGTGTCTCGGCCAGCGTGTGGAAGGTCTCTAGCTTTGCCGACGCCACGCAGGGCGACAAAGTCGACGGCGAGGACCTCACCGTCCGCCGCGCCGTCGTCGAAGCTCTCAACGGCCTCAACGGTTCCGTCGTCGTCGTCGATCCCAGCACCGGGCGGATCCTCAGCATGGTCAACCAGCAACTGGCCATGAAGAGCGGCTTCATCCCCTGCTCGACAATCAAGGTGATCGTCGGCATGGCCGCCCTGAGCGAGGGACTCATCGATCGCACGACGCCGATGCGCCTGTCGCGCCGCCTCACCCTCGATCTCACTGAGGCCCTGGCCCGCTCCGACAACCAGTTTTTCGCCAACCTCGGCGTCAAGATGGGCTTCGAAAAGGTCTCGTATTACGCCCGCCTGTTCGGCCTCGGCGAGCGCGCCACGCTCGGCCTGGAAGGCGAACAGCCCGGCCGCCTGCCCACCGAATCGCCCAAGTTTGGCGGCGTCGGCATGATGTGCAGCTTCGGCGAGGGCATCACCCTCACACCCCTGCAACTGGCCGCCGTGATGAGCTCCATCGCCAATGGCGGAACGCTCTATTACCTGCAATACCCCGAGAGCCAGGAACAGGCCGCCAACTTCGTGCCGCGCGTTAAACGCCAACTCGATATTGCCCAGTACATCCCCGACATCAAGCCCGGCATGATGGGCGCAGTCGAATACGGCACCGCCCGCCGCGCCGCCTACGATCCCAACGAACCCATCCTCGGCAAAACCGGCACCTGCACGGATCGCAATTCGCCCACGCACATGGGCTGGTTCGGCTCCTTCAACGATGTCGAAAAAAACAAGCTCGTTGTCATCGTCATGCTCACTGGCGGCAAGCAAGTGAGCGGTCCGGTCGCCTCCGGCGTCGCCGGCGATATCTACCGCCGGCTCTCCAACCAACAGTATTTCGCCCAGCAGCGGGAAATCTCGCCCGCCCAACTCATCCAATCCTCCTGCTGCCTACAATAGGCGCATGCTGATTTTCATTCTCGCCCTCGGCTTGGCGTGTGCCTTGCCCGCGGCGGAACCCTTCCTCGAGAAGCAGAACATCTTCCCGCCTGAGCACTGGCACAACCACTCCTCCAGCGTGGTCGAACTGCCCAACGGTGACCTCCTCGCCGTCTGGTACAACGGTTCCGGTGAACGCACCGCCGACGACGTCAAAATCGAGGGCTCCCGCCTGCGCAAAGGCCAGAAAACCTGGGACCCGCGCTTCCTCATCGCCGATACCCCCGGCTTCCCCGACTGCAACCCCATCGTCTTTGTCGATTCCAAACAGCGCCTCTGGCTCTTCTGGCCCGTCATCATCGCCAACGAGTGGCATACGGCCCTGCTCAAATACCGCATCTCCACGAATTACAACCGCCCCGGCCCCCCAGTGTGGCAGGAGAAGGAAGCCTGGCTCGCCATCCCGCGCGACTTTGCCGCCAGCGTCAAACGCCAGGCCGAGTCCGGCTTTGCCGCCGACCCCCACGTGATGAGCATGATCCCCAAGGCCGCCGACAAATATTTCGCCCGCATGGGCTGGATGCCCCGCGCCCGCCCCACTGAACTCCCCTCGGGCCGCCTCCTCGTCCCGCTTTACTCCGACGGTTTTGACTTCTCGCTCATCGCCATCACCGACGACGGCGGCGCTACCTGGTCCACCAGCGAACCCATCGTCGGCAACGGCCCCGTCCAGCCCACCATCGCCCGCCGCCGCGACGGCGCCCTCGTCGCCTACTTCCGCGACAACGGCCCGCCCCCCAAGCGCATCCTGGCCAGCCTGTCGCGCGACAACGGCCTCACCTGGTCAAAGCCCTACGACACCGAGTTCCCCAACCCCGGCGCCGGCATCGAGGTCCACGTTCTCGCCGACGGCTCCTGGGCCCTGCTCTACAACGACCTCGAACGCGACCGCTGGTCTCTGGCCCTTTCCCTCAGCGACGACGAAGGCCGTACCTGGAAGTGGACCCGCCGCGTCGAGCGCGACGAACAAAACCAGCCCCGCTCCAGCTTCCACTACCCGTCCATCCTGCAGGCCCGCGACGGCACGCTCCAGCTTACGTATAGTTACTTTCAGAACCACATTCCGGCCGGCGGCCCACGAAAGACGATCCGCCACGCGCATCTCAACGTAGAGTGGGTCAAGGCCTCCGGCAACTGACCGCCAAGCTCGGTCCGATTCCGAGGCGGTCCGCGCGTTGTTTGAGGAGACGTCCCATGAAATACGCCGTACTTCTGCCTCTCGCCGCTTTGCTCTCCTGTGCCACCAAGCCGGCGCCTCCCGCGCCGCAAGGGAAAGCCATCGCCCCTATCCTCAGCGGTATGGGCGAAGTCCACATCGCGGTAACTGCCACCAGCCCCACCTCGGCCCAGTTCGTTCGCCAGGGCCTCGCTCTCGTTTATGCCTTCAACCACGATGAGGCCGCCCGCTCCTTCTGCGAAGCCGCGCGCCACGATCCTGGCTGCGCCATGGCCCACTGGGGACTCGCCCTCGCCCTTGCCCCCAACATCAACGATCCGATGCCCTCGCCAGAGCGAGAGCAGGAGGCCTTCGATGCCATCCGCAAGGCCCAGACCCTGGCGGCCAACGCCCCTGCCTCCGAACGCGCCTACATCGCTGCCCTGGCCAAGCGCTTCTCCGCCGGACAAGGCAACGACCGCCTCACCCTAAACAGGGCTTACGCCGCCGCCATGAAGGACGTGGCTCTCCGCTTCCCCGACGACCCCGACGCCCAGGCCCTCTACGCCGACGCCGTTATGAACACCATGCCCTGGCAATACTGGGGCAAAGATGGCCGCGCCCGCCCCGAAATCCCGCCCGTGGTCGACCTCGTTGAGCGCACCCTCGCCCGCTGGCCCGATCACACCGGGGCCAACCACCTCTACATCCACCTCGTGGAAGCATCGGCCACCCCCGATCGCGCCACCGCCGCCGCCGAACGCCTGGCCAAACTTGCCCCCTCGGCCGGGCACCTCGTTCACATGCCCTCGCACATCTACATCCGCACCGGCCGCTATGCCGACTCCGTGAACACCAACGCCGAAGCCGTCAAGGCCGACGACTCCTACCTCACCCAGTGCCGCAACCAGGGCCTCTACCCGATGGCCTACCATCCCCACAACTGGCACTTCCTCGCCGTCTCGGCCATGATGCTCGGCGATGCACAACGGGCCGTCGATGCCTCCCGCAAGATGGCCGCCCGCCTCCATCACAACGTCATGGCGCAAAAGGAATGGGCCACCATCCAGTACTACTTCGCCTTCCCCATGTTCGCCATGGCCCGCTTCTCGCAGTGGGACAACATCCTCAAGGAGCCCCAACCCGAGGCCAATCTCCGCTGGGCAAACGCCGTCTACCGCTACACCCGCTCACTCGCCTACGTCGCCAAGAACCAGCCCGCGCAGGCCTCCGCCGAACTCGCCCAGTTGAAGTCCATCGCCGCCGAGCCGCTGTTCCGCGAAATGGCCGTCGGCGGCATCAATGGCATGGCCGACCTGCTGACAATTGCCGTGGCTACGCTCGAAGGCGAGATGGCCGCCCGCCGCAAGGATTACCCACTGGCCATTGAGCTACTGGAGTATGCCGTCCGCGTCGAAGACGGGCTCTCCTACAACGAGCCGCCCGACTGGTATTACCCGGCCCGCCACTCGCTGGCCGCTGTCTTGCTCGAAGCCGGACGCGCCGCCGAGGCCGAGACTGTGCTGTGGGAGGACTTGCGCCGCAATCCCGAGAACGGCTGGGCGCTTGCCGCTTTGATCCAATCCCTCCGCGCCCAGAACAAACCGGAACGCATCACTGAACTCCAGAATCGTCTGGACGCCGCTTGGACCAGGAACGCGCCCAAGCCCAGGTCTTCGCGCGTGCTGTAGTTGCGCAGCAGCGGATGCGGGGTCAACAGAATCCGCCGCGCGGCATAGCCAAAACCGCCCAACGCTACGGCCAACAAGGAACCCAAGGCCACCAACCAGGGCCAGCGCGGCGTCTCCAACCATCGTTCCGCGCTGGGGGCCGGCAGCGCCGGGTCACTCACCGCGGGCTCGCTCCTGTTCCTGAGCGCTCGTTCGGAGCGCTGCAGTTTGCGCTCCACCCTCGCCACCAGGCTGCGCGAGTAGGGGGACTCCAGCCGTCCCGAATGCGTGGAAAGCAGATACACCCGCCCGGTGGCGGCCGGCGAGGCGTCATGATCCCCCGGGCACAGTTGAGCTGGCTGCCGCACCGGCGCAAATGCAGCGGGATCACACATCAGCGGTTCGAGACTTCGAGGCGTGGCCAAAGCCAAACCCATAGCGCCAACCAGCGCCAGGCTGCTTTGGAGAATGCGCGGCAGCATCCGCCCACACTCGCCGGAGGAATGCACGGGGCGTTTCCCTTACTCCTGAGCATACGGTCAACCCCTGAGCCGCGCAATCGTTATTTTGGCCCCCGCCCCCACCCCAACTCCCTCCAACCGCCCGCCCGCCTCACTTCACCTGCAGCCGGAAATCCACCGTCAACACCAGCGATGTCTTCTCCACTGTAATCGCCGTTACATTGAACCGCGACAGCTTCTTTTCCACCGGCAGCGTCGTCGTCGCCGACTCCAGAATCGTCCGCGCCAACCCCTCAATCGGCCACTCCAACTGGCTGTCCAACGTCTTGGCCAGCGCGTTCCTGACCTGCCGCGAGTAAAAGGTTTCTTTCCCCTTCGTCTCCACGTAGACGTCCTTGAACTGCATCGCCCCAGCCGCGTACACCGGCGTCGCCAGAATCACCAGATCGAACGAATCGCCCATCCCCACGCACCTACCGAACATATTCAGGGCGCTCCGTCCGCTGAATCGCGACTCCACGCGCAGGCGTCCCCCCGCCTCACCCACCTTCGGCTTCTCCAGGTAGGCATAGCTGCACTTGGTGGACTGGCTGCCGCGCACATACTTCCGGCCGTCCTGCGTAAAGAGCTGCCCCGCCAGCATCTTTTGCAGCGAGCTGTAGGAGAGCTCCACCTCCGTCGCCGCCGCGCACACCCCCGGCAGCGTCAACACACACAGGAGAACAGCCAGGTATCGCATCGGTAAGGCCAGTGTAGCGTTAGACTCAACCGTATGAGGTTTGCCCCGCTGCCCGCCGCCGTCTTTCTGCTTCTCCCCGCCCTGCTCTCAGCCGATGCCGCCCGCGACGCCGACGTCGCCCGCCGCGCCGAAGCCCTACGCCCCAAGCTCGTCGAAATGCGCCGTGACTTCCACATGAACCCCGAGCTCTCCAACCGCGAGGAGCGCACCGCCCGCGTCGTCGCCGAACGCCTCCGCGCCCTCGGCCTCGACGACGTGAAAACAGGTGTGGCCCGCCACGGCGTGGTCGCCCTCCTCAAAGGCGGTAAGCCCGGTCCCGTCATCGCGCTGCGCGCCGACATGGATGCGCTGCCTGTGAACGAAACCCTCGACGTGCCCTATAAGTCACGCACCCCCGGCGTCAAACACGCCTGCGGCCACGATGTCCACATGGCGGTCCAACTCGGCGTCGCCGAACTCCTCATCCAGATGCGCGACCGCATCCCCGGCACCATCAAGTTCATCTTCCAGCCGGCCGAGGAAGGCGCTCCCAAGGGCGAACCCGCCGGCGCCCGCCAGATGGTCGCCGAAGGTGCGCTCGACAATCCCCGCCCCGCCGCCATCTTCGGACTCCACACCAATCCCGGCCTCCAGGCTGGCCAGATCGGCTACGCCGCCGGCCCCATGCTCTCCAGCGCCGACCGTTTCTGGGTCCGCATCAAAGGCAAAAAAGCCCACGCCGCCTGGCCGCATCTGGGAATCGACCCCGTCGTTATCGCCTCCGAAGCCGTCCTCGCCCTGCAGTCCATCCGCAGCCGCCGCATCGATCCCCAGGACCCCATCGTCCTCACCATCGGCAAAATCGAAGGCGGCGACCGCGAAAACATCATCGCCGACGAGGTTCGCCTCCTCGGCACCATCCGCACGCTCAACGAAGATACCCGCAGCCGCATTCACAAACTCATGGACGAGATCCTCGCCGGTGTCACCTCGGCCCACGGCGCTGCCTATGATCTCGAGATCGAGCGCCAATACTCGGTCACCACCAATCCCGAGGCCCTCGCCGCGGCCACCCTGCCCACCATCGAACGCATCGCCGGCAAGCAGAACGTCGTCACCACCAAACCTGTATCGGGCGCCGAGGACTTCTCCGAGTTCCAGAAGGTGATCCCCGGCTTCTTCTACTGGCTCGGTGTGGCCAACTCCCAACGCGGCATCAACGCCGCTCTCCACACCGCCGACTACGACGTTGACGAAGCCTCGCTCGTGGTCGGCGTCAAGGTCATGACCTCCATTGTCCTCGACACCCTCGAGGGCCGTCCCTGATCGCTGTTTTCACACAAACATCTCTCCTGCAGGACCGCCGATTTCTCTTCCCACCGCGCACGTCTGGGCGTAGTATAGAGGCGGAAAGTAACTTTCATACCAGCGGCTCGTATATCTACATAGGAGGTCAAGGCCATGTTCGACAGCCTCGACGATCAGATCAAACAAGATGATCAGGCCGCCAGCAGCCCCAAGGAGAGAATCCTGGTTTGGATTTCAGTTGCTGTAGTCAGTGTTGTAGTATTCGGCGGACTCTACATGGGAATTCGCTTGCTGGAGTAGTCCGGCAGATTCACCAAGACTAGCCGCCTTGATCGTGCGCGGAACATGAGGCTGATGGCCTGAGGTGGTTGACGATGTGATCCGTGCCGTCAAGGAGTAAGATGACGGGCCAAGGTGCACTCAACGTGTGAGGTGTGCCTTGGCCCGTCGGCTATTTCCCGCGCAGGTGACTACTTACTGATCGGCGTCTCGTCTTCACCCGTCACAGCCACCACCGTGCCCGTGGTTGCC
>JAFLBB010000046.1 GCA_017304135.1 Acidobacteriota bacterium | reverse complement strand
GACATCCGCGAGACGATTCGCAACTGGCACGATGGCACGATTTTCGTGCGCAACGCGCAGAAGGTCGCCGGCGATGTGGGGGCCGTGGTGGTGGTGTTCGACGCCGATTTCGAGGGGCGCTACCAGTACATGACGACGTGGCTGGGCGAGCATCAGAACGAGTCCGACATGGCGTTTTATGCGACCAATCCGTTTGACCACATGGTGGGGCCGGGCATTGGGCGGGCCGAATATGGCGGCTTCCTGATGACGCGGCCGCCGCGGCGCATGTTCAACGTGTGGGAGGACCGCGACTACGATTTCGCCGAGACCAAACCGGAGCGGCTGCTGCTGGCGGCGCTCGATTATTCGGTGGAGCGCTATGTCGTGTATGTGGGGCCGAAGCCGCCGCGCAGCGTGTTTCGTTCGGTGGCGGCCCACTTAGGGCGGCGCATCTTGTATGTGCCCATCGGGCAGATGGATTCGGGGAAGATGAAGCGGCTGCGGGTGGTGCATGTGCTCGACGGCCACGACAAGCGTGACATTGCGAAGGATTACATCTGGTAGGGGAGCGCGGATGCGAAACGGGCCGGCAGCCCGCCCGTGAGCGGAGCGCCGGCCCGGTTGCCTTGATGCGCGTTGCTTAAAAGAAGAAGCGCAGGCCGAACTGCACTTGAAGCGGTGTACCGCTCTGGACGTTGTTGCGGTCGTAGCTTCCGTCGGCGAGTTTGAGGCGGAGGAAGCGCGGGTCGATGACGGCGGTCTGTCCGTTGGATTGCAGGCCGGGGCCGTAGACGCCTCCGAAGAGGCCGCCGTTGGCGCCGGAGAAGACGACGTTGTCGATGTTGCAGAGGTTGAAGAACTCGGCCGAGAACTGGAGCCGCTTCACGTCGCCGAACTTGAAGCTCTTGAGCACGCGCAGGTCGTTCCAAAAGACGGCGCGGTTGCGGAACGAGTTGCGCTCGATGGGCACGCCGGCGGCCAGGTAGGGCCGGTCGTTGTTGCCGAACTCTTCGTTATTGTCGGCGCCGGTGGTGGCGTTCACGGGCAGGCCGCTGCGGTAGCGGAAGATGGCCGAGACGTCGATGCCGAGCGGCAGGTTCACGACGAAGTAGCTGTTGAACTGGTGGCGTGCGTCGATGCGGGCATAGGCGTAGTCGCCGGCGAAGTTTTGCGGGTCGGAGTAGTTGAAGCCGGTGGCGTCGCGTTCGGTGTCGTCATCGGAGAAGTTCTCACTGAGCGTGTAGTTGGCGCCGAACTGGTAGCTCTTGGAGCGGTACTGGGCGCTAAAGGTGGCGGCGCGGTACAGGGAACGTGCCGAGCTTTCGCGAGCCGTGATGGAGCCGAGGCCGGGCAGCGGGCGGCGGACGCCACGGGTGCGCAGGCCGTAGTTGGGGCGCTGTGTGGCGTCGCCCGAGACCAACGTCGGCAGCGGCAGATTGTAATCGCGGTTCCGCTGCAGGTGGACGGTGTTCACGTAGTTGAGCTGCGCGCCGACGACGAGGTTGCGCATCACTTCGCTATCCACGCCGAGGCCGGCCTGGAACGAGCGCGGGTTCTTGAAGTCAGAGGCCATGGCGATGAGGGCTGCTCCGGCAAAGGGGTCGCGCGCCGTGCCGAGGGCCTGCTGCGAGGCGCGCTGCACGGTTTCGATGGGGATCACCGGAAGCTGGTCAAGCGGGGTGCGGTTGAGGTCGACGCCCACGGCGAGCAGTTGTTGATATACGGTCTGCGTGCCCACCGGAGCAAGCGTGATGCTCACGTCGCCGGGGGGATTGCGGAAGTTGTTCGTCGGCCCGGCCATGACGATGAGCGGCGTGGAGGCGTAGAAGATGCCGGTGTGGCCGCGCACGACGGTACGCTTCTCGCCTGAGGTGGGCGTCCACGAAAAGCCGAAGCGCGGCATGAACTGCGTGGGGGAGTCCTTGATGTTGCCGGGATCAATCGTCTGGCCGTTGGGGAACACGAACCCCTTCACCTGGTTGACGACGGAGCTGTTGTTGGCCTCGGCGGCGGGGTTGAACTGGCCCTCCCAGCGGATGCCGTAATCGAAGGTGAGCTTCGGCGTCACGCGCCAGCTATCCTGCGCGAAGGCGGCCACCTGGTGCATGCCCATCTCGGCGAAGAGATTGCCGAGTTGGCGGCTGTAGGTGACGGTGGTGGAGTCAAGCCGGTTGGCTGTCGTGCCGCCCACCGAGAGCAGGTCAAGCAGCGTGTTGACGTCGGAGGTGCCGAAGGCGAACGCGCCGAACTGGTTGAAGCCGAACACCTGCGAGGCGGTGACGCGGTTGTAATCCATGCCCAGCTTGAGGGTGTGCGTGCCGCGGGTGAGCGAGAGCGCGTCGGAAATCTGCCAGCGCTTGTCTTCCTGCGTGGTGGGCAGGAAGTTGCGCGAGCCGAAGGTGCCAATGACGTTGGCGACCTGGGGCGAGGCCGAGTTGGAAAGGCGCGGCCGCTCCTCGAAGGACCCGGTGAAGCGGAAATCATTCAACACGGTGGGCGAGAAGAGGTGGGTGTACTGAGCGGTGCCGGTGTGGGTGCGGTCCTTTTCCGTGCCGTCGTTGGAGAAGGCGCGGTTGGTGAACGGATCGAGCGCGCCGCCGACGCTGACGGCGTTTTCGGCATTGGCGTCGCTGAAGTTGTAGCGCAGGGTGAGGCGGTTGCCGCCGGCGGTCTGGTAGTCAGCCTTGCCGGTGAAGGCTAGCGCGTTGTTGGTCTGCTTGAAGGGCTGTTCGAGCGACTTATAAAAGTTGAACGCCTCGGTTGCCCCGGCCGGAGGCGTGCGGTTGAGCAACTGGGCAAACAGTGTCTGGCGCGGCGTGCGCGAGCGCTGAGCCTCAATGGCCGTGAAGAAGAAGAGCTTCTCGCGTTGGATGGGACCGCCGATCGATCCTCCGAACTGCTGCAGGGTTTCGAGAGAAGCGATCTTCTGCACGGGGTCCTTGGCGCCCATTTCCTTGTGGCGTAGCTGGTAGAACGCGTCGCCGTGAATGTCGTTGGTGCCGCTCTTGGTGATCGTGTTCAGCACGCCGCCGCTCGAACGGCCGTATTCCGCCGAGTAGCCCGTGGAGATCACCTGGAACTCCTGCACGGCGCTCTGCGGCACGGTGATGATGGCGTTCGAACGTTCGCCGCCGCGGATGCCGCCAAAGAAGGGCTGGTTGTAGTCAGCTCCGTCGAGCATGACGTTGGAGTTGATGCCGCGCTGGCCGGCGAAGCTCAACTGGCCGCGCTGCGGGTCCACCTGCACGGTAGGGGTGAGCGTGGCGAAATCCTGGAAACGGCGGCCGTTGATGGGGAGGTTGGTAATCGCGTTGGCGTTCAGCGTGGTGGAGGGCGCGGGCAGCGCAACGTTGATCAGAGTGGAGCCGACCTCGATGGAGGTGGTGGTGGCTTGCACTTGCAGCGTCAGGTCGATGTTGATGCTGCTGCCGACGGTGACCGGGATGCCTTCCACTTTGGTGACGGCAAAGCCCGCGCTTTCGGCGCTGATCTCATAGGTGCCAGGATCGAGCAGGACGGCGCGATAGCCGCCTTGCAGGTCAGTGGTGAGTTGGCGGGCGAACCCCGTGCCCACGTTGCGGATGGCGACTTTGGCTCCCGGCACGACGGCTGCCTTGGGATCGTAAACCGTTCCCACCACTTCGCCCTTATTCGCATTGGACTGAGCCCAAGCGGCGAGGGCGGCTGCCACCGTGAAGAGTACGACACGGAGAAGCTGCTTCATGTGTTCACCTCAAGCTGAAAGATAGAGGACCTGATGCATCTAAGGATAAACAAGGCGCGTCAATGTTCGATGACAAGGCGGCACGGCCGATCCGCCGTAATCGCTTACTTGCGCGATATAATGTGGCAGCCGTGACGCGTTGCACACACCTGCTGGTATTCTTTTCTCTCCTCTCCGCGCCGTTAATGGGAGGGGATCTGGAGCAGCAGGCCTACAACATTCTGCAGAAGAACTGTTTTGGCTGCCACGGCGCCGGGCTGAAGACCTCAAACCTCGATTTGCGCACACGCGAAGCGGCCATTGCCGGCGGCGAACGCGGCGAAGCAATTGTGCCCAACTATCCGGAGCGCAGCCGGGCGTATCTGTTCGCGGCCCATGCGCAGAAGCCGGCAATGCCACCGGGCGGCGAGCTGGCCGAGGCCGAAGTGGACATCCTGGAACGCTGGATCCGCGCCGGAGCGGTGTATCCGGTGGCCGAAGCGGTGAAGGAAGATGACGCGGCGCGCAAGGCGGCGCTGGCGGCGATGGAAGAGCGCCCGGTTACAGAAAAGGAGCGGGCTTTCTGGTCGTTCCGCAAACCTGTGCGGCCTGAGGTTCCCAACAACGGCGAGGCCAATCCGATTGACGCGTTCCTGCGCGCCGGATGGCAGGAGAAGCAGTTGACCCCTTCGAAAGCGGCCGAACGGCGCACGCTCATCCGGCGCGTATACCTCGATGTGCTCGGTTTACCGCCGACCCCGCAACAGGTGAACGCGTTTCTGAACGACGCATCGCCGAAGGCTTGGGAAACCCTCGTCGACACCCTGCTCGCCTCGCCGCACTACGGCGAGCGCTGGGCGCGCCACTGGCTCGACCTGGTCCGCTACGCCGATTCCGGCGGCTTTGAATACGACCGCGACTACAAGCAGATTTGGCGCTACCGCGATTGGGTGGTGAAAGCGTTCAATACGAACACGCCGTATGACCGCTTTCTGAAGCTGCAGTTGGCCGGCGACGAGTATGAGCCGGACAACGCCGAAGCGGTTGTGGCCACCGGCTTCCTGCGCCTGGGCCCGGAGAACAACATCAAGACCGAGCAGACGCGCATGGACGAGTTGGATGACATTGTGTCGACCACGTCGTTGTCGTTTGTGGGCATGACGCTGGGCTGCGCGCGGTGCCACAACCACAAGTTCGATCCGATTCCGCAGAAGGATTATTACCGGATTCAGTCGGTTTTCTATTCCACGCGCCCGCGCGAATACCCGTTGGTGAGCGCTGACGAAGTGGAGCGCTACAAGGCTGAGATGAAGCGTGTGGATGGTTTGGTGAAGCCGCTGGCGCAGCGCAAGGAGGCGCTTGAGAAGCCCTATCGCGAGCAGATCTTCGCCGAGCGTGTGGCCAGACTGCCGGACTATATGCAGCTTGCCTGGAAGACGCCGGCTGAGAAGCGCACCGAAGGGCAGCGCCTCAACGCGCGCCAGATTGAGCGCACGCTACAGATTGAAGAGAAAGAGATCCTCGAACGGATGAGCGCTGCCGACCTGGCTGAGCACAAGAAGCTCACCGCCGAGGTGGAAGCGCTGCGCAAGAATCGCCCCGAGGAGTATGAGACGGCGATGGTGATTGGCGAGGAGGGCCGCGAACCGCTGCCGAGTTACTTCCTCCATCGCGGCTCACCGGGCAGCAAGGGTTCCGAGATGAAGCCGGGCGTGCTCACCGTGGCAGCTGAGGCTGAGCCCGTCTTCCCTGCTCCGCCCGAGAACGCCACGACGAGCCATCGCCGCCGCGGTTTCGCTGACTGGGTGGCGTCATCGGACAACCCGCTCACGGCGCGCGTGATGGTGAATCGCATCTGGCAGCATCATTTCGGCGATGGCATCGTGGCCACGCCGTCGAACTTCGGCAAGACCGGAATGCGGCCCTCGAACCAGCCGCTGCTCGACTGGCTGGCGACCGAATTCGTGGCCTCCGGTTGGGACATGAAGCACATGCACCGCCTGATGCTCACCTCGAAGGCCTACCGCATGGCGAGCGACGACATCGAGTCGAACCTGAAGACCGACCCGCGCAACCGCGCGCTGTGGCGCATGCCCCGGCAGCGGCTGGAGGCCGAGGCCTTGCGCGACGCCATGTTTGCCGTGGCCGGCACGCTCGACTTGTCGCAAGGCGGTCCGGCCGTGCTGCCCTACATTGACCCGGCGTTGTTCCAGGGCAGCTCGAAGCGCACATGGAACGGGAAGCCGGAAGACGATCGCACCACCTGGCGGCGTTCGCTCTACGTGTTCAACAAGCGCAGCATCCGCTATCCGCTGTTTGAGTCGTTCGATCAGCCCGACATGATCACCTCCTGCGCGCGGCGCAACACGTCCACCACGGCGCCGCAGGCACTGCTGTTGATGAACAACGCCATGGTGCGCATGCAGGCCGCGGCCTTTGCCGGGCGGCTGCGCAAGGAAGCCGGTGATGATGCGGCGGCGCAGATCAAGCGTGCGTTTGAACTGGCGCTGATGCGGCCGCCGTCACCCAGCGAAATGGATCACGCGGCAAGCTTCCTCGCCAAGGGCGGCGAACTGGCGCTGGCCGAGTTCTGCCAGACGCTCTTCAACACCAACGAATTCGCCTTCATTCCCTGAGACCTACGCCATGTCCGATTGCCTTCACCATTCCCCGCAACGATTCTGGAGCCGCCGCGAATTGATCGGGCGCTTCGGCGGAGGCATTGCAGCCGTGGCCGCCAGCGAGATGCTCGCCCGCGCGGCGCGGCTTGACCCGATGGCGCCCCGTGCGCCGCATCATGCGCCGAAAGCGAAGGCCGTGATCTCGATCTTCTGCTACGGGGGCGTGAGCCACATTGATACGTTTGACCCCAAACCGCTGCTGGCCAAACGCGCCGGCGAGGCGCTGACAGGCAAAGGCGAGGTCGTTGTGCCGCAGGGTACGCCGGGCGGCCTGATGCCGTCGCCGTGGGAGTTCAAACGGTACGGGCAATCGGGCCGCTGGGTGTCGTCGCTCTTCCCTCATGTGGCCCAGCATGTGGACGAGCTGGCGTTCATTCACTCGCTCACATCCATCTCCAACGATCATGGCCCGGCGTTGTTCCAAATGAACACCGGCTCGATTCAGGCCGGATTCCCTTCGATGGGCACGTGGCTCACCTATGGCCTGGGCAGCGAGAGCGAGAACCTGCCTGGTTTTGTCGTGTTCACGGATCATCGCGGCGGGCCGATCGGCGGCGCGCCCAACTGGGGCAACGGCTTCATGCCCGCGGCCTATCAGGGCACGCAGTTCCGCTCGACAGGCGATCCGATTGTCGACCTGCTGCCGCCGAAGGACCTGCCGCCGGAGCGGCAACGGCGCTGGCTTGATCTGCTGCAGAAGCTCAACCAGGAACATGCTGAGCGCAACCCTGCGGACACGGAGCTAAGCGCGCGCATTGCGGCTTATGAGTTGGCCTACCGCATGCAATCGCACGCGGTCGATGCCGTGGATATTGAGCGCGAATCAGAGGCGACCAAAAAGCTCTATGGCGTGGGCGAGGAGCCGACGCATTACTTCGGCCGGCAGGCGCTGATGGCGCGGCGGCTGGTGGAGCGCGGCGTGCGGTTTGTGCAGATTTATTCCGGCGGCGGCAACTTCCAGGAGTCGTGGGATGCGCATTGGGATTTGAAGGCCAATCACGAAATGCACTGCGGCGAAACGGACAAGCCGATGGCGGGGTTGCTGACGGATTTGAAGGCGCGCGGAATGCTCGATTCGACGCTCGTGATCTGGCATGGCGAGTTTGGCCGCATGCCGATTTCGCAGCGCATGGATGGGCGCGATCACAATCCGTATGGCTTCACGGTGTGGCTGGCCGGCGGCGGCGTCAAAGGCGGCGTAGCTGTCGGCACGACCGATGAGTATGGCTACCGCGCCGAGGAAGACAAGAAGTCGATCAACGACCTGCATGCGACGATGCTCCACCTGCTCGGCATGGATCACGAGCGCTTGACCTATCCGTTCAACGGGCGGCAAATGCGGCTCACCGATGTGAGCGGCGAGTTGATCAAGCCGATTTTGGCGTAGGGAGCGGCCAGCACGATGCCTGGCGCGGAATTTCCGTATTTTCCCAAGTCGCCCATCCTGGAGATGCTCAAGCCGGACTGGGAAATGGTCCGCAGCCACCGTGAAGCCGAATGCATCCAGTTCCGGAACCTGAAGTTGGATCAGGTTCAGCGGCTTTGCGAGATTGGCTTTCCCAATTTGCGGTCGCTCAACCTGCGATTTCTGCGGGCGCCTGATCTTCAGGTGTTGCGGTGGTTCCCTTCGGTGAGGCAGCTTGAGGTCTGGCAGAGCAACAAGGTCACTTCGCTTTCCGGACTGGAACACCTTCCGCACCTGAACTGGCTGCTGCTGTCGGAACTCGGCCCACTGCCAACGCTGGAACCGATCAGGATCTGCGCAAAGCTGGAGTCGTTCGCGCTGACTGGAGGTATCTGGAAGCCGCAGAAACTGGAAGAGAGCTTCGCGCCCATTGCGACCTTGCGGCGTCTTCGCCACCTCATGCTGTGGGGTTTACGAGGCCCTTCCGATCTTGGTCCATTGCTTGATTTCCCAGCGCTGGAGTATCTCCATCTGCCCCCCGCTCCGTTTCCCCTCGAAGAGGTGGCAAGGGTGGCCGCGCGATATCCATTCTATGCAGCGGCTCGGCCTTGGCTGGTGGAGTTTGAACAGGACATGGAGGGCTGTTCGCGTTGCGGAAGCAAGCGGACATTGCTGTTTCTCATGCGGAAACGGCGTTTCTGGTGCAAGCACTGCGATGCCGCGAAGCTTCAGCGAATCCTCAACGAATTCGAGGCGCTGGTCGAAAGCTACCGGCAGTAGGCGCCTCCGCTATACTCCAAACAGAGGCTCAACTCTCTTTATGCGTCCACTGACGCTCCTCCTTCTCGCCCTCCCTCTTCTTGCTCAACCTCATCTGTTTTTGAACGACGCCGATCTCGAGCGGATCCGCTCGCGGACGCAGTCCGACAGTTGGGCTGCTTCCACCGTCGACACGATCAAGACCTTCGCCGCCGGCTGGCCGAAGTCGCACACGGACAAATACGCGCTGGCGAGCTTCGCGATTCCCGACAAAGGCGGCCAGTGGGGCCAGCACTATGTGTGCCCGCGGCATGGCGTGTCGCTGACGTTCAGCGCACCTTCCACACACCGTTGTCCGATCGACGCGGAGACGTTCCGGGGTTGGCCCTACGACGATGTGATCGTCAGCCGCCGCCATGCCGACCTGGCCGACGCGGCGCGCGACCTGGCGCTTGCCTTTCGCTTCACTGGTCAACGCAGCTATGGCGAACAGGCCGCGTCGATCCTCACCCGCTACGCCGAGCTGTACCCGAACTATGCGCTGCATGATAAGGATGGCCGCAACACGCGGTCCGGCGCACGGGCACGGGCGCAGACGCTCGATGAAGCCATTTGGCTCATCCCGCTCGCCTGGGCCTATGATCTTTTGTCGGGCACGGATGTGATGACCGAAGAGCAGCGCGCCAAGGTGGAGCGCGACCTGCTGCGGGCGTGCGTGGAAACCGTCCGCCGCAACGATGCGGGCATCAGCAACTGGCAAAGCTGGCACAACGCCGGAGTGGGCGCGGTGGCCTTCGCGCTGAATGACCCGGAGTTGATCGAGTGGGTGGTGAACGGAAAAAGCGGGTTTCGCTTTCAGATGCAGAGATCGGTTGAGGGCGAGGGCTTCTGGTATGAAGGCGCCTGGGGCTATCACTATTACGCGCTGGATGCCTTGGTGCAAACGGCGGAGATGGCCGCGCGCAACGGCATCGATCTGTGGCAGGAGCCGCAGATGCGCGGGCTGTTCCTGACGCCGCTGCGGTTGAGCTTCCCCGATGGCACGCTGCCCAACTTCAATGATTCGGCCTCGGTCAGCCTTTACAACTACGACCGGTTGTATGAAGTCGCTCTTGCGAGGCTCGGCGATCCGCTGCTGGCGAGCGTCCTCGGCCGCCGCACGCGGCATCGCAACGCTTTGTTTTGGGGACTGGAATCGCTGCCACCCGCGGAGAGCGTGTCACCGGAAAGCGCCGTCTTTCCTGAATCCGGTTACGCCGTGCTGCGCTCAGCGGCGGGCGACCACACGGTGATGATGAAGTTCGGTCCGCATGGCGGCGGGCACGGGCACTATGACAAGTTAGGGCTCATCAGCTATGGCCTGGGCGGCCTGCTGGGCATCGATCCGGGCACGCAAAGCTACGCCGCGCCGACGCACAACACGTGGGACAAACAGACGGTGGCCCACAACACGGTCACCGTGGATGAGCGCACGCAAGCGGAAGCCACCGGCAAGCTGATCTGGTTTGACAAGGGCAACGGCTACGCCGCGGCGCGCGCTGAAGCCGGTGCGGCTTACAAAACCGCGGCCCTCACACGCACGCTGGTGTCCACGGGCGACTACCTGCTCGACCTCTTCGATGCCGCTTCGCTCGACGGCGCATCACACAAATACGATTGGACCTATCACAACGCCGGAAGGCTGGAGATGGACTTACCAACGGAAGCGTACAGCGCATTTCCGCAGTCGGCGGGCTTTCAGCATCTGACCGGCAATCGCGCCGGCGACGGGTCATCGGATTGGGCGGTGCGCTTTGACGGCTCGGCCGCCACCGCCACGGCCTATGGCAGCACCTACCAAAGCACGGCCAACGTACGCGCCCGCTACGAGCGCACGCCGGAGTTCAGCTTCCAGGGCAATGGCAGCGGCAAGGCAAGCTACGTCTTCACCGGCGCGGGCTACCTGATGTTCACCACGCCCGTCTTCAGCGGACTGCCGGTGGAGAAGCCAACCGGACTCACCGTGATGATCCACGGCGATGGTTCCGGCCACCGCCTGGCCTTGCGGCTATACGACGCCACTGATGAGCGCTTCGTGGCTACCATCGGTCCGGTGACTTGGACCGGGTGGCGCAAGCTGGAGGTGCGCAATCCCGAAACGTGGTCGCACTATTTGGGCAACGCCGACGGCATCTTCGACGCCCCGGTGCGGACGGTTTCAGTCGAACTCACCGCCGTTGAGGGCGGCCCCGCCGAAGGTGCGCTGCACGTGGATGACATCACCCTTGAATACGACGCCGGCCCGCGCCTGGTGGAGGATTTCGAGTTCAACACGCGCAGCGCCCGCATCTGGATGATTGGCGAAGCAGGCACCACGGTGGTGGGGGGCGAGGGGCTTGGGCCTGACCTGCGCGTGAACGTACCGTATGCGATGGCGAGGCGCGAAGCGGTGGCCACCACATTTGCGTCCGTGATCGAACCTTACCGCGGCGTCCACCGCATCACCGGCTTTGAACGCACGGGTGACACTAGTTACCGCGTGACCACCGACGCCTGGGTGGACGATCTCGTCCTGCTCACCACGGGCATTCAGTACAAACGAACGCCGCGCTAAGCGCGCAGGTGTTTGTCGAACCAGGCGATGGTGCGCGACCAGGCATCGCAGGCGGCCGCGGCGTTATAGTTCGCTCCGGTGTCGTTGTGGAAGGCGTGCGCCGCGCCTTCGTACACCACAAACCCGAAGGTCTTCTGCTGGCGGATCATCTCGGTCATCACCGGGGCCATGTTGATGGTGAGGTTGCGGTCGCGTTCGCCATAGAGGGCGAGCACGGGTGTCTGCATCAGCGCGATGCGGTCTGCGGCGGGCACGGGAGCGCCATAGAACGGTACGGCCGCGCGAAGCTCCGGCGCGACGCTGGCCAGATTCCAGACATTGCCGCCCCCGGCGCAGAAGCCGACGGCGCCGATGCGGTCGTGGATGATGTTGGGCAGCGTCTTGATGTGAGCCAGCGTGGCGATGAGGTCGGCCTGGCGCTCGGCGGGCGTGGTGCGGTTATAGGCCTGGGTCTGCTGAGTGGGTTCAGGGAACGCGCCAATGCCGCCCTGCCGCGAGAGCAGGTCGGGCGCCAGCGCCACAAAGCCGGCGCGGGCCACGCGGCGCGTGACGTCGCGGATATGTTCCACCAGCCCGCGATTTTCGTGAATCACAATGACGCCCGGCATGTAGTCCGCTGGCGCGTTCTTCGGGTAGGCGAGATAGCCGTTCACCGAGGCGCTGTCGCTTGGATAGGTGATGTCCTGCGTCACCAGGTCGGGAGCGTCGGCGGGCACCTTCACGTCGGCGGGGCAGGGCGTGGCCGTTTGGCCGAAGGCCTCGTAGCCTTGCAGCGTGGCCATGGCCGTGGCCGCGCTGCCGGTGTACTTGGCCACGCGCTTCACCAGTTCCCGCCGGTTGAACGCTCCATCCACCCAGAGGTGGACCAGCGAGTCTATCGGCCCTTCTTTTTCGTCGTACATGCAAGCCTCCTCACCAGCGCGAGTGAGTCCGCGCTCACTCGATTTGCCGATTGTATGCCGCCGGATGCGGTGAAGGGAACGGCTGGAACCGGTGCGAGGTGTAAATTCTTGCGCTGCTACTTGAGCGGCAGTTTCACCGCGGCTTTGGATTTCACGCTCATCTTGAGCGCGTCGATGATCTCCACGACATCCACATTGATATCGAGCGCGACCATGGGATTCAGCGCCAGTTTGCCGCGCATGGCGGCGATCATGTGGGCAATGGGTTCGCTCTTCTCAGGCGGCAGGGCTTCGAGCGGCATCTCCTGGCCCGGCGCACGGCCCTTGCGCACTTCCAGCTTGTCGCGCGTCATGTTCACGCTGCCCTGCAAGCCGAACACCTCCAGTTCCTGGAAGCTACGCGGCAGATCCCAACTGCCCTCGAACAGCCCGACGCCGTTCTTGTAGCTGAGGATCATGGTCGCGTTGTCCTCCACCTTCGGGAATGTCTCCGGCCGCAACTGGTTCACGTGGGCATAAACGGACTCG
Source organism: Acidobacteriota bacterium (assembly GCA_017304135.1). Classification (GTDB taxonomy): domain Bacteria; phylum Acidobacteriota; class Terriglobia; order Bryobacterales; family Bryobacteraceae; genus JAFLBB01. Next base: position 24,504 of record JAFLBB010000046.1, on the reverse strand, counting down.
GGCTTGCCCAGGTACCAGAGGCTCCACAGGGCGTTGTAGCAGCCGAAGTCCATGAGCGCGCCGGCGCCGTTCTTCACGGGGTCGGTGAGCCATTCGAAGAACACGCTGTTGCGCGCGCCCTGCGAGCCCGGCCCGCCGTGGCCGACGACGCCGCGCAGCCGCCACACTGTGCCTAAAGCGCCGGAATCGGCCTGCGCCTTGGCCATATAGTTGGTGGACCACCAGGCCATCTGGTAATTGGTGAGTACTTGGATTCCGCTTTTCTTTGCCAGGTCGCGGATGGCTCGGGCGTCGGCGAGTGTGGAGGCAAGCGGCTTTTCAAACATCACGTGGATCTTGCGCGCGGCGCACAGCTTGACGATGCGCAGATGGTCGTTGTTCGGCGTGAAGGCCCACACGATGTCGGGCTTCGCCTGGTCGAGCATCTTGGCGTCGTCGCTAAAGAAAAGGGCTTCGGAAGCACCCATACCCTTGGCTTCGGCGATCAGGGCGGCGTTGGTTTCCGAAATGCCCACGAGCCTAGCCGGCGTGCCAGCGATCATCTTCGGAAGATGGCCCCAGACGTGGGAATGCTGGAGGCCGATGACGGCGATTTTTGCATCCTGAGCGGCGGCCGCCGCCATCCAAGACAGAAATAGAAAGGCAAGTCGTTTCATGTGTGAGGCTCTTTTGGGATTTTACACCCCGTGGCTTGCCACCCATCCCACGGCTGACCTAGAATTCGGGAATCTCCGGAGTTTGCATCAGCCCGGAGGCGCTGTCCGTTGGGGAGAAAACGCCAGCCGGGACGATGGTAGAGTAGAAGCCATTATCGAGAGGAGGGTCCTTCGCGGGACCAAGGACGGTTTATGAATCGAGCTTTTTCCGGCTTCATTCAGAAGTTCCTTTGGTTGGGTGTGGTCACGTCAGTGTCATTGTGGGCTCAGGACCCCGTGGCGCAGGCTCGCCGCATGGCCGCCGAAGGCGATGCCTCGGGTGCGCAGCGGCTGCTGCGTGAGGCGGCGCAGTCCGGTTCGGCCACGCCGCAGCAGGTGCTCGCCTACGCCGAGTACCTTGACCGGTATCGCAATCCCGAAGCCAGATCGGCTTACGAGAAGGCGCTTGCCGCGCTTCCCTCCGGCCCCGCCAAAGCAGCCGTCGCGCGGCGGCTCACCATTCTCAATCTCCTTGCCGGCGACCGTGCCGCGGCTGAACGCCACCTGGGCGCCTATCGGGCGTCTGGCGCGACGGACCTGGCGGCCTCCATCCCCACGGCCACGGCCGAGCCCATGCCCGTTTCCTCCATCCCTGGTCCGCTGCCATCCTTTGCCCGAATGGCGGCCTTGTCGCCTGACCTGAAACCGGAGGAACTGCTGCCCGCGCTGGCGCGCAACGTCGTCACCAACGGTTACCAGGCGTCCAATTCCAGCGAAGGGCTGGAGCAAACCGAATACCTCAAGCTTGTCTTCCGTTACATGGGCCAGGCGCGCGAAATTGAAAAGCTCGCAGGCGAGTCGAAGATTCTCAAGATCGAAACCTGCGATTCCACGCAGACCGGTGAGCTGCTGAAGATTCTCGGCTACCGCATGCGCGGGGCCTGTGGCGGCGAGGTGGTGCTGGAAACCATCAACGCCAGCCGCGCCTTCCTCACCATCGACTCCGGCTTCCCGCTCGCCGAACTGGAGGTGGCCCTGCGCAACAACCGGCCCTTCTCCTACGATTTCCACCCCACCGCCGTGCCTGTCCTGTTTGGCCCCGACTACTGGCTGTCGGCGGAAAAAGAGAAGAAGGAGTTCATCGACACGTTCCTCTCCGATCCCTCGCTGTGCCGGCTTTATCTGGGCCTCTCCAAGCTCGACGCGCACACGGCGCAGGAGATGAAGAAGTCGATCACCATTCAACGCCTGCGCGCCTTCGCTCACGTGCTCGATTTCTTCGGCGGCATGTTCGTGGTGCGCAACGGGCGGGCCATGGTGCCGGGCAACGCCGCCACCGTGGCCGCGTGGGCCGACCTCGTCGGCGCTGGTCCCGATAAGGGAGTTGAGTTCTACGACAAGCTGGTGGCCAAGGACGACGGCTGGTTGACCAGCTACTACGATGCCCTCATGCGCATCGACGGTCCCATCCGCGATTACCTCACCGAACCGGAGCGCCTGAAGCGCTTCTACACGGCTTTGAAAGGACGCATTACCAGCCCCGGCCCGGCGCGTCCCGTGTTCCGGTCAAACACCGACCTGATGCTGCTCACCACGCGGCTGCGGCTCGAAGCCAACGGGCAGCCGCACATCCCCGGCGGCATTGAGATGTGGAAGAACCTCTTCGTCAACCACCCGCACGGCAAATATGACGGTAAGCTGACCAAGCTGGCCAACAACTGGAAGACGCCGGACGACATCATTGAGGCGCTGTTTGCCCTCTGCCGCAAATCCGTGGAGAATGAGCCGCTGAAGATCTTCATGGCCGTGAGCGATATGAACCGGCATCGCGCGGCTCCGCTCGATACGGTCACCATCGACAAGATCGCGCGCTCCTACCGTACGATGGGCGCGCAACTCCCGCTGCTGGCCGAGCAGCCGCTGCTGAGTGACAAGTCCATCCAGGAATTCCTCAGCGTCGCCCAGGCGATCGGCTCCATTCGCGACCAAACCACGCGCGCCGATACGTCGGGAAGTTTTCAGGCGGCGCTGGGATTGTGGCAAATCCTGAGTCGCAATAACCTCATTCCGGCGGACGGACGCGACGCGCTGTTTGCCGGCATCGTCGATGGCTTCGCCAAGGTTCGCGGTGGGAATGATCTGTTCGACCCCACCCGCGGCGCCGTGCAATCGCTGCTGAAGGCGGCCGGGGCCACGCAAGGCTCGACACAGGACCGCATGCTCGACCTGATCGCCGGAACATTGCGCCCGCGTGACCAGGAAGCGCACACGCTGCTCGTGCAGGAGATGACCAGGATCTTCGACTCGCAGAAACTGATCTCGCTCAAGCTGCTGCTCGACATCGCCGACCACACCGACGCCATCGCCAAGGGCGAAAAGGTGAACGTGGCCCTGCTCAACCGGCTCAACACGCGCATGCAGGAAATTCAACTGCCGCGCGCCTCACTCACCACGGCGGAGAAAAACGCGTTGAGCTTCGGCTACTGGTCGGAACGCCACATTGAGAACCAGCGCAAGGTGAACATCCGCGCTGAAGTGGAAAAGGCCGGCGCCGACCCGGTGAAGCTGCGCGAAGCGCGCGCCAAACTGGCGCCGATGCTGCGCGATACGCTTGTCGGCTTCAACTACCTCTATTACGCGCCGCCCGGCGCGCAGGTGTTGCGCACCAATCCGCTGTTTGTGCGCAGCCATGATTTTCTCGGCGTGCAGGGCACCAACCAGACCTGGCGCAACACGGAGGTTCTCGGCACGGGCTGGCCTTCGAGCGCGGGCGGGCGGCTGGTGGGTTCGCTCGCCGGCCTTGGCTACGCGCTGGCCGAGGCCGAGCAGAACTTCCTCATTCCCTCTCGTGAGCAGGCGTTGATCTGGGGCGACCTGGTGCCGCAGATGATGCTCATGGCCAAGTCGCCGCGGTGGTGGAACGCCACCCACGAGCAGACGCACTGGGTGGGCTTGCACCTGCGCGAAGGGCAATCACTGCTCGCCGAAAGCGTGCTCAACACCGGGCTGCGCGCCAAGGTGGTGGAGGTGCTCGGCAAGCAGGCCGCGCCCAATCGCACGGCGCTTGTCGATCAGTTGCTCAGCCAGGGCGAGCTGACGCGGGCATTGGAAAACGTAACCCCGGCCGAACTGTATACCATCGCCGCCACTCAACGCGGCGCAGCCAGTGCCGCCGCCAGTCCGATGTCCCGTGAGATCCAGCGCCTGGCCTCGTCACCAAACGTGACGCCGGCCGCCATCTCGCACACCTTCGGCACGCCGAAGCCGACACTCACCAGTTCCAATCGCGCCGATCTTCTGTTCCTGCGCACCTTCCCGACCTTGATGGGCTACTCGAGCCGGATCATGGCCGAGAGCTGGGAATCGAGCGTGCTGTTCTACGCGAGCCTGGCCGACGAGCTGCAAGTCGACCCTGGCCGCATGGCCGTTTCGGTGCCGGAATGGACGCAACACACCGTGCAGCGCATCTTTGCCACCCACCTGGAGGACTGGCCGGCGTTGCTGCGGGCGTTGCGCACCGTGGGCGACGAGGTTCGTACGCGCGGTCAGGAAGCATCGCTCAGTTTGTCCAGCGGAGGATTCTGATTCATGTCTCAATCCATGAAAAACGCCCATGGCCCGATGACACGCCGCATGGCCCTCTGCACGGGCTTGGCGGCAATGGGCGCGGCTTTCGCGCAAGACCCTGCGCCCACCGCCGCCCCCATCTCGGGGGCTGAGGAGGAGCGCCCCACCTTCCGCGTGAAGGTGGACATGGTGGTGCTCAGCTTCACCGTCACCGACAACAAGGGCCACTATGTCACCGGGCTGAAACCCACCGATTTCAAGGTGACCGAAGACGGTATCGTGCAGAAGGTCTCCACCTTCGGCGAAGGTAACAAACCCCCGGTGATGGTGCTGGAAGATGGCTCGATCAGGCCCATCGTGCAGGCCGCCGGCGCCTCCACCACGGCCCCCGACTCCGCCGAATCGCGCGGCGACGCTTTCGTCGGCACCAACGTCTTCGTCCTCTTCGACACGAGCAATTACATGTACCGCGGTTTCGTGTACGCCTCCGACGCCATCGCCGATTTCGTGCGCGGCCTCGATCGCGCCGACTCGGTGGCCGTCTACACGTTTTCCCGCAACCTCTCCCGCGCCGCGACGCTCACGCGCGACCGCAACCAGGCCATCATGGGCTTGCGCAAAGCCGTCGCCGGCGATGACGCCGCGCTTTACAACGCCCTCCTGCTGGCCCTGCGCGACGCCGCCAAGGTGCCCGGACGCAAGGTGGTGATCGTCTTCTCCAACGGTCCGGACAACGCCAGCATGGTGGCCCCCGACGATGTGCGCGCCGTGGCCGAGGACGAAGGCATTCCCATCTACGTCATCTCGACCAACGACGTGAACCGCGACGCCATCTCGTCGAACGTCTTCAAGCGCATCTCGCAGCGCACCGGCGGCCAGGTGTTCTTCGCCAAGACGTGGCAGAAGCAGGTGGAGGCCTTCGAGTCCATCCGCGAATCGCTGGGCAACTCCTACACGGTGACCTACTACCCGCAACCGAATCCGAACGATGGCTTCCGGCGCATCAACATCGAGATTCTCTCCGATGCGGCCAAGAAGCTGCGTGTACGCGCCCGCCCCGGATACCGGCCAAGCCGCACGTTCTGATCAACGGCCGCGCGCGGCGCACCGGCGGCTCTCAGAGAGCCTGGATCACACCGGCAATGTGCGCGGCCACCTTCACGCAGGCGCTGTTGTTCAAGTGAAGCTCGTTCGCCCAATCGCGGTCCGGATCGACAATCGGCCTGAGATCGACATGGCGAAACCGCGGGAATTCGGCGTCGAGCCGCGCCAGCATCTCGTTGTAGCGGTCAATTAATCCGAAGATGCAGGCCGTCTGTTCGGAGGCATCGTGAATCTGCTTGGCGCGCAGGGCGGGCATCAGCCAGGGGCCGATGAACGAGAAGCCGGGCAGATTCACCACGCCCTTGCCGGTGGGCCGCGTGTGCGCATAGCCGTGCATGACGATCACCGTCGCCGGGCTGGCCGCGGCCACTGCGCCGATGAAGTGGCGCAGGTAGCCGGCAAACACAGTGTCGATGAGATAGCGCGCCACATCGGGGCGCACCAGCGGCAGGCCCGACAGCTTGTGGTTCAGATAGCCGCCGAAGGCATCGCCGGCCACATCATTGCCTCCGCCGGAAAACAGCAATGCTCTCGGTTTGATCTCCCGCAGCGCCTGCATCAGCGCCGTTGAGGACGGGCCGAAGATCATGTTCTCCAGCGTGTCGCCATACTTGGCGTGCTTCTCGATGCGGCAGCCGTGGAAGCCGCGCAAGCAGTCGATGATGTCGACGGCGAAGGGGACCGGGTAGTCAAACCAGGAGTCGCCCTCGGCCACCAGTTCCCCGCCCGCGCCCAGCATCTCAACCGATGGCGGCAGGGCGCGCGGCCGTTGCGTGAGGCGCTTGAACTGCGCGATCTCTTCTTCGCTCCAGGTGTCGATGGTGGCGGGATTGAAGTCGGGCATGGCAGGCTCCTATTCGACGCGCACGCTGGCCGCGCGGTCTTCAAAATCGGTGCTGTAGAAGGGCCCCTGCGCCGTGCGCAGATCGGGCTGGCTCTTCAGAACGCGCACCGACGCTCCTAGAAAGTTGTCGGCGTCAAAGAGGACCGCGGCCTGCGCCGAACCTACCAGACGCACGCTGCGAAAACGCCGCCGCTGGCCGCCCAGCGAAGCCGTCGAGGTGCCGCTGGCGACGCAGTACGGCGTGCCGCCGTAATTGGCCTGGACGTAGAAGCAGGCGCCGTTGGGGACCGAGGCAACCGGTGAGACCGCCACGGGCGCGGCCGCCGCGGGAACACTCCCGGCAGGAGGATTCGCCGCCGGAGCGGCCGCCGCCGGTGTGCCCGCTGATTGCGCCGTCCCCGAGGCCGAGCCAGGGGCGTCAAAGAAGCCTCCCGTGGTCGGCTGCGCGCTGCCTGCCGGAGCGGGCGCGGCGGGCTGCGTGGAGGAAGCGGCCATGTCGGGCACACCGGCGGGCAAGGCCAGGTTCTCGAAGTCCTGCGCTACGGCTTCGTACAGTGCATCGCCGGCCCGGTACAGGACGCGCAGCGACTTCACGCGCCCGGGGGCTGGATCGCTCACGCCCAGCGCCTCCAGCGTCACCGGAAGTTCGCGCCGACCGGAAGCCAGCGCCGCGCGGACCACCGCCGTCACATCCTGCAACCGGCCTGAGCCGTAAGTTGCGATGACAATCTCCACGCTCTGCGCCCACGCGCAACAGGCCAGCGCGGCCACGCCGCAGGCGAACCTCAACGTCAATTTGCCCATGCCCACCACGATAGCCGAATCGGCCCGCGGCGCGCGCGGAGGTGCCGTGCCTCCTTTCTCTGCTAGCTTGGAAAGCTGAATGATCTCGTTCTCCAATATCAATAAGCAGTATGGCCGCCAGCTGATTTTCGTCGACGCCTCGTTTCAGTTGAACCCCGGCGAGAAGGTCGGCCTGGTCGGCCCCAATGGCGCTGGCAAAACCACGCTCTTCCGCCTGGTAGTGGGCGAAGAGGTCACCGATGAGGGCGAGGTGACCGTCCCGCGTAAGCTCACCATCGGCTACTTTCGCCAGGACGTGGAAGAGATGAGCGGGCGCTCCGTGCTCGACGAGGCCATCGCCGGCAGCGGGCGCGCCGGCGACTTGCATCATGAACTCGAGCAGTTGCAGCGTGCCCTGGAAGACCCCGCGCGGGCCGGTGAAATGGATACCATCCTGGAGCGCTTCGGCCACGTACAGGAGGAGTATGAGCACCTCGGCGGCTACAACCTGGAGGCCCTGGCGCAAGAGGTGCTCCACGGCCTTGGGTTCGACCAGGCGCAGATTGACGGCGACGTGGGCGCGCTCTCCGGCGGTTGGAAGATGCGCGTCGCCCTGGCCCGCGTGTTGCTCGGCAGGCCCGACGTGCTGCTCATGGACGAGCCCACCAACCACCTCGACATCGAATCGATCATCTGGCTGGAGCAGTTCCTCAAGGACTACAACGGCGCCTTGCTGATGACCTCGCACGACCGCGATTTCATGAACCGCATCGTCAGCAAGATCGCCGAAATCGATGGCGGCGAGATCATCACGTACTCCGGCAACTACGACTTCTACATGCGCGAGCGCAGCCTGCGCGAAGCCAATCAGCAGGCTTCGTTTGCCCGCCAGCAGGCGATGCTGGCCAAGGAGCAGCGCTTCATTGAACGCTTTAAAGCCCACGCCGCCAAGGCTGCCCAGGTGCAGAGCCGCATCAAGGCGCTCGATAAGATCGAGAAAATCGAGCTGCCCAAAAAGCGCCAGGTGGTGAAGTTCGAATTCCGCACGCCTCCCCGCTCCGGCGACCAGGTGGTGATGCTCGAGGGCATCAGCAAAGCCTACGGCCAGCGCCGCATCTATGACGATTTCACCCTCACCGTGCGCCGTGGCGAACGCTGGGCGGTGATGGGCCGCAACGGCGCGGGCAAAACAACGCTGCTCAAGATGATCGCTGGAGCCTCTTCGCCCGATCGCGGCGAAGTGCGCCTCGGGGCCAGTGTCAGCATGGGCTATTTTGCCCAGCAGTCACTTGATATCCTCAGTGCCGATCTCACCGTGTTGGAACAGTTGCAGGCCGACTTTCCCATGGACGGCCTGGGTTCGCTGCGTTCACTGGCCGGGGCGTTTCAGTTTTGCGGCGACGATGTGGACAAGAAGATTCGCTCGCTGTCAGGCGGCGAAAAGTCGCGCCTGGCCATGGCTCGCATGCTGTATAACCCGCCTAACTTCCTCGTTCTCGACGAGCCCACCAACCACCTCGACCTGGCCACCAAGGAGATGCTGGTGGACGCCCTGCGCGAGTTTGAGGGAACCATGGTGTTTGTCTCGCACGACCGCACGTTTCTGCGCGGACTTGGTTCGCGCGTGCTTGAGTTAGGCGGCGATAGCGGCACCGGTGGGGCGCTGGTTTATCCTGGCAGCTATGTCGAGTATGTGGCTAAGTCAGGTCATGAGGCGCCGGGTATCTATCATTAGTGAGTGGCCCCATGGTTTTGGCGCCATGGTTTGCCCGCCGCTTGGTTTCCCGCAAACAACTCCATACTCCGCACGGAAAGGTATGGATTGCCGCTGCAATTTCAGACAGATCTATCCTCAACGAACGCACGATAAGGAGTGTGGGAGGAGTTGAGGAAATGAGCGACTTTCCATCTGAGCGTCCAGAGCGGGGCGGGAATTCCGTAAGCAGTCTGCGGCGGATGGTCACGGTCACGCTGGTTGTGGCGGCACTATCGGGTATCGTGTGGCTCTGGCTGATCGGAAACGTTTCACAACACACAACCCGCATGGGTGAACTGAGCCGGATTGCCACCAGCGCCACCGCGCTCTATGCCGAGGGGCTGCAAATGTGCCAGGCGACGCGCAACATCCTGCTCGACCCGGCCAATCAGAAAGCATGGAGCAATCACGCCGCGGCCAGCGGGAGCTTCGGCCAGATCCGCGATGAGTTGGAGCGCGATGTGCGCAAGTGGTCCTCTGACACATCTGCCCGCGCCGGCGCATTGTCCGTGAAAGCCGACTTTGAGCGACACCTGACAATCCAGCAGCGCATCCACATGCTGGCCAAACAGGGCGATTTCGAAAACGCGAAGCGCATGCTGAATAGTGAAGACACACCGTTATGGCGGAAGTATAAAGACGACATGCTCGCCCTGCGCGCCAAGATGACCAAGGAGGCCGGCGCGGCGAAAGCCGAGGTTGCCGCGCAATGCGTGTGGGCCAACCGGTTGGCGTGGCTGTCCAGCCTGCTGTTGATCGGCGCAAGCCTGGCAACTTTCGTTGTCTCCTCGCGGGTAGCCATCAGGCTGCGCACGGCCATGGACCTGCTCACGGCCAGTTCCGGCCAGGTCCAGTCCTCGTCGCTGCAAGTGGCGCAGGCAAGCGATTCGATCGCCTCGGGCGCTTCCCAGCAAGCCGCTTCCGTGGAAGAGGTATCGGCCTCGGCCGAGGAAATCAAGTCTCTCGCCAACGCCGGCCGCGAGAAGTCCGACGAGGCGGCTGAGTTGACGCGGGAGGCGGCGTCCAATTTCGAAAGCACCAATCGCGGCGTCTATGCGACGCTCGATGTGATGGCCGAGATCGACCGCTCCAATCAGGAAATCGCCAAGATCACCAAGGTCATCGACCAGATCGCCTTCCAGACGAATATCCTGGCGCTGAATGCGGCCGTTGAGGCCTCGCGCGCCGGCGAAGCAGGCCTCGGCTTTGCCGTCGTGGCCGGCGAAGTGCGGAATCTGGCCCAACGTTCGGCCGAAGCCGCCAGCCAGATCAACCAGCAGATCAACGCCGCCGTCGAACGGTCGCACGAAGGGCACAAGAAGGCGCGGGAAGCCGCCGAAGGGATGCGCAGTTTCGTGGCGGCCTCCGATCAGGTACGCACCATGGTCGAGGAGGTGAAGGAGCGATCGCACCAGCAACTGGCGGCCATTGGCCAAATCGCCCAGACGATCTCGCAGATCGCGCAGACCACGCAGTCGGTGGCCGCGGGCGCCGAAGAGGAGGCGGCCTCCTCCTCTGAGTTGGCCTCGCATGGCAAGGAAATGTTGCGCGTAGTGGACTATCTGCGGTCAACCATCACCGGTTCGGCCGCAGTGACGGGAGGCCGGTCATGAAGCGCCCCCTTCCATCCAGCCGCCGGCCCTTCCGGCGAGTGTCGCTGCCGGCCGCCCTCCTGCTGGCCTGCCTGCCGGCCCTGGGCCAGAACTTCTCCCAGCCTTTCGATAAACAGATCCAGTGGTTCGCCTACAGCGGCGACCACGCCGTGGCCGGTAAGTGGGGCCTTCACTTCGATGGCGGCTGGCGTCAGGTGAGCCATGCCGATTGGAACCAGTGGCTGGTGCGCCCCGGTGTGAATTACCAGTGGAGCAGGCGCGTTCAACTCTCCGCCGCCTACTCCTATTTCAACACCCACCCGGCTGGACTGGCCTGGGATGAACAATCGGTGCCGGAACACCGGCTGCAAGAGCAAATCCTCATCCAGACCCCCGTGCGTAAGATCGCCCTGCGCCACCGCGTGCGCGTGGACCAGCGCTTCCTCGGCAGTGGATTCGCCGAGAACTCCCAACGCACGTGGAACCTGCAGCACCGCTTGCGCTACATGATCCGCACCGAGTTGCCGCTGCGCAAAGGCGCCTCCGAGCGTCCGGTTGTCTATGCCGGAGTGCACAACGAAATCCTCTTCCGGCTCGGCTACACGGGCGGCTCGAACTTCGATCAGAACCGCTTGTATGGCGGCATCGGCGCGCGGCCCCACAAGGAAGCTTCCATCGAAGCCGGCGTCTTCCACCAGCGCTTCCAGCCCATGGCCGGCGGGCGCATGGAGAACAACTACGTGTTTGTGCTCACCGTGAGCAATCAGCTCTCGTTAAGCCGGCTGCTGGGCCGGGAGTAAGTCCGCTCAGGCTTGCGAGTCGAACTTCTCGCTGAACGGAATCGCCTCGCCTCTGAGCCAGTCGCGCACGGCGTGGATGTGGGGGAAGCGCTCAGCGAACGCAGCCAGCAGCGCCGCCTCGTCCGCCACGTCGAGCAGCGTCATCAGGCGCGCGAGTTGCCGCGGCTGTACACCGTAGATCCAGGCCACGTCACCACCCAGGCTGCTGGCGGCCTCCTGGCTGTGATCGAACAGCTCCAACTCCAGGCTGCCGTCGTCCAGGATGCTCGCCCACGCCGCCGCGCCGCTCCAGGGAGCGCCGATCTTCCGCGTCAATCGCTCGTTTCCGGCCATACCGGTTACGGCAATTCGGCCATTCGCTTCCAAGCCTCTTCGTCGCGCCCGATGCTGATCAGGTTCCCGGCCCGCACCAGCGGCAACCGCAGCAGCAGCGGGTCCTTCTCGATGCGCCGCATCAGGTCCGGGTCGGTCATGCGCATGTGCGCCAGGCCGGCGTCGACAAACGACTTCCCTTCCCTGTCGATCAGCCCTTGCAGCGTGAAGCGGTCAAGAAACCGTTTGATCTCACCCGGCGCCATCGGCTTGATCTTCAGGTCGACCATCTGGAGTTCAATGCGCCGCTCCTTGAAGAAGCGCTCAGCGGCGCGCGTGGCCTGTGAGTTCTTCACGCCGAAAATCTGAGCCCGAGCCATGTCTGTCGTTTTCCCCTCGCCGCGCGACCTTCAGCGGGCCGTGACCTTGAGGTTGGCAAAGTGGGCGATGGTGGAACCTTCCAGCCACAACGCCACCCCGCCCTTGCCAGCCGCGCCCGACTTCACATCATTCACGATCAGCACCGGTTGTTTCGACTTGTTCACGAACAGCCGGGCCTTATCGCCGTCGACCTCGATCTTCACATGAGTCCACGCGGCGGGAACGATGTCGACATAGGATTCATAGCGCGACGGGGTCTCCTCGCGGAGCCGGTACCAGGTGTAGTCAGGATGATGGATATATTGCGCCGTGTGATTGCGCCGCTCCTGGTCGTCGGCGCGGCCGTTGGTGGGACGCAGATAGAAGCAATCGTAGGTCCTGCGGTCGGGTTGCACGCGAAAGGCGACGCCAACGAAGCCGCGTGCGCCCCCGGCGGCCCCCGGACCAGGCTCGCCGGCCACATCGAGCTCAATCGTCCCGTTGCCAAACTCCACCGCATCGACCAGGGCGAGGACATCGGCGCGGTTGGCATCCGCCGCCGGGCCCGGCGCCGCGCCCCCCTTCTTCTGACCCGCCTTCTTCGTCCCGCCCTTCTTCTGCCCGCCTTGCTTGGGCTGCACGGCTGGTGTGGGAGGAGCCGCCAGTTTGGCCGCGGCCTCTTCTGAAATCGTCACCCTGATCGCCTTCTTGCCTTGCAGTTTTGCCGGCGTGGCGGTGGCGTTGTGCAGGGTAAGTCCAGCGGCGGTCTGGAGCTTGAGTGATTTGGTCTGTCCAGGGAGCAGGGCGGCGGCAAACAGCGTGAGGCAGGCGGCACGGGCGAAGGTCATGCGCCCAGTTTAGAATACTGCCACGCCGCAAACCAGTGGTGCCGCGGCCTGCAGCCCTGCGATCCGCGATGAAGCCGCCATACAAGCTTCCGGGCACGGTGCCGCGGCGTAGTGGAGCCAGACGATCACTGCCGAATAGGAGCGCGCACGGTCTGCGGAAGGTTTCTCAGAAAGCGAGCGGCTTCGCTGCGACCACATCCAAAACAGTAGCCGTCTTCGTGGAGGAGTTGTCCCGCCGGTGGACGGAAGCCGCGCTTCGCCGCAAATGGCTGCTCGCGCCCGGCATCACAGTTCGCAAGTCCACGCCGGGCAAGTCGATACGCCTCACATGCAGCGACGGCAGCCGCGTGAACGCCACCCTCTTCGCCAAAGGTGAGCACAAGGCGCAAGTCACCATCGACCACGACAAGTTGCCCGATGCGGCGCCGGTAACCAGGGCCAGAGCGGAGTGGAAAGCGGCGCTGGCGCGCCTGGAGGGGCTCACGGCAGGCCCCGGCAAGGCCCCGCGCGCGCCGACGACATCGCAAGCAACTTGCCGGAGCCGCTTACCACGCACCTGGTGTGTGTCCGATATACTGTCGCCAGAAATGTTCCCGTAAGGGGAAGGCTCACAGGGTTCAACATGACACATACTTTCTTTCGCCTAATGGCTGGACTCGCACTGGCGCTCTGCCTGTGCGCTCAGGATCCACGCGGCTTCATTCGCGGCACGGTTACGGACACCACGGGAGCGGTGATCGCCGGCGTGAAGGTGCGCGCCACGGCCAACGACACGGGCGTTGTGGCGGTGGCCGAAACCAACGAGGCAGGCCTCTACAACCTGCCTTACCTTATTTCCGGCATGTACAAACTGACGGTGGAACACACCGGCTTCAAAGCGTTTTTGCGGAACAACGTCGAAGTGCGCGTCAGCGAAACACTGGAGGTGCCGATTCAGTTGGAGATCGGAGCGGTCACCGAAACGGTCGAAGTGCGCGACACCACGCCGGCGCTGGAGACGACGAACGCCTCGCTCGGCCTGGTGATGGACCAGCGGCGCATTTCAGAACTGCCGCAGCGCGGGGCCAACCCGCTCGAGTTGACATTGCTTGCTCCCGGCGTGGCCAATACGACAAACCTGCGCCTGCGCAAATCGATGGCCCCCGAGGCGACCTCGGACATCAGCGCCGATGGCGCCGGCCGCTACAACAACGAGTTTCAGATTGACGGCATCTCGAACACCGCCGCCGACCGCGGCCGCGGCTATGCCCGTGTCGCCTACGCGCCGCCGGCCTCGGCCGTGCGTGAGTTCAAAATGCAAACCTCGGCCTACGATGCGTCCATCGGCCACACGATGGGCTCCGTGGTCAACGTCTCCACGGCAAGCGGCACCAACGAACTGCATGGCGAGGCGCACTGGTTCCTGCGCCATTCAGCGCTCGATGCCCCCAATTTCTTCAACAACAAAAACAACACCCCGCAGCCGGTGTATCAGGATAACCGCTATGGTCTCTCGATCGGCGGTCCGGTAGTCATCCCCAAACTGCTCAACGGCCGCAACCGCACCTTCTTCTTTTATGCGTTTGAAGGGAATCAGTTCGGCGTGCCGACGCAGTTTTCGCGCACTGTGCCCACGGCGGCCCAACGCAACGGTGACTTCTCCGCCTTGCTCGGGTTGTCCAACGCCAACTACCAGGTCTACGATCCGTTCACGACCACGCCCGCCGCCGGAGGACGCTTCTCACGCCAGCCGTTCGCCGGCAACGTCATTCCCCGCAGCCGGCTCGACACGCTGGGCGTGAACCTGGCCAACCTCTACCCGCTGCCTAATGCGCCCAACACAGCCACTGCCGATGGCCGCAACAACTTCTTCAGCGCCCCCAAGGCCATCCAGAAAACCTATTCCAACCTGCTGCGGTTCGACCACGCACTGAATGAAAACCACCGCGTGTTCCTGCGCCTCCACTACGATTTCTGGAAGGAAAACAAGAACCACGACTTCCTGAACGAGATCAACGGCATTCACCAGAACCGCCCCAATCGCGGCGTGGCGCTGGACGACGTGGTGGTCCTGAATCCAACCACGGTGCTCAACCTCCGCTACGGCTTCACGAGCACGAAGTGGTGGCAGTATCGCACCTCGCGCGGCTTTGACCTCGCCAGTCTCGGCTTCTCGCCCCAACTGGTGGCCTTGACCGAAGCCGGCCAGGCCCCGCTGCCGCGCATCACCCCCGGCGCCTACAGCCAGCTTTCCTGGTGGGAGGATCCTGGCGATGGCGTCAATTCCAGCCTGACCCACTCCTTCACCGCCAACGTCACGAAGATGATGGGCAATCACTCCATCCGCTTCGGCCCTGAGTATCGCGTGTACCGCAGCTTCAACAACCGCCGCCCCATCGGCGTCTCGCCTGACCTGTCGTTCACCAACACCTTCACCCGCGGCCCGCTGGACAACTCACCCACGGCGCCCATCGGCCAGGACCTCGCGGCCATGCTGCTGGGCATCCCCGCCGGCAGCATGGAGGTGGCCGCCAATTCCGCGCTGCAAAACCAGTACCTCGGTCTCTACATTCACGACGACTGGAAGGTGAACCGCCGCCTCACCGTGAACCTCGGCTTGCGCTACGAAATGGAGACCCCGATCAACGAGCGCTATAACCGGCTGCAGGCGAGCTTCGACGAAACAACGGCCAGCCCCATCGATGCCCAGGCGCGGGCCAACTACGCGCGCAACCCGATCCCGGAATTGCCGCTGTCGGCCTTCAAAGCGCTGGGCGGCCTGACGTGGGTCAATCAAGGCGGCGGGGGCCGCAGCCCCTTCCAGGGCGAGAAGAACAACTTCATGCCGCGCATCGGCTTTGCCTTGCAGTTGGGTAAAGAGACGATTATGCGTGGCGGCTATGGCATCTTCTTCAACACGCTCGGCGTGAACACGATCCTCCCGTTGCAAACCGGCTTTGCTCAGTCGACGCCTATACAGGCTTCGCTCGATAGCGGTCTCACCTACCGCGCGACGACGGCCAATCCGTTTCCCACCGGACTGCTCCAGCCACGCGGCCCCGCCGGAGGCCTGGCCACCAACCTTGGGCAGTCCCTCACCACCTACTTCCGGCCCAACAGGCAAGGCTACGCTCAGCGCTGGTCACTCGGTGTCCAGCATGTGCTGCCGGGGCAGTTGCTGCTGGATACCTCCTACGTCGCCAATCGCGGCACGCGGCTCGATGTGGAGCGCCAGTTGAATGCCACTCCGGCCGAGTATCTGAGCCGTTCGCCCGCGCGCGATCAGCCCCGCATCGATTTTCTCAGCCAGCAGTTTGCCAGCCCCTTCCGCGGCACTGACCCGATCTATGGCGCCAATATCAGCCGCGCTAACCTGCTGCGGCCCTATCCTCACTTCGGCGGGATTACGCGTGAAGAACCGATCGGCTATTCCTGGTACCACTCGCTCCAGGTGCGCGCCGAACGCCGCTTTCTGCAAGGCTTCACGTTCCAGCTTGCCTACACCTACTCGAAGGTGATGGAGGCCGTGGAGTTCCTGAACGAAGCCGACACGGTCCCCTATGAGTCCATCAGCGCGTTCGACCGCCCGCACCGCATCGCTTCGAGCGGCATCTGGGAGGTCCCTATCGGCAAGGGCCGGAGGTTCGCCGCCGCGTTGCCCAAGCCGGTGGACTTCTTCCTCGGCGGATGGCAGATCGGCGCGGTGGTGGCGTTGCAAGCCGGAGGTCCGATGGGCTTTGGCAATGCCATCTTCAATGGCGACATCAAGAACATCGCGCTCCCAAAGGACCAGCAGAATGTGGACCGCTGGTTCAACGTCGACGCCGGATTCAACCGCAACGCCAACCAGCAACTGGCATCCAACTACCGGCTGTTCCCGCTGCGCTTCGGCGGCGTCCGTTCACCGGGCCAGAAGAGCTGGGATTTCTCCATCGTGAAAAACTTCCCGCTCAAGGAGTCGTTCAAAGCACAGTTCCGCGCCGACGCCTACAACGCCTGGAATCACACGAATTTCAACGCACCGAATACGGCGCCCACCAACACCGCGTTCGGCCGCATCACCGGCACGGCGGGCGATTCACGCAACTGGCAGATGTCGCTTAAGGTGATGTTTTAGGCGGCGGCGCACATCATGTGTAGATGAACTCCGCCGAGGCGGTGCACGAAACCGAGGGCGTCAACCGCACCCAGTGCGCGCTGAAGCCCGCCGGGAACACATGATACGCATACGGGCCCTGGCTTACCGCCACCGATTCGTACGGAACCCAGGAGCCGTCGCCCAGCACATCCACTTCGATCAGGAAGCGGCACGCCTTGTCGGCGAGCAGGTGCAGCACCTTCTTATCGAAGCCCGTCATCAGGAACGGCTCCGACGGCTGGCCCGCCGTAACCGCCGCTTTGCGCCACGGACCGCCCCATCCCGCAGGCTTGCCCCACTGCCACAGGTCGTCGGTCTTGCCAAACCAGATGCCCGATTGCGGCTGGCCGCCCAATGGATTGTTGTTCGCATTGGGCGAGCCTTCATTACCGCCGAGGGCGAGCAGCCCGCGGAAGGGGCAGTAATCCGGAATCGTGCGCAGGTGGGCGCAGATCGGCTTCACGCCCCAGATGTGGCCCTCAAAGGCCAGCGGCTGCAGTTCATAGAACATGCCGAAAATGTCCATCAGGAAGTGTTCGGTTTCCACTTCGCGGATGCGCATCCACTCCGTCTGCCAGGCGTGGTTGAAGCGGTTTGATGACTTCGGCAACCGGTAACGCTGCCACTCGCCCTTCACCAGCGCCCAGAAGAGCACCGAGCTTTCGTCCCAGCCGGTGGCAAACAGCACGCCGCCGAAATCGCCGCGCGTGGCCACGTCCATGTGCGGCTTGCGCGACAGCGTGCGCCACGCTTTGCCGTCGAATTCGAACAGCCCCGCCTGGTTGTCGCCGAATTCGTAGAAGCCGTTGTTGGTCACCGCCATGCGGCCTTGCGAGGTGAAGCCGCCCTTGAAATGCGGCCGCTGCTTGATCTGGAAGCGCTGCACAAGGTCGTCCACCTGGCGCGACTCATGCGTGCTCACGTCGTGCTCAAACAGCAGGCCCTCCATGGTGAGGAAGTAGACGCGGTTGGCCGGATCAGTGAGGTGCGGCATCGTCGTCGTCAGGCGATGCTCGGCCAGCGTGGGCAGAAAGCGGTGGTTGCCCTTGTCGTCGATCGCGTAGGGGCCGATAAACACCTGGTTCGATTGGCGGTGCACAAGCCGGTTGGCATGCGTGCCGTTGTGCTGGTGAACCTCCGCGGCCTCAAACTTCTCGTCGATGCGGTAGAGCGAAAGGCCGGTGCCGGTGCCCTGCTTGTGCGAGTTGTAGGTGACCGCCCACAGCGCATCGGCCCAGGGCATCAGCGCCCCCACGCCGCACTCCGAGCGCGGGCCTTGCGTATTCGCCTTCAGCCCGACATTGGGCAGACCAGCGAAGCGCGATTGGGCGGCCGCGGCGGCCGGCACAAGCGATAACAGGGAGCGGCGGGAGAGCATGCCGCCATCATACCCTGCAGCCACAGGAAACGGTGCACGGAGAAAAGGGCCAGCCGTTGACTGCCGCCGGCTGGCCTCGGTTTGCATCGGGCGAGAAGTCAGTTTAGGGTAACTTCAACTTGACGTTGTCCATATCCATGTTGGACTGGTCCATGAACTCCACCGCCGTATTGAAGTAAATGAGAGTATTTCCCTTCAAGACGTTGGCTACGGAGAGGTCGGACAATTGGATGGCGGTGCCGAAACGGGAGACGAGGTTTCCGGTGACCAGGTCTGCCCGGGGGCCGTTGGGGTCGGTCGGCGTCGGGTTGTAACAGATGCCCAGCACGCCATTGGTTCCCGCCGTTACGGTGTTATTGGCGATTCGGTTGCCATAGCTGCGCCCGCCGCGCACGAAGATGCCCAGGCCAACGTTGCTGATCACGTTGTGTTCGACGACGACGTTGGACGATTGCGCAATCATGATGCCGGTCTCAGGCGGCGGAGCCACCACCGTCAGGCCTTGCGCGCGGATTCTCAAGTCGCGCAGAATCACGTTGGAACTGCCGTCCACCACCACGCCAAAAGCGAAGTTGCTGATCGATCCGCCCGATACCTTCACGCCGCGGGCGCCACGGATGACGATGCCCATCCCGAGTTTGCCGCCCGGACCGTTGAGCGAGTAGCCGTTGAGGTCCAGCGTGACGTCGCTGGCCGTGATCAGCAGCTCGCCGGAAATGTTCTGTGTCAACTTATAGTTTCCGGCGCTGTCGATGACGCCGCTCTTAACGATGGGTCGTGAGTCCTGCGCCCATGCGGCCGATGCCAGCAGTAAGCACACGAATAGCTTTCGAGTCATGAGTGTCTCCATTGTGATGTGGGATTGAAAGAACGAAGTCCGCGTCTGGCCCAGACATACAATTTGTCGGAATCGGATCGGGAATCCCCCTCCACGCGGCTATACTTTTTCCATGCGCTCGATTTTTCTCCTGCTGGCGGGAAGCGCGGCCTGTTCGGGGGCCGACTTCTTTGCCGGTGCGATGGGCGGAGTGGCGACACTCTCGGCCGACGCGCGGACGGTGGGGACGCCTCCTGGCCAGTTCTCCGCTTACAAGCCGCAAAACGGCGCCGTGTTCCAGATGTTTGCCGGTAGCCATTTCACCGATTACTTCTCCGCGCAGTTCAGCTATGGATGGAATCGCAACGCCGTGACGCTCAGCGGAGCCGATGTGGCGCGCCAGGCCTCCTACGAAGCGCCGATGCGCGCCACCATGCACTCGCTCGTGGCCGAGGGCATGGTGTATTTCCGTCCCAGAGCAAGCCGCATCCGGCCCTATCTGGCGGCGGGTCCAGGGTTGAGCATCCTGCGCGCGGCCAGCGATGGCCCGCTTGCGGTGAGGGGCGCGATCGCGGCTCCCGATGCTCGCATCGAATCCACACGGCCGGCCATTCGCGTGGCGGTGGGCATGGACGTGCGGCTTTCAGGTGGCCTGCGATTCCGCTATTCCTTCAGCGAAACCTTGCAGCGCAACGCCATCAGCCGCGCGCTTCGTCCGCCCGCTGAACGCAACCTCGCAAACTTCCAGAATCTCTGGGGAGTGAGCTGGGAGTTCTAATCTCACTGGAAATGCGCGTACGGGCAGTGCGGCCACCAGATGGGCGGCCGGTCAAGGCGCTCGGCCAGCACCCGGGCGTGGCACACCTGGCAATAGAACACCGGCTGCAGCGAATTCATCGGCGCGATCGTGACCAGTTGCTCAAAGACGCACAGTTGGCGGCCATGCTGGCGCGTCTCCGTGAGCGCTTCCAGCGGCCCGCTCGCCTGTTGTTCGCGAATGAGCGCGGTGTACAACCTCGCCTTCAGGCTGGGCGCGGCAGGGCGTTCGGCCTCGGTTGTTTCTCGCGCTAGCTGTTCGAAATCCTGGTCATCCCACATACGCTAGGCTCCGTACCGTGCGCGGAACTGGGCTCGCGCCCGCGCCAGCAGCCGTTCCACCGCCTTTTCGGTTTTGCCGATGGCGGCGCCAATGGAAGCCGCGCTCTGCGACTCCCAATACCTCCACAACAACACTACCCTGTACTGCTCGGGAAGCTCAGCCAAAACCGCCTGGACGCGTTCGCTCCGCTCCCGGTACATCAGCTCATTCTCCACCGCCGCCGGGGCGACCTGGCTTGCCTCCACGCTTTCATCCCATTCGGCTTGGCGCAATGCTCCGCGGAAGTGATCCTGCACCTTGTGACGGGCGATGCCGAGCAGCCAGGCTTTCAAATTGGAATCACCGCGATAGCGGGGCAGGCTGCGCCAGGCTTCGAGGAACACCTCCTGGACGACATCCTCCACCTGTTGCGCCGAAGGGGACAGCCGCCAATGGACAAACGAATGCACCGCCCCGGCGAAGCGGTCAACGAACTCCGCGGTCGCCTTGCGATCCTTGCGCAAGAGAGCTTGGACGAATTCCCGCTCGTCCTCCGCCGTCGCGGCGATCGGGCGGATCTGGTTGACGGGGATCAGTTCCACCTGCGCCACGGCCTCACGCATCTACTGTCGCACGAGGCCGCCAATTCCCCCGCCGCCGTTGCCGGAATTCGGGGCGGCTGTGTGAGCACCCTCGCTATAAGGGCTCAATTGTGGCAGCATGGTTTACATTCGCGTGGAGGCATTGTCATTGGAACCGCCCTATGAATTGATCTGGGAAAAGCTGGCCAGCGGCGGCGTCATTCCCTTTCTCGGCGCAGGCGCTTCCCTTTCCTGCCGTCCCAAGGATGTGCAGTGGAAGTCGCCCAAGGACAACTTCCTTCCCAGCGGCTGGGAACTGGCCAAATATCTCGACGACCGCAGCGGCTATCCCTCCGACAACCAACTGGATCTGCTGCGTGTGGCGCAGTATTACGACGGCGTGGCCGGACGCGGCGGGCTCGACGATGAGCTGCACTCCATCTTCTCGCGCGCCTACGCGCATGGCGAGCTGCACCAGTTCCTCGCCGAATTGAAAAGCCCGCTCATTGTCACCACCAATTACGACACCCTCATCGAACAGGCTTTCGCCGAAAAAGGCCGCGCCTGCAACATCGTCGTCTATAAAATGTCGGCCCCTCTCGTGTCGGTGAAACGCGCTGGCGCCGCCGAGTGGGAAAACGTCGATCCTCAGCGCCTGGCCCTCGACCTCTCCTCCGCTCCCACCATTTTCAAGATGCACGGCTCCTCGATTCCCGGCTCGCCGGAAGAGGACAGCTACGTCATCACCGAGGACGACTATGTCGAGTTTCTCACCCGCATGTCGGGCCAGACCGCGTTGCCGGCGGTCTTTGGCGAACCCTTCCGCCGCAGCCACTTTCTCTTTCTCGGTTACGGATTGCGCGACTGGAATCTGCGCGTCATTCTCCACAAAATCTGGAAAGACTGGCCGCGCAAGTACGCCTCATGGGCCATCCAGGAGCGCGCCGACCCGCTCGAGCGCGAATTCTGGAAGGGCCGTAAACTCACCATTTTCGAAATGACCATCGCCGATTTCCTGGTGAAGGTCCGCAAGGTTGCCGCGCGTGTCTGAACGCATCGTCTGCCCCTATCGCGGCTTGACTCCGTACGCCGAAGAGGATGCCCCGTTCTTCTTTGGACGCGCCGAAGACACGCAACTCATCGTGGCCAACCTCTTCAGCGCCCGCGTCACGGTGCTGTTCGGCCCCAGCGGCGTGGGCAAGAGTTCCATCCTCCGCGCCGGAGCGATTCGCGATCTGCGGCGGCGGCAAACCGAAGCTGTCCAACGCGGGGAGCGCCCCGACCTGCTGATCATCTATTTCCGCACCTGGCAGGGCGACGCCATGGCCGCTCTGCGCCAGTCCATTGTGACGGAAGCGGAGAAGCTGCTCGGCCGGCCTGTCAACGCGCCCGCGGGCGGCACGCTGGCCGAGTTGCTGCAGCACATCACCAATGAGCTCGACGCCGACGTGATGCTCATGCTCGACCAGTTCGAAGAGTACTTCCGCTACGAAACCCACTTCGGCGAGCCCGGTTCGTTTGCCGTGGAGTTTGCCGAGGCGGTGGGGCGCGCCGGCTTGCCGGTGAGCTTCCTGCTCTCGCTGCGCGAGGATTCCCTGGCCGAGTTGGACCGTTTCAAAACGCTCGTGCCGAACCTCTTCACCAACTGGTACCGGCTGGACCGTTTGGGCATGGAGGCCGCGGCCCGGGCGGTGAGCGGTCCGGTGGAGGAGTACAACAAACTGCCCGAGGCCGACCGGCAATTCAGCGGCACGATTGAACTCGAAGCTGGCCTCGCAGGCGAGGTCCTCCAGCAGGTGCGCAAGGGCGCCGTCGTCATCGGCGATGTCGGGCGGGGGACGGCGCGGCAGAATGAGTCGGGCATTGAGACGCCCTATCTGCAACTCGTGCTCACGCAGTTGTGGGAAGAGGAGCTGACCAGCGGCAGCAAAAAGCTGCGCGTGGAAACACTGCGGCGTTTGGGCGGCGCCGCGGAGATCGTCCGCCGTCATGTGGAAACCGTGCTCGGCAAACTCACCCGCAGCGAGCGCCAGATGTGCGCGCGCATGTTCGACTATCTGGTGACCGACAGCGGCGCCAAGATCGCCTACCGTGCGGCCGACCTGGCCAACAAGGCGGGCGTCGATGAGTCGCTGATGAAGTCGCTACTGGGCAAGCTGGCCGACGGCGACAAGCGCATCCTCACCACCGTGGCCCCCGCCCCCGACCGCCCCACCGAACCGCAGTATGAGATCTACCACGACTCGCTGAGCCGCGCCGTCATCGCCTGGAGGCGTCGGTTCGTCGAGAACGGAAGGCAGCGCAAGATGTTGCTCACCGTCGGGGTGGCGGCGTTGCTCCTGTTGGGCGCGGTGATGACGTTCGGCTACATCAGCACGAATCAACTGGAGTTAGAGAAGGAGAGGCTCAAGAGCGCGGCGTTACAGGCCGAAGCGGCGAAGTTGAAGACCCAGGTTGAGCTTTCGCAGGCCGAGGTCAACCTCACGGCCAGCAAGCTGGCTCGTGCCCTCGACCGAAAGGTGGCTGATCCGAAAGAGATCGCCGAGTTGCAGAACAAGCTAAAGCTGCAGTTCACCGAGGCCCAGAAGTACGCCGCTCTCGCCAATAACATCGGCAAATCCAAGTACGAGGTGGTGCCCAAGGAAGAGGCCCAGCGCGAAATCAACGATTGGAAAGCGCGCTTCGAGAAATCCGAACGCGAGCGCGAGCGCCTGGACAAGGAACGCCGGGAGCTTGAGCAGCAACTCTCGGGCAAAAATGCGGCGCAATCCGAGCCGCCGTATTTGTCCCCGATGCAGTCTCCCCCGCCACAGCAACAACAGCAGCAGCCACAGTACCCGCCGCCGAATGCCGCGCGCCCGGCGCCGTCGATTCCACGCCCGGCCATGGTGCGAAGAATATTCGTCATCAACCGCGCCGAGGCGCTTCAGTTGAAACCGGGCGGTGATCCGGATTGGTTCTTCAAACTCAAGTTCAAGACCGCCTCTGGATTCGATACCGGGGAAGGCCTTCGAAGAGACCTCGACCTGCGTTTTGAGAAGCGGGGCAACTATGGCACGGTCTATTTCGAGTATGGCGTCGAAGTGGAGGCGCTGAACCCGGTGCTGTTGGTGGAAATCACCGCGAGAAATGGACGCAACGGCGCCCCAGGCCCTCCCGCCATCTTGCGGCTCGATTCCGACAAACCTGTCAATGTAAGAATCGCTTCGCCTGATGCGCAGGCAGCACAGTTTCAGTTCAGCGTTCGGTTGTCGAACGCGCCCACCGCGCGATAGCGTGCTGCCGCAACCCGAGCATCGACCGGACCAGTGGAGAACCTTATGCGAATTGATGATCGCCCCCTTCAGGAAGTGCGCCCCGGCCGCCGCGCCCGGCGCGACGTTTTGTCATGGCTAGTCCGCGCGGCCACACTCAGCGCCGTCCTCGGACCCCAGGCACGTGCGCAATCCGCAAGGAAAGCTGGGGAAACCAAGATTGGCCAGGGCCTGGTCGATTACGTCGTGGTTTGGACAGGCATGGAAGCGTTGGAGGTAGGCAAGCACAAGGATCACTTCTGGCTGTTTCGAATCCGCGTCTTGTCCGAGTCAGGAGAGGAACTGGGCCGGGGCATGTGGGAGTTCACGATCCCGAAGCGAACCAAGGGACCCGAGATGCAGATGGAGACCAACGTTCAGTTGCCCGCCGGGAACCCGCGAGCCACTCTCGAAGTCAAGGCCATCCGCAGCAGGACCGCGGAGTGGGAGTGCTCCGCGCATGGCCAGTTGGAACTGGGAATACCGATTGAGATGACCCTCGCCATGCCCAACCCCAAGGACGGCATGTTCCGTTTGAGTTTCATGCTCAAGCGCGATGACGGGCAATGAGCCCGCAGCCCACGCCTCCGCAACCGGACCCCGCCTTTCGTCATGAGCTGGTCCTCACCGGTCCCCCCC
>JAFLBB010000045.1 GCA_017304135.1 Acidobacteriota bacterium | reverse complement strand
CCGCTTCAGCCGCGGCCGGGGATTCCGCCTGCCGCGCCTGCACCACCGGGGCGGCATCCACCGCGTGCCCCTGTCCGGCTGGCGGCGCAAGGCAGGCTTCGGCCTCCTCCCCGCCCGGCGTGTTCAGGGCCTGCACACGGACAATCAACGCGCTCACATCGGCCGAGGCCGACGGCGGCGCCCCGCCCAACTCGGCCTCCAGACGGTTCATCTCATGCTTCAAATAGTCGGCGCTTTCCAGCACCACGTCGATCACCCGCGCCGAGATGTGCATCTGGTGGTTGCGCGCCAGGTCGAGAATCGTCTCCACCTCGTGAGCCAGCGCGCGGATCGAGTCGAACTCAAGAAACCCGGCCAGCCCCTTCACCGTGTGAAAACTGCGGAACAGGCTATGCAGCGCCTCCGGCTGGGCCGGTTCGCGGTCGAGCGTCAACAGGTCGTTCTCAATCGAGGTCAGATGCTCGCGCGTTTCCAGAATGAAATCGTTCACCAGCCCGGCGTCCTGGGCCAGCGTGTTCACCGGCTTGGCCGGCTCCACCTTGGGCGCCGTGGCCGCCTCAATGGCCCGCCGCAGCTTCTCCAAACCGTCGGCCATGGGCCCCTCGGCATACCACTGCGGCGACGCCTTCATGCGGTCGTGAATGCGCGAAGCCAGCCGCGCGATCTCATCCCAGCCGGCCTGGTCGGCTTGCTGCCGCATCCACGCCAGGCTTTCGGCCATGGAGTCCACCGACGCGGCTTCCCCCAATACGAATTGCGCCGCGACCGAGTCGATCCGCTCGCTCCAGGCGCGCGACGCCGCCGATGATTCCATTTCTTGTGCCATGGTTCAATCCCCGTCCCGTCTTTGCCGCCGTACCACCCCTGTGCGGGGCGCTGGCCCCCCCTACTGCAACGCCGCCTGCAAACTGGTCAGATCGTGCGAGGTGAGCACATGGTCGATGTCCAGCAGGATCTTCACCTTGCCCTTGATCTTGGCCATCCCCAGCAACCCCCGCGTCTCCACCCCGTTGCCGAAGTCGGGCGTGTCTTCCACATCGCTGCCGGTCAGGTTGAGCACCTCGCTCACCCCGTCCACCACGATCCCCATCATCATCGTCGAGCCCTGCTCGCCCTTCACCTGCACCACGATGATGCACGTGCGCTGCGTGTAGGGCACCTCTTCCAGGCCGAACTTCAACCGCAGGTCGATCACCGGAATCACCTTCCCGCGCAAGTTGATCACGCCCTTGGTGTGATGCGGCGTATGCGGCACCGCCGTGATGTCCTGCACTCCCATAATCTCCCGTACCTTCATCACCTGGATGCCAAACTCTTCGTTGCCCAAGTGAAACGCAAGGTACTTGCCGCTGCGGTGGTCGGTCACCTGAGCCGCTGCCGCCTTGTTCTCGGAAATCGTTGCTGTCATTGCCTGGTTCTCCTCTTGCCTGACGCCGTCACACCAGATCACGGCCACCGTTCAGAGGACAGTCGCCGCCGCCCCGCAGCCGCCACGGTGAACACCGTTGTACTGCCGGGGTGTGATGCCCGGGAAAAGCCTCGCCGGCGGGAACTGCCGGGGGCATGTCCACATTTGCCATATCGTGCGGACCGGGAAGGAGTGTGAAAGGAATTACGACCAGGCGGACTTTAATCGGTGCGCGCGTGTAACAAACGTAACCCGTTGAAGGTCACCAGCAGCGTCGCCCCCATATCGGCCGCCACCGCCATCCACAACGTCGCCCACCCCATTACCGCCAACACCAGGAACGCACCCTTCAATGCCAGCGCCAGCACCACGTTCTGCCGGATCACCGCCGCCGTCCGCCGCGCGTGACGCAGCAAAAACGGCAGCCGCGTCAGCCCCCCGCTCAGAAACACCACGTCGGCCGTCTCCAGCACGGCGTCAAAACCGCCCGAGCCCAACGCCACGCTCAGGTTGGCAGCCGCCATCGCCTCGGCGTCGTTCACCCCGTCGCCGACCATCGTCACATGCCCGCCCGCGCGCCGCAGCCGCTCCACCGCCGCCGCCTTGTCCGACGGCATCAGCTCGGCATGCACCTCGTCCACGCCCAGTTGAGCGGCCACGCGTTCGGCCGCCAGGCGGTTGTCCCCTGTCAGCATGACCACCGGCCCCACGCCTTGCCGCCGCAACCGCTCCAGGCTGCGCCCGGCCTCCTCGCGCACGGGATCTTCAATCACCAGCGCCGCCCACACCTGGCGGCGCGTGCCGCACACCACCAGGCTGCCGCCCTGACGGTCGCCCTCGGGCAGCCGTTCCAACACCTGCGCCGCGCGAAAGCCCTGCTCTTCCAACATGCGGATGCTGCCGGCCCAGAAATAGTCGCCGTCCACCTCGGCCTCGGCCCCCCGCCCCAGGAAGTTCTGGAAACCGGACACCTGGCCGGCCGCCGCGCCGCGCTCCCGCGCATAGCGCCGCACGGCATTGGCCAGCGGGTGCGTGCTCGCGCTTTCCAGCGCCGCCAGCTTTTCCAACACTTCCAGCTCCGAGCGCCCGTTCAGGCACACCATATGCTCCACGCTCGGTTCGCCTTGCGTCAGCACGCCCGTCTTGTCAAACGCCACCGTGCGCATGCGCGCCGCCTCTTCCAAAAACGCCCCGCCCTTCACCAGTACGCCGTTGCGCGCCGCCGAAGCGAGAGCGGCCACCACCGTCACCGGCGTCGAAATCACCAGCGCGCAGGGGCACGAGATGAGCAGGATCACCATGCTGTGGTAAAACCACTGCGGCCATGTGCCGTAGCCCAGCGACGGCGGCACAACAAACACCAGCAGCGCCACCAGCAGCATCAGCGGCGTGTACATGCGTGAGAAGCGCTCCACGAACTGCTCGCTCGGCGCCCGCCGCTGCTGCGCCCGCTCCACCATGCGCACAATGCGCGACAGCGTCGTATCGGCCGCCACCCGTGTCGTCCGCACATCGAGCAACCCGTCGCCGTTCATCGTCCCGGCATACACCTCGTCGCCCGGCTCCTTCCACACCGGCACCGACTCGCCCGTGATCATCGCCTGGTTCACATCCGAGCCGCCCGCGGCCACCTCGCCATCGCAGGGAATCCGCTCCCCTGGACGCACACGCACCACCGCCCCCAGCGGCACCTGGTCCACCGCCATGCGGTGTTCGTGGTCGTGGTGCACCACGGCCGCCTCGCCCGGGGCCAGTTTCATCAGCCCGATCACGGCGTTGCGCGCCCGCGACAGGGAGTAGCTCTCCAGCAGCGCCGCGGTGGCAAACAGAAACGCCAGCGAGGCCCCCTCCAGCCACTCGCCCAGATATGCGGCCCCCAGCATCGAGATCGTCACCAGCAGGTTCATGTCCGGCTGCAAGCGCTTCAGCGCATACCAGGCTTTGGGCAGCACAAACACGCCGCCCAGCAGCATCGCTCCGGCGCACAGCGCCATCACCGCCGCCGGCATCGACTCGCCGGCATGGTCGTGGTGCAGGATGGCCTCAATCACGCTGCCGTGAACCAGCCCCTGCCACACCATCGCCGCGGCCAGCATGAGGCCGCTCCCGCCGGCCAGCAGAATGCGCTGGTAACGCTCCCACCAGCCCTTCCGGACCTCGGTGTCCTGCCACTTCTCGGCCCGCATGCCGGTCTCGGCCACCGCCTGCTCGATGCCCTGTGCCGGTATGCGCGCGGGGTCGAACTCCACCGTCATCTTGGCTTGCAAGACATCGAACCGGAGATCGTAAATCCCTGTTTTTGCCGCCAGTTGCCGCCGCAGTACGGACACCTCTTCGGCGCAGTCCATGCCGTGGATGCGGTAGTCGGCGACGGTGCGTGGGGCGGAGGCGGGCAAGGCTCTAACCAGTATAGGAAGCGCCGGGGGCTTGGCAGGATGCACCGTTGTTATCCTAAAAGTTTCCTCATGAAGCGAAACCTACTCCTGGCGATGGCCGCTGCGTCGCCCTCACTCTGGGCCGCCGGCGGCGAACACGGCGCGGAGATGATCGCCTTTCTCTTCGGTTTCGCCATCGTGCTCACGGCGGCCAAACTGGGCGGCGAACTGGCCGAACGCATCCACCAGCCCGCCGTGCTGGGCGAACTCACGGCCGGCGTCCTGCTGGGCAACGCCGTGCTCGTCGGCCTGCCCTGGTTCGACTTCCTCCACCACGACGCCATCCTCGCCGCCATGGCCGAGATGGGTGTCATCCTGCTGCTGTTCGAGGTCGGCTTCGAATCGCGCCTGGCTGACCTCATCTCGGTGGGCAAATCGGCCTTCCTGGTGGCCGCCATCGGCGTCGTCGCCCCGATGGGCCTAGGCTACGGCGTCTCCCTCTTCCTGTTCCCGCAGGGCGGCTGGTGGCTGCATCTTTTCTCGGGCGCAACGCTTTCGGCCACCAGCGTCGGCATCACGGCGCGCGTGTTGAAGGACCTCAACCGCACCGATTCGCGTGAAGCCAAAATCGTCCTCGGCGCCGCCGTCATCGACGACGTGCTGGGCCTGATCGTCCTCGCCGTCGTCAGCGGCATGGTCAGCTCGCTGGCCTCCAACGGCAATGCCGCCCTCGAACTCACCCCCGTCGCCATCATCATCGGCAAAGCCGTCGCCTTCCTCGGCGGAGCGATCTTCATCGGCCGCTACGTCCACCTGCGCGCCCTCCAGTTCGCCACACACTTCCGCGTCCACGGCCTGCCGCTGGCCATGGCCGTCAGCTTCTGCTTCGCCCTCTCGGCGCTGGCCGGCGCCATGGGACTGGCCCCCATCGTCGGCGCGTTCGCCGCGGGCCTTGTCCTCGAAGAAGCCGACTACCAGGCCTTCCACGCCAAGGAGCCGCCACTCGACCAGTACATCCGCCCCATGTCGATGATCTTCGTCCCCGTCTTCTTCGTCATGATGGGCCTCAAGATCGACCTCCGCACCTTCGCCTCGCTCCAGGTGCTCGAATTTGCCGCCCTGCTCACCGTGGTCGCCATCGCCGGCAAGATCATCTCCCTGTTCGGCGTCGTCGAAAAGGGGCTCCACCGCCTCGTGGTTGGCGTCGGCATGATCCCGCGCGGCGAGGTCGGCCTGATCTTTGTCGGCATCGCCGCTTCGTTGAAGGTCGCGGGCGAACCCGTCTTCCCGGCCAGCGTGGTTTCGGCGATGGTCGTGATGGTGATGCTCACCACGATGATGACCCCGCCGTTGCTGAAGGCCGTGTTCTCGCGCCAGACACGGTAAGCCGCGCAACCCGTCGAAACCGCCTGTCTCCCGCCGCGTCCTGCTAAGATATTGCCTTCATTCGCTTCCAGGAGGGAGTGCGCCCATGAGCCAACGCAAACACCAGCCGTTCGTGCCCGTCAACATGGAGATGACCGAGTTCACGGTGCGCGCCGTGCTGGTCGGCCTCATCCTCACCATCGTCCTCGGCGCGGCCAACGCCTACCTCGGCCTGCGCGCCGGCATCACCATCGCCGCCACCTACCCGGCGGCCGTCATCGGCATGGCCGTCCTGCGCGCCTTCAAAGCCTCCGTCCTCGAAGAAAACCTCGCCCGCACCGCCGGCTCCATCGGCGAATCCGTCGCCGCCGGCGCCATCTTCACTATCCCCGCCTTTGTCATCTCCAAGGCCTGGGCCTCGTTCAACCCCGCCGAGGCCTATTGGAAATCCACCGTCCTCATGATCACCGGCAGCATCCTCGGCGTGCTCTTCGTCTCGCTCATGCGCCGCGTCATGGTCGAGGACCCCGAACTGCCCTTCCCCGAATCCGTTGCCGCCGCTGAGATCCACAAGGCCGGACAGCGCGCCGGCGAATCGGCCAAGCTCCTCGGCTGGAACATGGTCATCGGCGGCGTCATCTACCTGCTCGGCGCGATGCGCCTCTTCCACGTCGAACACGACTTCATCACCAAAATCGGCCAGCTCGGCAAGAGCGTCGTCAAGCTCGGCGGCGACAAGTTGCTCGCCACCGGCGCGGCCACCAAATTCGCCGGTCCGGCCATCTCGCCGGCCTATGTCGGCGTCGGCTACATCATCGGCCCCAAACTCGCCGCCCTCAACTTCGCCGGCGGCGTGCTGGCCTGGGGCTTGATGGTTCCGCTGCTCCTCTTCTTCATGGGACCCAGCCTGCAGCAGTACATCCCCGCCGGTTCCGGCGATGAGGGCTGGTCCGCCATGGCCGGCGAGGTGTGGCGCTACATCGTGCGTCCCATCGCCGTCGGCGGCATGCTTGTCGGCGCCGCCAACACACTCTTCAAAATGCGCAAGAGCATCGCCAGCGGCCTCGGCCGCGCCTTCCAGGAGTTGGGCGGCGATGCCGTGGCCCAGGAAAAACTGCAGCGCACCGAACGCTACATGAGCTCCAAGGTTGTCTTCGGCCTCATCGGCGTGATGTTCCTGGCCATGGTCGCCCTCTACATCTCGCTGTCCGGCAACGTGCTGGTGGGCGTGGTCGCCGCCGTCGTCATGATCGTCGTCGGCTTCTTCTTCGCCACTGTTTCAGGAAGCCTCGTCGGCTTGATCGGTTCCACCAACAACCCCATCTCCGGACTCACCCTCTCCACGCTCATCATCGCCGCGCTGCTCATGGTCTCACTGGGCGCGGCCGGAGCCTCGGGTGTGGCCACCGTGTTGGGCGTGGCCGCCGTCGTCTGCGTCTCCAGCGCCGTCGCCGGTGAACTGCTGCAGGACTTCAAAGCCGGCTACATCCTCGGCGGCACCCCGCGCACGATTCAGATTGTCGAACTCGTCGCCGTCGTCTGCGCCAGCCTCGTCATGTACTTCCCGCTGCTGGTCCTCCATCAGGGCAACATCAACGCTGGCGGCACCGGCTTTGGCGATCCGCAACTCTCGGCGCCCCAGGCCGGACTGATGGCCCTGCTTGCTGAAGGCATCGTCGGCGGCAACATGCCGTGGCCGCTGGTCGTCGTCGGCATCATGATGGGCATCGGCATGATCATGGCCCAGGTGCGCAGCCCCATGCTCGTCGCCGTCGGCATGTACCTCCCGCTCGGCACCACCTTTGCCATCTTCGTCGGCGGCGTCATCCGCTGGATCACCGACGGCCGCGCCGCCCGCAAGGGCATGAACGAGGGCCAGCGCATCCGCATCGAAAACGCCGGCGTGCTCACCGCCAGCGGCCTCATCGCCGGCGAAGCGCTGATGGGCCTGGTGGACGCCACGATCCGCTTCTTTGAAAGCTCGCTGCCGGCGCTGCTCGCCCACCCCTCTTACTTCACCGGCCTTGGCGTGCTGGCCCTCATGGCCGCGCTGCTCATCATCGTCCCCATGCGCTATGCCGGTTCGGCCGATGAACCGCCGCCGCCCGCGGCCATGATGTAAGCGAGGCCCGCCATGAGCCTCATGCAACAGATCCGCGACTACCGCGTGCCCCAGCGCGCGGTGGCCGTCTGGTGGCTCGGCCAGAACGGTTTCATTTTCAAAACGCCCGAAGGAACAACCGTCTCCACCGACCTCTACCTCACCGATAGCTGCGCCCACCTCGTCGAAGGCTTCGACTCCAAGCGCCAGGTGCCCGTCTTCATCGAACCCGAAGAGCTCTCCCTCGACGTCTTCACCTGCACCCACAACCACCAGGACCACACCGACCCGGAAACCATCCGCCGCCTCGCCCACAGAGACACCATGGCCTTCGTCGGCCCGCCGCCCTCCTGCGGCATCTACCGCGCCGAGGGCGTCTCCGACGACCGCATCCACATGTCGTGGCCCGATTGCGAACTCGGCTTCCGCGACGTCGAGATCCGCGGCACATTCGCCTTGCCCACCGATGCGACCGACCTCAACCACATGGGCTTCGTCTTCTCCTTCGCCAACGGCCCGCGCGTCTACATCACCGGCGACACCGACCACACCGAACTCCTTGTCTCGGCCGCCAAACACAAGCCCGACGTCATGATCACCTGCATCAACGGCGGCTTCAACAACATGTCGCACTGGGAAGCCGCCGACATCGCCGGCAAGATCCAGCCGCGCCTGGCCATCCCCTGCCACTACGACATGTTCGCCGACAACGCCGTCGACCCGCGCCAGTTCCGCGCCTCGCTTCTGCTGCGCGCCCCCAACGTCGCCTACTGCCGGCTCAACCACGCCGAACCCTTTCTCATCGAGGCCTAGGAATGCACGCCGCGCTGTGGGCCGTCCGAATCCTTCTCCTCTCGCTCTGCATCCTGGACGTGTGGCTTCTCTTGCGCGCCGCTCAATACGGCCCCGGCCTGGTGGCCACCTCGGCCGGGGGCGAGTCGATCAGCCTGCTTCCTGTACAATGGGCGGCTGCCGGATTCCTGTGGCTCGGCGCCCTGATCTCGTTGCAGTTGTTGTTGATCGCCGCCGAAGCGTGGCTGCGTGGCCGCCTGCGCCGCCGCCCCCCACTTGCGGCAGCTAGCCCTACCCGCTAGACTCAAATCTTTGTGGACCATCTGGAGGATCCATGGCCGTTGAACAAAAAGTAAAGCAGATCATCGTCGAGCAGTTGGGTGTGGATGAGGCGCAGGTCGACGATACGGCCTCGTTCGTCGATGACCTCGGCGCCGACTCGCTCGATATCGTTGAGCTCGTCATGGCGTTTGAAGAAGCCTTCGACCTCGACATTCCCGACGAGGATGCCGAGAAGATCGGCACCGTTAAAGACGCTGTCGAATACATCAAAAGCAAGAAGAAGTAGCGAACCCCTGCTCGCGCGGCGGCGCGGCTGAGGCCCTATTGTGCCCGCCGCTGAGCACGCCGTGCTCGCGGTTCCTTCACGGAGACAGGATTTGGCACGGAGAGTTGTGGTTACTGGCGTCGGACTTGTGTCCGCGCTGGGCATCGGCACCCAAAAGACGTGGGACGGCGTGAAGAACGGCCGGAGCGGCATCCGCCGCATCCAGCAGTTCGACACCACCGGCTTCAGCGCCCGTATTGCGGGCGAAGTGCCGGACTTTGACCCGCTGCTGTGGATCGAAAAGAAGGAATCGCGCAAGATGGGGCGATTCATTCACTTCGGCATCGTGGCTTCGCAGTTTGCCATGGAGCAAAGCGGGTTGGAGGTCACCGACGACATCGCCGAGGACGTCGGCGTCTACATCGGCAGCGGCATCGGCGGCTTTGAAGTGATCGAGCGCGAACACAAGATTCTGCTCGAAAAGGGCCCCAGCCGCATCTCGCCGTTCTTCATCCCGGCCTCCATCGTCAACCTGGCTTCGGGCCATGTGTCCATCAAGTACGGCGCCAAGGGGCCCAATTCGGCCACCGCCACCGCCTGTGCCACCAGCGCCCACTCCATTGGCGATTCCTTCCGCCTCGTGCAGCGCGGCGAGGCCCTGGCCATGATCTGCGGCGGCGCCGAAGCCACCATCACCCCGCTCGGCGTCGGCGGTTTTGCCGCCATGCGCGCCCTTTCCACCCGCAACGATGAGCCTGAGCGCGCCTCGCGCCCGTGGGACCATGACCGCGACGGCTTCGTCGTCGGCGAAGGCGCCGGCATCCTCGTCATCGAGGAACTCGAGTTCGCCAAGAAGCGCGGCGCCAACATCCTCGCCGAAATCGTCGGCTACGGCATGACCTCGGACGCCTATCACATCACCGCCGGCTCGGAAACAGGCGAAGGCATCATCCGCGTCATGCGCAAAGCGCTCAAAGACGCCGGGATCAACCCCGAACAGATCGACTACATCAACGCCCACGCCACCTCCACCCCCGTCGGCGACCAGTTGGAAGCCCTCGCCCTCCGCTCCTGCTTCGGCGACCACGCCATGAAGATGGCCATCAGCTCCACCAAGTCCATGACCGGCCACCTGCTGGGCGGCGCGGGCGGCCTCGAAGCCGGCGTCACCGTGCTCGGCATCGGCGAACAGGTGGCCCCTCCCACCATCAACCTCGAAACCATCGACCCCGATTGCTCCGGCCTCAACTTCGTCGTCGGCGCTGCCCGCGACCTGAAGATCGACTACGCCCTCAGCAACTCCTTCGGTTTCGGCGGCACCAACGGCTGCCTCATCTTCAAGCGCTTCGACGGATAAGCCGCCGGAGGGCGGCGCTCCATGAAAATCCTTGTTGCCATCAAACAGGTCCCCTCGCGCGATTCGCAGTTGAAGACCTCCGCCTCGGGAACCTGGATCGATTCCACCGACCTCACCTACGAGATCAACGAGCCCGACGCCTACGCCCTCGAAGAGGCGCTGCAGTTGCGCGAAAAGCACGGCGGCGAGGTCATCGCCCTCTGCGCCGGACCCGACCGCGCCTCTTCCTCCATCCGCGAGGCTCTTGCGAAGGGGGCAGACCGCGCCGTCCACATCGTCGAAGACAATCTCGAAGCGGCCGACAGCTTCCACCTTGGCCAGTTGCTCGCCAAGGCCATCGCCGCCGAATCCCCTGACCTCGTCCTGACCGGCCTCCAGTCCGACGATTTCGGCTACGGCCAAACCGGCGTCGTCGTGGCCGAACTGCTCGGCCTGCCGCACGCCACCATCATCATGCAGGTGGAAGCCTTGGACGGCTCCATCCGCGTCAAACGCGAGCTCGAAGACGGCTGGTTCCAGCACATCACCTTGCCCCTGCCCGCCGTGCTTACCATCCAAAGCGGCATCAACAAGCTGCGCTACGCCACGCTGATGGGCATCAAGAAGGCGCGCACGAAAGAGGTGAAGGCCACCACGGCCGCCGAACTCGGCGTGAACCTGCAGGCCGGCGTCACCATCGAAAAGGTCTACGCGCCGTCGCGCTCGAAACAAACGGTCATGCTCGAAGGCTCGCCCCAGGAGCAGGCAGCCCAACTCGTCGAAAAACTCCAGCGCGAGGTGAGGGTGCTATGAGCGTGCTCGTCGTAATGGAACAAACCGGCGGCCGCTGGCACCGCATGTCGTGGGAAGCCCTCGCCGCGGGCCAGGAGATTGCCGCCGCGCTCGGCACAGGCGCCATCGCTGTTGTCGTCGGCGACAACACCTCGGCGCTTTCCCAGGAGCTCTCCGCGCGTCAGCTCGCCAAGGCCATCTCGATCGAACACGGCCTGCTCGGCGCCTACACCGCCGACGGCTTCACGGCCGCGCTCACCCAACTCATCGAGCGCGAACAGCCCACCCTCGTCCTCTTCCCACACACCTACCAGGTGCGCGACTTCGCCCCCAAGCTTGCCACACGCCTTGGCCGCACGCTCGTCTCCGACGTAGTTAGAGTGCGCCCCGAAGCCGGCGGTCTCGTCCTGGTGCGCCAGCTCTTCCAGGGCAAGCTCAACGCCGATTACCGCTGCCTGGGCGACGGCCCCCACTTTGCTTCCATCCAGGCCGGCGCCTATCGCGCCGAAGCCGTTGTCGATGGCAGCGCGCCCGTCGAGGTCTTTGAACCCGAGTTGCACGAGTCGTCGATTCGCGCCAAGTCCGAAATGCCCTTCCGCGAATCCTCGCGCGCCGTCGACCTCTCCAGCGCCGACCTCATCGTCAGCGTCGGCCGCGGCATCAAGGAGCAGGAGAATCTCCCCGTCGCCGAAGCTCTTGCCCAGGCCCTTGGCGCCGAAATGGCCGCCTCGCGCCCCATCTGCGACAACGGCTGGCTGCCCATGGAACGCCAGGTCGGCTCCAGCGGCCAAACCGTCAGCCCCAAGGTCTACATCGCCCTCGGCATCTCCGGCGCCATCCAGCACCTCGTCGGCATGAAGGGTTCGAAGACGATCGTGGCCATCAACAAGGACCCCAACGCCCCCATCTTCGACGTCGCCGACTACGGCATCGTCGGCGATCTCTTTGAGGTCGTCCCCGCGCTTACCGAGGCTGTGAAGAAGGCGAAGGGCTGAGGCTCACGTCACCGCCTCCACCTCAATCACCCCGTTGCCCCACACCGTGTGCCGCCCCACGCCCGTCCACCGCGCCGCTTCCAAATACGGCACAAACTCGCTCAACTCGCCTTCGTAATCCACCTCGCCGACGAACCCGCCAATGGGATGCGTCTGCCCTGTGCGCGATGACCGCCTCGCCGCCGGACTGCGCGCAATCTCACACCGCGTGATCACCACCGCCTCGGCCCGTTCGGAGAAGGCTTTGAAATCGAGCGCCAGCGGCCCCGCCCCATACAACGCCCGCAGCGTCGACACACGGTCGCGAATGCGGTTGATCAGAATCTGGAACCGCGGCTCCGTCACCAGCCGACCATCGGCCTTCATCTCCGTCGGCGTGGCGAAGCGCACGCGCACACGGTCCACATGCCCCCGCTTGGGCATCAAGCTCAACTGCACCAACCGGTGCTCAGCCGACCGCAGGGCCGCCTTCGAGCGGTTCGCCCCCAGCCCGGCTTCAGCCACCCGCGCAAACGCCCCCGTGAACGCCTCCACGGCCGGGTCGCGCGTATCGAATAAATGCAGATCGAAGTGGAACGGCTGCCCCCGCCCGATCGTGCGCCCATCCAGATGCGCCGCGCGAAACACGAAGGGCCTCGGCAGGTCGCCTAAGCCGCTCGGCGCGTGGCCTTCCAGCTTTTCCGTGAGCGCCGCCTGCTCTTCGAGCGCCGGCTGAAAGATGCGCTCATACAATTCGGGCTGCCCCACCTGCCGCGCCGCCTCTCGAAATAGCAGGCCAAAGGCTCCGCGAATGACATTCCCAGCCTTGCCCGCCCCGAAATACACCGGCTCAACCGCCTCAAAGTGAAAGCGGAAGGCGATGAGCTCAAAGTTCATGCCTTCCGCTTACGCTATCGTATTTCCGGCCGCATTGCACGGCTCAGCGAAACATTTTCACTCAGCCGTGTTTTTGAGCGAACAGGACCCGGCGGCGTTGTTTGCCGGCGAGGCTCCGTTGTGCGCGATGAAGTAAATGCTAAAACCGCACCTTCGCCCCCAGTTGGAAGCGCCGCGACGCGCTGTTGATCGAGCCGCCGATGCGCCCGAACAGCGTCGAGGTGTAGGTCGTCGTCGGGAAGCCGAACTCCGGCGTGTTGGTCAGGTTCGTCACGTCGGCGCGAATCTCCAGGTTCACGCGCTCGGTGATGGTCGTGCGCTTCAGCAGCGCCGCATCCATGCCGAAGCGTCCCGGCCCGCGGAAGAAGTTGCGGCCCGTGTTGCCGAAATCGCCAGCCCCCGTCGGCAGGAACTTGCCGCGCTCGGCCGGGTCGAAATACCACGCGAAGCCGCCCTCTTCACGCACAGCGCCCATGTCGCGCGTGCAACCATTGCAATTCGCCGTCGACTGCACCGTGTTGCCGATCGTCGCAAAGCCCGAATAGGCCGTGAACGGACGCCCGCCGTGAATCGTGGCAAAGCCCGTAATCTGCCAGCCGCCCACCAGACGATTGAGCCACGGACCGGCGTCGCCGCCCATCCGCTTGCCCTTGCCAAACGGCAGCTCGTACACCCAGTAGCTCTGCACCACGTGTGTGCGGTCAAAGTCCGACAGCGCGTAGTTCAGCTTGCGGTTGGCGATGTCAAACGGCGTCGAGCTGGCCGACTGCCCGTTACCCGTCGCCGCCACCGTGAACGCCGGATCGAAGCTCCGCGTGTCGAGCGATTTCGACAGCGTGTAGCCCAGCTGCCACGACAGCCCGTTGGAGAAGCGCCGCTCCAGTTGCATCTCCAACGCGTGATAGGTGGAGAAATCGTTCGAGTCGATCACGTTCATGCCGTTGGCAAACTGCGGATACGGGAAGAAGTAGTAGTTGCCCAGCCCGGCGATGTCGGCCAGCGCGCGGCCGCCCTGCACACGCGTCGCCAGCGCCGCCGCCACCGTGCCCACCGCGCCGTTACGCAGGTCAGTGGCAAACAGCCGCCGCATCGCCGCGGAACCTGTTTCGCTCGCCGTGCGGCGCGAATCGGCGCCCATGAGTTGATTGATGAGCGGGCTCTCGCCGCCTCCGGCCACCGTGTTGAAGCCCTGCAGGAAGCCGTTGCGGAAGATGTCTACCTGGTTGGCGTTGTAGGCCCCGAACAGGTTGTGCGCGCGGCGCCCAATGTAGTTCACCTCGAGCACCGTGCGGCTGAACACCTCATGCTGGAGGCTCAACCCCCACTGGTGCGTCTGCGGCGTCTCAAAGTTGCGGTCCATCACCGTGATGTTGTTCAACGAAAAGGCCGGCGGCTGGGCGAAGTCGCCCGGCTTGGCCGTTGGGGGCTGCAACACCTGCAAATTGCGCAGGCGGCCGCCCGGCTGCTCGGTGCGGGCAATGGCCACGCCCGGCAGGTTCTGCAAAATCGTCGAGGAGATCACGAAGGTGTTCAGGCGGTCAAACGCCATGCGGTAGTTGCCGCGCACACTCGTCTTGCCCTTGCCGAAGGGATCCCAGGCAAAGCCAAGGCTTGGCCCCAGATTATTGCGATCATCGCGGAAGAAGGAGCCCTGCTCCCAGCGCAGCGCGTTCGAAGGCGCCGCGCCGGCGGCCACGCCCAGGTCCGGACGCCGGATGCGCCCGTCGTCGTTGGTCGGCGCCAGCTTCCACTCCCAGCGCAGGCCGAGATCGATCGTCAGGTTCTTGCGGATCTTCCAGGTGTCCTGCACAAAGAAGTCGTATTCGTCATATTTCGCCGTCACGTCGTAGAGCTTGCTCACAAACGCATCGCCCTCGGCCACGAACGATTTCGACGTCGAGCCCACGCGCCCCAACAGGAAGTTGATCGTCGTCTCCAGGTTCGGCCGGTCGTTGGCCTGCTGGATGTTGGCCGGCAGGCCATACGCCGTGGGGTCAACCACGTTGATCGTGCGCGAAAAATTCACGCTCTGCGTCGCATTCGAACCGCCGATCGACCCGCGCGTATCGGTGTGCCGCTGGAAGCGCAAATTGGTGCCGAACTTGAACGAATGCGCGCCCGTGAAGTAGGCCACATTGTCCACAAACTGATAGGTCGTCAGCCGCCGCAGGTTGCCCGTCAGATAGTCCACCGGCATCTGCACCGGCGCTCCGCTAATGGCGATCTTGCTCGTGTCCGCCGTCGGCGTCACGAAGTCGAAGGCGAACTTGTTCATCCCAAACACAAACTCATTCGTCCAGCGCGAACTCGGCGTGAAGCGCCAGTTGAAGGCGTAGTTCTTCGGATCGCGCTGCGTGTTCACCAGGCAACCCGTGCCGGGGAAGGCTTCCGAGCCGCCGTTGCCGCGGTCGCACGTCGTATCCTGGCGGCCAAACGACAACCGCGCGTACACCGTGTTCTTGTCGTTGAAGATGTGGTCGAACTTCAGCGTCGTGTCGTACTGCTTTTCGCGCTGCAGCGCCGTGAAGCTATAAAACGCCGTGTTCAGGCCGTCGCCGCCGCGAAAATCGTTCGGCAGCGGAGCCGCATCCACAAAGCCCTTGATTGTCGGGTCAATTCCCGCACGTTCGGGGTCCAGCGTCACGATGTTGTAGGTGCCGATGTTGAGCCCGCCCACCACGTTGCCGCTGGCGTCCACCGATGAGCCCGGCGCGCCAAACGGCGTGTTGCGCCCGCCGATCACGTAGCGGAAAATGCCCTGCCGCGCCTGCGGCGTGTAGACGGTGCGGTTGGTCAGCGCCGATTCACGCGTCCGCAGGAACTGCTGGTTGTAGAAGAAAAACGTCCGGTTCTTGATCACCGGGCCGCCCACTGACCAGCCGGGAATCTGCTGCACAAACTGGCTCTTGCCCACGCCGTTGTAGTTGTTCTGCCACTCATTGGCGTTCAGCCGCGGCGTGCGGTAAAACCAAAACACGTCGCCGTGAAACTCGTTGGTGCCCGACTTGGTCACCATGGCCACCTGCCCGCCCGAGTTGCGCCCGAACTCAGCCGTGAAGTTGCCCGTCAGCACCTTGAATTCGGCCAGCGAATCCGGGTTCGTACGGATCGGCGCAAAGTTCGAACCACCCGCCGAGGTCTCATTGGCGTCGATGCCGTCCACGGTGAAGTTCCAGGCCCGGTCGCGCGCGCCATGCACGTGCGTGCCGCCTCCCGTGTTGGCGCCGGACACCACGCCCGGCTGCCGCAATACCAGATCCAGCGGATTGCGCCCGCGCGTGCCGACGATCGGCAGGTCGCGAATCACATTGCCCGTGAACACGTTGCCGAAGTTGCCCGACGTCGAGGTCTGCACCGTCTCATAGGTGCCGGCCACCTCCACGGTTTCGGAAACCTGGCCCACCTCGAGCGTGATGTTCACCGTCATCGGCTGGCCGATGTTGAGCTGATTGCCCTTCGAGGTGAACTTCTTAAAGCCCGCCGCCTCCACGCTCACCGAGTAGGTGCCCGGCTGCAGGGCGTCAACCACATACGCCCCGGCGTCGGATGATTGGGTGGTGAAGGTGGAGTTCGTGCCTTCATTCACGATGCGTACAGTGGCGCCGGGAACCGAAGCGCCCGAGCCATCCTGAACGGTTCCTACTGCCCTCGAAGTGGTGCCCTGCGCGAACACGGAGGCACACAGTAAAAAAGAGGTGACGACAACCCGAAAGCCCCTATTTGCCATCCAGACATCGTAGCAAACCAGGCGGCGTTGGGCAGCACCCGGTAGTGGGTGGGCTTCGGCTAATCTTCCGGTTCCAACACCGAGCTCAGGTCAGAGAGCATCTGGCGCTCGTCGTCACTGAACCGTTCCTTCACTTCCAGGCTGTTCAGCCGCTCCCGCCGCGCCTCGTCGTCCAGACCGCGCAACTCTTGTATCTCCCCCGCCATCAGCCGCCGCCGCGCCACAGGCATCTCAGACAGCTTGCGCCGCATCTCGCGCACGGCCTTTTGCCGTTCCGGGGGCAGTTGCCGGAAGTTGTCCAACTGCCGCGCCAACCGTTGCCTCTCGTCCGGCTCGAGCGACCGGTACTCCTCCAGCCGCCGCTCAAACTGCTCGCGCCGCTCCGGCGGCAAGGCGTTCAACGCTCGCCGCCGCTGCCGCGGCGTCATCCGCTGGAACTTCTCCATCTGCCGCTGGAACTGCGTGGCCTCGCGCCCCGCCGGCCCCTTGCGCGGCAGAATCAACCCGCCCTTTGCCAGCCCGCCCTTGGGCCGGAACTGCGCCGCCGCCGGAGCCGTGAGCATCGTTGCCCCCAAGGCTGCCATTACTACAGACGTGGCAATCCAGCGCATACTCCCTCGTTACCCTCCGCACCCGCCCGCGGGCTAGAGGCTCTTCTCACCTGAAGCGTCCAGCTTCAGCTCTTCATTCAGTTCCCGCAGCAGATCCAGGTCGTCCAGTGAACGGTCCACCTGCTCCACATCCACGCGGTCAAACATCACCGCCTGCTTGTTCTCCAACTCCACCGGTTGCGGCGTCTGGAACAGAAACACCCCGATCATCAGCAAACACGTGGCCGCCACCGGCGCCGCCGGACGCATCGGGAACGGGAAGGCCCGCTCCCACATTCGCTTCCACCACGGCTGCGCCTGCCCGGCGTCAATGGCCGCATAGAGCCTGCGGTTGAAATCCTGCGACACCGTCTCAGGCTCCCAGGCATCCAGAGCCGACCACACCGCCTTCTGCCCGTCCAACACCTCGCGGCACGACGCACACCCATCCGCATGCGCCTCCAGGCGCACCGTCTCCTCGGGCGTCATCGTCCCTTCCATCCACGAAAGAAACAGCGCCGCCTGCTCACCCTCCTGCAAAGGACACCGGTAGGGCGCGTCGCCTGTCGAGCCTGCCCGCGGTTCGTAACTCCTCATCGCACCCTCCTTTCCCTTCAGACGCCCTCTATGCGAAATGCGACAGCCGCCCGCGCAGAGTCTCATACGCACGAAACAGCAGCGACTTCACCGCCGATTCGGAACACTCCAACACCTTGGCGATCTGCGCATATTCTAACTCTTCGTATTTGTGCATGAGAACCGCCGCCCGCTGCTTGGCCGGCAGACTCTCAATCGCCTGGCGGATCTCCGCCATCCGCGACTCCCGCACCATCCGCTGCTCCACGCTCGGCACACGATCGGCCACCTGCCGCACCGTTCCGTCCAACACCTCCTCGTCCAAACTGTCCTGATTGCGCGTGTTGCGGTTGTCGCGAATCCAGTTCAGCGCCAGATGGGTGGCAATCCGGAACAGCCAGGTGGTGAACTTCGCCGTCGGCTCATAGGTCTCCCGCGAGCGGTATACCCTCAGGAAAACCTCTTGTGCCAACTCCTCGGCCACCGCCTGATTCTGCACCATGCGGTAGAGAAAGTGGATCACCGGCGTCCGGTGCTTTTCCAGCAAGAGGGAAAAACTGGCCTGATCCCCCGCCCGGACGCGCAGCATTAACTCGCTGTCGAATTCGAGTGTCGCCACGGCGGCCATGTCAGTGGGAACACGTGGTTCGCCGGAATGTTGCGCTATGTCGGAAAAAGCGGCAGCGGGGGCGGACACAATGGGCACGGAATGCCGCACGCCCAACTCTTCCGGTCCTCGCGTGTTCCCCGTCATCACCCGGTCCTCGCCCCCCATGGACGCGCCCCGGCCGCTCTTGGATTACAACGCAACCGTATGAAGCTTCGTATAGATGCTGCCGCCAGCCCCCTGCCGGCTCTCATACAAATGGAAATCGGCCCCCAAAAAGCTCCCGGCTTCCACCAGTGGCAATTGCGCCACGGCCCGCCGCAACGGGCCCAACTCGGAACCCGCCTCCACCCGCGCCAGCGTCAAATGAGGCGTGTA
Organism: Acidobacteriota bacterium; assembly: GCA_017304135.1. Taxonomy (GTDB): domain Bacteria; phylum Acidobacteriota; class Terriglobia; order Bryobacterales; family Bryobacteraceae; genus JAFLBB01. Next base: position 18,983 of record JAFLBB010000045.1, on the reverse strand, counting down.
TCTCCGCGCCTCACGCGCAATTCCCAGCGGCTCCAGCGCCGCCTCGGTCGCCGCCGCCAACCCCCGCAGCGCCTCGCCGCCCTCCACCGCCACCCAGAAAATGCGCGGCGCGTGGGGATTCGGAAACCACCCCAACCCCTTCAAAGTAATCGGAATCACCCCACCGCCGGTCACTGCCCCCAGGGCCGCTTTCAACTCCGGCAATCGCTCTTCCGGCCATTCCCCGATAAACTTGGTGGTGATGTGCAGGTTCTCCACGCGCGACCACCGGACGTGCCCATGAGGCTTCAAACGGGCAATCAAATCAGTAAGTTGGTCCGCAATCCCGGCGGGCAGGTCGATCCCCGTGAACAGTCGCATCAGGTTCCCGCCTCCCAGTTTGCTCCTTTGCGCCGAAGCCCGGCAACTCCCATCCTTGCCCGCGACTTCTACGCCCGCCCCGCCGTCGAGGTCGCCCCCGACCTCCTCGGCTGCATCCTCGTCCACGGTCCCCGCGCCGCCCGTATCGTCGAAGCCGAAGCCTACCCCGGCCTCTCCGACCCCGCCTCCCACGCCTACCGCGGCCTCACCCCCCGCACCCGCGTCCTGTTCGGCCCCCCCGGCCACGCCTACGTTTACCTCATTTACGGGATGCACGAGTGCCTCAACTTCGTCACCCAGCCCGACGGCGAACCCGGCTGCGTCCTCATCCGCGCCTTGGAGCCCCTCCGCGGCGTCAAACTCCCCACCCACGGCCCCGGCCGCCTCACCCGCGCCATGGCCATCACCCGCCACCACTACGGCGCCGACCTCACCCGCGGCCGCCTCCGCGTCCACTACGGTGAGCGCGCCGAACCTATCGCCGCCGGCCCGCGCATCGGCATCGGCCTTTACCCCGACCTCCCCCTGCGCTTCTGGCTCCACGGGAATCCATTCGTCAGCCGGGGTTAAGTCAGGCTTTTTCCCGATCTTCTCCCGGCTGCCGCACGCCGATGGATAGGCTGGAGGAGATCTGGATGGGAATGAATGGGAAGCTGCGGCGACTGGCTCCGCAGGATGTCCTCCGCTTCCGCGAGGATGAGCAGTTCCGTAACGGCATGCTCGACATCGGATTCAGCCCCGTGCCCGACCTCACCTCCGGCCTCTCCATCCTCCCCTGGTATGTCCGCTGGCCGATGCGCTTCCTCCTGCGCAAACAGATCCGCGCCCTCGGCCAGGCCAAATCCTCACCCGCCGCGCCGGCCCCCCCGCGCGACATCCTCGACCTCCACAAGTCCTGGCACGGCCTCCACTTCCTCCTCTGCCAGTCCTCCTGGGAAGGCCCCGAACCCTATCACAGCGCCATCCTCGGCGGCGAAGAGGTCGGCGACGACCTCGGCTACGGCCCGCCCCGCCTCGTCCTGCCCGAAACCGTCGAAGAGGTGGCCCACGCCCTCTCCGCCCTCAGCGCAGCCCAACTGATGACCCGCTTTGACCCCGCCGCCATGGACCGCGAAGAGATCTACCCAGGCGGCTTTGAGGAAGACTCCTCCTGGAAGCGCGACCTCCGCCGCGACTACGAGCGCCTGCGCGACTTCTACGCCGAGACCGCCGCCCAAGGCAGCGCCGTCGTCTCCTGGATCGACTGAGCCCGCGCCCCCTCTACTCGATCTTCACCGTCCACGTGCTCCCCGGCCCCCAGTTCGTGCCTTTGATCGCCGCGCCGTCCGCGCTCAGCGTGCCTTTGTAGTTCTCACGCACCCCCTCGCGGTACACCACCACGCTCCGCCCGCGAACCGGCTGCACCACCAGCGTGTCGCTCACCCGCGCTCCCCACGAACAGCTCCACTGCCCGCTGAAGCGATTCGTACTACCCTGCCGCGTCCACACGCCGTCGCAGTACCGCCCATCCGGGGCCGTCTCGCGAATGCGCCACACACGGCCCATCCAATCGCCGCCCGCTCCGCTGCCGGCGCTCTGCCCCGCCGCCCGCCGCGTCAGATACTGCACCTTCGCAATCTCCGCGCGGCTGAACGTCACCCTCTTGCCGTTCTTCAACGTCACCCCCAGGTGCGTCCACGGATCTTCGCGCAACGCCAGGTCCTGCTCCTCTTCTTCCATCACCTCCTGCGCCGCAAGAGGCATCGCCACCACACTCAGCAGCACAGCCAGTAAAAGCCCGCTTCGCATATCGTCTCCCTGCCTTGCCAGTTGGAATCCGCGACACACACTGCTTCACATCGCGCATCTGGGTGCGCACGCTCACCTCAACCCACGGCGCTCACCGGCCGCCGCCAGGGCTACACTGTTGACATGAACCTGTGCCGCGCCGCCCGCTGGCTTCTGATCGCCGCACCGGCCTTCGCTCAAATCAACGATCCCTGCCCGAACGCGCAAACCATGCAGGTCTGCGACATCGTCTTCGAGATGCCCGCAGCCGAGGCATCGCGCTTTCGCAACCCATACCTCGACGTCTCGCTGCAAGCCGAATTCCGTTCCCCCAAGTTCCGCACCTTCCTCATGCCCGGCTTCTGGGCCGGCGGCAACCGCTATGTGATTCGCATCGCTCCCGTCGAAGCTGGAGAGTGGTTGCTCCGAATCTCCTCAAACGTGCAGGCTTGGAACGGCCAGCGCGGCCAGTTTCAGGCCGCCGAATCGAACGACCCCGGCTTCCTCCGCCCGGCCAACCTCTTCCACTGGAGCTACACCGAAAAGCGCCAACCCCACCTTTGGATGGGCGACACCTGCTACACCTTCCCCTGGATCGACCGCGCCCTCTTCGATCAAATCGCCGCCAAGCGCGGCGAACAGAAATTCACCCACATGCGCGGCCTCGTCATGCACCCCGACGAAGCCAAATACCGCAAAGCCTTCCTCTCGCCCGACCATCCCAACAGCGAGTACTTCCAGGAGCTCGACAGCCGCATCCGCGCCCTCAACGACAAAGGCATGTTCGTCGACCTCGTCCTCGCCGGCGATGAAAACCACCTCGTCAAAATCTTCCCCGAATTCCGCCAGCGCGAACGCTTCCTGCGCTACATGATCGCCCGCTACTCGCCCTTCAAAATCACCTGGCAGGGCGTCCAGGAGTTTGAGGAATACGCCGACGGCCGCGCCTTGCTCAAGGAAATCGGCGCCTACCTGAAAACCCACGACCCCTTCCAACACCCCCGCTCCACCCACACCACACGCACCTCAGCCCCGCTGCTCGCCGACGGCTGGATGACCCACATCCTCTACCAGACCTCCGACGACCAGCTCGGCGCCATCGAACGCCAGACCCTGCTCTCCCCGCGCATCAACGCCGAGTTCGCCTACGAGGATTCCGGCGCCGGCAAGTCGCACCCCCACCACGTCGACACCGCCACCTTCCGCAAGCGCCTCTGGAACGCCACCATGAACAACCAGTACCCCACCTACGGCAACACGGGCACCTATGGCGGCAAGGCCTTCGCCGTCGACGCCAAATACCTCGACGCCCCGGCCGCCAAAACCATGGCCGACTGGTTCGACTTCATGTCGCGCACCCGCTTCTGGGAACTCGAGCCCTATTTCGATGTCGACGGCGGCCGTGCCCTCTATCTAGCCGGCGTCGAATATCTCGTCTATCTCGAAAACGGCGGCGCCGTCGAACTGGTCACCGAAAAGAAGGGCTACAAGGTCTACTGGCTCAACGTCGAAACCGGCGAGCTGATCACCGAAAAGAAGGAGTACAAAGGCGAGCGCTTCTCCGGCACAGCGCCCGGCACAGGCCCCTGGGTTCTCCATCTTTCGCGCGACGGCCGCAAGGACTCCATGCTGAACAGCTACTACTTCGAATCGCGCCGCCAGTTCGTGCAGGAGGTTGAGTCCAATGCCCAGCGCGTGCCCTACGATCTCATCGAACCGCAATCGGATGCCCTCGCAGTCGGCAAGCCCGTCAAGTTCGCCGTCAAGCTCAAGCGCGAAACGCGCGCCACCTCGAAGATGATGTATCTCTGGACCGCCGAAGATACCGTCGGCGGCCAGGGCTACCGCGTCGTCGCCACCGGACCCACGGGCGAATTCACCATCCCCCGCTCTATCTCCAAGTCCCTGCCGAGCGTCCTCAACCTGCGCGTCTACGGCATGAACGCCAACGGCAAAGTCTACGCCATCGACCGCGTCATGAAGCTCGCCGAATGATCCTCCTCGCCATCGACTCCAGCACCGAACACGGCGGCATCGCCCTCTGGCGCGACGGCGAGGTCACCGAGACCATCGTCCACTCGCCCGACGGCTTCGCCCACGTCCTCTTTGTGGAATTGGAACGCCTCCTTGCGCAATGCGGCGTTGACCTCACGCACATCGACGCCTTCGCCGCCGCCTCCGGTCCCGGCTCGTTCACCGGCGTGCGCGTCGCCCTCTCCGCCGCCAAGGGCTTCGGCGAAGCCTTCGGCAAACCTGTCTTCGCCATCTCCAACCTCCGCGCCATGGCCGCCCACGGCAGCGCGCCGATTCGTGCCGCCATCCTCGATGCCCGCCGCGGCGAGATCTATGGCGGACTCTACGACGCCGCGCTGCAGCCCCTGCGCGAAGAGGCCGTCATGCTCCTCCAACCCTGGCTCGATTCGCTTCCCGCGACTTTCCCCGCTCCCACTGTCGAACTCCTTTGCCCCTATCCCGAGCGCTTCCCCGAACTCTCCGCCCGCCGCGTCACCACCGCCCCCCACGCCGTCGCCCGCGCCGTCGCCCACCTCGCCGCGGAACAATACCGCGCCGGGGAGCGCCCCCACCCCGCCGCCTCCGACGCCAACTACGTCCGCCGCTCCGACGCCGAACTGAACTGGCGCGAAGCATAGCCCGCCGCCGCTACCGCCGCTCCTCAGCCTCTTCCCGCTCCTCATCCTCCACATCCAACGACAACGGCGCAAACACGGCGTTCCGCACCTGCGGATACGGCTTGTCCCAACCCCGCAGCATGCCCCACAAAATGCGGTTCACCCGCTCTGTCGGAGCCGCATCGGGCACCTCCCAGCGCATCTTCAACGAATCCCGTGCCGCCTCCACCGCGGCTTTTTCCCCCGCCGCCCGCAGCGCCTGCACGCTCGGATTCACCTCATACAAATCCTGCTTCGGCCTCACCGCCGCATACGGCGTCAGGTCCGGCTCATTCTGAAAACTCGCCCGCATATCGTTGGCGATCAGATCAAACAGCGACATCGTCGGCAGCCCCAGAATCAGTTCAATCGTCTTCAACATGCTCTGGTTGGAATAAAACGTCGAATCCACATGCCCGCGCCGGATATACGGACTCACCGCCAGCGCCACAGTCCTGTGCCCGTCCACGTGGTCCACCCCGTTCTGCGCATCGTCCTCCACCACGAAAATCGCCATCTTCGGCCAGAACTTCGACTTCGACAGCGCCTCCACCATCAGCCCCACCGCATAGTCGTTATCGGCCACCATCGCCTTCGGCGTCGACGTCCCCGGCCGCGCGCCAAACGTATGGTCGCTCGGCAACTGCACCAGCACCAGGTTCGGCATCCGCCCCGCCTTCTCCCAACCCGCCAGTTCGCGCGCAAACAACCGCGACCGCGCCACGTCGGGAATCGCCGTGTTGTAGGTCGGAAAATCGCGCACCAGCAGCTTGTCAAGCGGCGGAATCGGTGAGCTCACCTTCCAGCGCCCGGAAAAATCCGCGCCCTTCTCCCACTCCCGCAGCAAGCCCACACGCTCCTCGGGCTTCACACCCGGGAACCGCGGCGCGAACTCGCCCATCACGCTCACCGCGCGCCCCTTGGCCAGCGCATAATCCCAAATGAACCCGCCCTGCGCATAGGCCAGCGGATCGGTCCCGTCGTAGGGATAGCTGCGCCCCGTGTAGCCCGGATACAGCGTGTAGGCCGTCTCATTGGCCTGCGTCACCCATTGATGCCCATCGGCGCTGTTGCCGCCTGAAGCGTAGAAATTGTCTAACAACACAAACTGCCCGGCCAGCCGCCGCTGGTTCGGCGTCACATCCTCACCAAACATCACCAGCGTTGGGTCGCCGTTGCCCTTCCCCAGGTCGCCGAACAACTGGTCATAGGTGCGGTTCTCCTTAATGATGTAGACCACATGTTCGATCAGCGACGGCTCGCCCGATCGCTCCGGAATCGCCGTTGCCTTCACCGCCCGGGGGGCAGCCTCGGCCGCCCGTGCCGCCGCCCCCGCCGGCTGCAACCTGCTGTTCTCAGCCACCGCCGTCGTGTAGCTCGCCAGTTGCGCCGCATCCGGCAACTCCACCACCGCCACCGTCCCGCGATAGGCATGCACATAGCGCCGCTTCGGCTCGTCCTGCCACCCCGAACCCGCGCCGAGCAACGACGCCACCGCCAGCCGCTTCCCATCCGCGCTCAACGCCACCGCGCTCGGATACCACGCCGTCGGAATCGCGCCCTCTATCCGTCCACTGGGCAGCGCCACCTGCAACACGGCATTGATCCCCCCGCAGGCCACCCACAACCGTTTGCCATCCCCCGCCAGCGCCATCGCCGTCGGATACACCCCGCGCACGCGCTTGTGAAACGGCTGCAACTCAATGGTTGCCACCACCGCCTGCGACGCCGTATCGATCACGCTGATGCTGTCCTGGTTCCCATTGGCCACATACAGTCGTTGCCGCGACTCGTCCCACGCCATCGCCATCGGATGCAGCCCCACCGCTATCGTGTGCGTCGTCTTCCCCGTTGCCAGGTCAAGCCGCGTCACTGTGCCCGTCGCGGCCACCCCGCGTTTGTCGATCACCACCTGGTCGGCCTTCGGCTCCAACCCCGTAGGCGCCGTCAACTCGCCCGCCTTCGGCAACCGCCCGCCCCAGTTCGACACATACGCCACCGTCCCCGCGGCATTCAACACCACGCCGAACGGAGCAATCCCCACCGGCAGCAGCTTCACCCCGCCGCCGTCGCTCACCGCCAGTTGATTGTTGTAGAGCAGCGGCACGGCCACCACACCTTTGGCACTCACCGCCGGCGCACCCGCCATCTGCCCGCCGCCCACCACCACCTCGCGCTCCCCGCCCGCTCCGTGACGCCGCAGCGCCACCGGACCCGCCTTCGTCACCACGCTCGTCACCGCTTCGCCCCGCGCCGCGTCCCACACCAGCCCCTGCAACCCCGGCCGCCCGCCTAGCGCCGACTGCGCCACCACCTTGTTCTGCTTCCAATCCATGCGCCACAGATGCGACGCGCCCAACACCAGCACCTCATCCGAACTCGCTCCGAAGCTCACCCCATACACCTTGCCCGTGAACACCGTCGGCACTCCCGCCGGCGTAATCGCCTGGCGTGTCGTCACGACGCCCGGATCGGTGACCGCACGCGCCGGCGGCGTCTGCGCCACGAGAGGAAGTGTCAGAAAAAGGGCAGGGAAATAGCGGCTACCAGGGAAGGTCATTCCCCCGCATTCTACCGGAGTGAGGTCACGGGCGGATGACTGCTCAACGTCTCCAATAGCGCCAGCCGCGAGGCAAAGTGCGACAGCGCGACCTCATCCAACGCCGCGGCTTCCCCCTGCGCCTCGTCCAGCGACGCCGACACCGCCGACAACAGCTCCCAGCGTTCGCGCGTGAATGTGTCGATGGCCAACCCCGGCTCACCGCTCGCCCCCAACGCCGCGGTGGCCGCGCGCGTCTGCCGCAACTGGTCCTCTCTCCGTCCCAATACCGCGTCCCGGAGGTTGCCAGCTAAGAAACTGATTTGAGCGGGTAACCGCCCCTGAGCTGCAATTTGCACCAAGACCCTTATCGTCGCCACGCCCGCCGCCACGAGAAAAATCTCACCCCGCCTCCCTGGGGCGCGGAAAATCGCCTCAGGAGTAAGGTCCGCAATCACACAGGGAAGCCCCGCGCCGATAAGAATTCTGGAGAATCCCACATGATCCAGGTCACCCGGCTAAACCAGCAGCAACTCGTGTTGAACTCCGACCTGATCGAACACATCGAGACGACACCGGATACGGTCATCACGCTCACCACCGGCACCAAAATCATGGTCCGCGAGAGTTCCGATGAGATCATCCGCCGCGTCGCCGCCTTCCGCCGTGAGGCCGGATCCTGGTGGCCCGGCGGCGTTGCCCATCCGCCAGGCCAGGAAAGGACACACCTCGAGGAGCACCACGCCGCACGCACCGCGCGCGAGGAGGACTAGCAGGCGATGGCCGATGCCAATGCCAAGCCGAAAAAGGGTGGACTGCGTCCGGACTTCGCCACGCTCGGCGGCATCCTGCTCGCCCTGCTCGGCATTGTCGGCGGCCTCATCCTGGAAGGCGGCGAACTCTCCGACATCACCCAGGTCACCGCCGGGCTCATCGTCCTCGGCGGCACCTTCGGCGCCACCCTCGTCAACACGCCGCTCTCCACCTTCTTCGGCGGCATCAAGGGCCTTGCCCACGTCTTCTTCGAACGCACCGTCACCCCCCACGCCACCATCGAGGAGATCATCCGCTACGCCACCAGAGCCCGCAAGGCCGGCATCGTCTCGCTCGAAGACGAGGTCCGCGCCGCCAGCGACCCGTTCCTGGTCAAAGCCCTCACCCTCGCCGTCGACGGCACCGACCTCCAGGAGCTGCGCAAGATGATGGAACTCGAAATTCAACAACAGGAGCACCATGGCGAGTCCGCCGCTAAGGTCTTCGAGGTCGCCGGCGGCTACTCGCCTACCATCGGCATCATCGGCGCCGTCATGGGCCTCATCCAGGTCATGAAAAACCTCTCCGACATCGACAAGGTCGGCCACGGTATCGCCGTCAGCTTCGTCGCCACCGTCTATGGCGTCGCCCTCGCCAACATCTTTCTCCTCCCGGCCGCCAACAAGATGAAAGCCCGCGTCCTGCAGGATTCCCACATGCGCGAACTGATGCTCGAAGGCGTCACCGGCATCGTCGAGGGCCTCAACCCCAAGCTCATCCGCAGCAAGCTGGAAGCCTACGCCCCGCCCAAACCGGAGAAGCCTAAGAAAGGCGCCCTTCCCGTGCCTGAAACCGAGGCAGGCGACTGATCCATGCGCAAAAAGAAGCCCGCCGAACCGGAAAACCACGAGCGCTGGCTCGTCTCCTACGCTGACTTCATCACCCTGCTTTTCGCCTTCTTCGTCGTCATGTTCGCCACCTCGCAAACCGACCGAGGCAAAACCGAGCGCGTCCAGGAATCGGTCCGCCGCGCCCTCGAAGACAACCAGTTCGTCTCCGTCATGGCCGGCATCCTCGGCGGCGACGTCACCGACAAAGGCAAGGGCAACGCCCAGATGAGAGGCCCCGGCGGCACGCGCCAGGTCACCCAGGATCAGCAGACCGACGGCAGATACGTCGAGCTCGTTCCGGCCATGAAATACCTGGAAGCTGAACTGGCCGACGAGATCGCCAGCGGCATGATGAGCGTCAGCATGGAGGCCCGCGGCCTCGTCGTCAGCTTCCGCGAAGCGGCCTTCTTCCCCTCCGGCACCGACATGATCCCCGAGCAGACCTACGACACCGTCGCCAAGGTCGGCCAGGTGATGGAAAAGCTCCCCAACCCCGTCCGCCTCGAAGGCCACACCGACTCCATCCCCCTCCGCGGCGGCGGCCGCTTCCGCAGCAATTGGGAACTCTCCGCCGCCCGCAGCATCGCCATGATGGAACTCCTCGTCAGCTACTGCAACATCCCCCGCGAACGCCTCTCCATCGCCGGATACGCCGAAAACGCCCCCATCGCCGACAACGCCACCGACGAAGGCCGCCGCCGCAACCGCCGCGTCGACATCGTCATCCTCAACCAGACCGGACTCGCCGCCGAACCGGCCACCGCCAACCACGCCAAAGCGGCACCGGCCAAGCCCGCCCCAGCCGCGCACTAGCCCGCGCGCCACCGCCGCGTGCCACCGCCTGCTACCCTGAGGCCATGCGAGCCCTGCTGTTGCTCCTCATCGCCTGCGCGCTCCCCGCCCAGGAGAGCCCCACCGACACCTTCCTCCAACTCGACCGCACCCAGCGCCAGACCATCAATCGCAACAATGCCGACCACGAACGCTGGCGCCGCCAAAAGGAGGACCGCGTCAACCAGGTCCGCGGCGAGATCTTCGACGAGACCAACCGCTCCCCCCTCGACCCCACCGCCCTCGGCCTCCGCCACGCCGAAGTCGAATCCATCTGCCGCGAAATCGACGAACGCGAGCTGCAGCTCGTCAAGGTGAACCGCGACATCCTCACCGATGCGCAAAAGCTGAAGCTCGCCGCCCTCGAAGAAGTGATGCGCCTCGCCCCTACAGCCAACTCCGCCATCAACGACAACCTCATCCACGCCGCGCCACTCCCGTTATCTCCCCTCGCCGGCAACGCATTCGCCGGATTCCTACTCGGAGTCGGCCCCTATTCCCCCTGGCCCGCCAAACAACGCACCGGGGTCTGTGCCGCCAACCGCTCCACGACCCTCGGCTTCGCCTTTCCCCCGCTCACCCCCGCTCCCTGATCCCATCCCCACCCTGCTACCCTGGGCCCATGAGAACGAGCATCCTTCCGTTCCTCTACCTCGCCGCCTCACTCTCCGCGCAAACGCCCCCGCCCTGCCGCCTCTCCCCGCTCGACACCTACCTCGACTTCGCCTGTAACAGCCCCCAAGCCGAAGCCATCCGCCGCAACAACGCCGACCACGAACGCTGGCGCGTCCAAAAGGAACGCCGCATCTACCAGGTCCGCTCCGAAATCGCCGACGAAACCAACCGCTCCCCGCTCGACCCCACCGCCCTCGGCCTCCGCTACGCCGAAGTCGAAGCGATCTGCCGCGAAATCGACGAGCGCGAACTGCAACTCGTCAAGGTGAACCGCGACGTCCTCACCGATGCGCAAAAGCTGAAGCTCGCCGCCCTCGAAGAGGTGATGCGCCTGGCGCCCACCGTCAACTCCGCCATCAACGACAATCTCATCCACGCCGCGCCGGTCCCACTATCCGGTGGCTCATTCGCAGACTTCCTCCCTGGCCGTTCGTCCTATTGGCCCACCAAGCAACGCACCGGAGCCTGCAACGTCGGCCGCGCACTCGGCCTGGTCCTACCGCTACCTTCCTTCGAGCCCTGACCACCACCCCACCCTGCTACCCTGGGCGCATGAGAACGAGCATCATTCCGTTCCTCTTCCTCACCACCACGCTCTGGGCCCAAACGCCCCCGCCCTGCCGCCTCTCCCCGCTCGACACCTACCTCGACTTCGCTTGTAACAGCCCCAAAGCCGAAGCCATCCGCCGCAACAACAATGAACACGAACGCTGGCGCGCGCAAAAGGAGCGCCGCATCTACCAGGTCCGCTCCGAAATCGCCGACGAAACCAACCGCTCCCCCCTCGACCCCACCGCCCTCGGCCTCCGCTACGCCGAAGTCGAATCCATCTGCCGCGAAATCGACGAGCGCGAAACCCAACTCGTCCAGGCCAACCGCAACGCCCTCGCCGAACCGCAGAAGGTGAAACTCGCCGCCCTCGAAGAAGCCATGCGCCTCGTCCCCATCGCCAACGCCGCCATCGGTCAGAGGCTCATCGAGGCATCGACGGTCGCGTTGCCCTCCTTGCCCCGCGCGTTCGACCCTTCCCAACCCGTCATCGAACGGCCACTGCCCACATGGCCCGCCAAACAACGCACCGGCGCCTGCGCCGCCATCCCCAGCGTCATCATCCCCGTCCTCACTCCAACGCCGAATACAACATCACCTTAAACCTCTTGCTCGGCCCCGGCACAAACGGCGGCCGCTGCACCATCCACACCGCCGCCAAATCATTCTTCCGGTCCACCCAGAAATACGTCCCCGCCGCCCCGCCCCACTCCCAATTCCCCTCGCTCTGCATCACCTGCGACTCCACCGGATTCACCAGCACCGCCCCGCCAATCCCAAACCCATGCCCGCCCCGCCCATTCGGCCCGCCCGGCGGAGTCACCTCCAGCGGCACATGGTTGCGGAACATGAAGTCCACCGTCGACCGGCTCAACACCCGCTTCCCATCTCCCACCCCGCCATTCACCAGCATCCCCAGGAACTTCAGGTAATCGCCCGCCGTCGAATACAACCCCGCGCCGCCCTGAAAATACGTCGGCTCGCGCGACGGATCGCCGCCCCCCGGCCCCGCCTCCACCACGCCGTCTTTGTTCAACACATAGCTCTTCGAAACCCGGTCCAGCTTCTCCTTGGGCACGAAGTACCCCGAATCCGTCATCGCCAGCGGCACGAAGATGCGCTCCTTCAGAAACACGTCATACCGCTTGCCTGACCAGATCTCCACCAGCCGCGCCACCAAATCGAGCCCCTGCCCGTAGCGCCACGCCTCGCCCGGCTGATGCGACAGCGGCACCGTCGCCAGCCGCCTGGTCATTTCTTCCAGATTCGGCACGCCGCGGAACACCTGTTTCTCCGCATATCCCCGTGAGTTCACCATCCCCGACGTATGCGTCAGCAAATGGTGAATCGTCAGCGGCCGCTTCAAATCCGTCGTGTCCCCCTGCGGACCATCCTCGCGAAACAGCACCTTCACATTCGCGAACTCCGGAATGTACTTCGACACCGGATCGTCCAGCAGGAACTTGCCCTCTTCATAGAGGATCATCGCCGCCACGCTCGTCACCGGCTTGGTCATCGAGAAAATCCGGAAGATCGTATCCGCCGTCATCGGCTTCTTCGCTTCCAAATCGCGATAGCCCACCGCCGCCGAGAGCACCGTCTGCCCCTTCCGCGACGCCATCACCGTGATCCCGGCGAACTCCTTCTTGTCCACCATCTCCTGCAAGCCGGCCTTCAACGTCGCCACCCGTTGCGGCGACAACCCCGCCGCCGGCCGCACCGCCACCGGCTTCGGCGGAGGTGCCTGGGCCAACAGGGCAATACTCAGCACGGGCAAAGTCAGCAATCGGGTGAACATGGCCCAGACAGCGTATCAAAACGAAAACCCCGGACCGTAGTCCGGGGCTCGCGTCATTTCGCAATGGTGCTTCGATCAGAAGTTAAATTTCAAGGCGAACTGCGTCTGACGCGCCGGAGCCGTCGACGTGATCGTCCCAAAGTTGTTGCTGCTGCGGTTGCCTTCCGGCGTGTTGAAGTTCGTCTGGTTCGTCAGGTTGAAGAACTCCGCGCGGAACTCGATGTTCCACCCTTCCTTCGGCAGCGGGAACGATTTGTGCAACCCGAGATCGGTCTGGAACAGCCGCGGGCCCACAACCGTGTTCCGTCCCGCAGTGCCAAACGGATTGTTCTCCGCCGTCGGAATAATGACGACGCTGGCCGGGTTCAAATAGTTGAACCATTCCCCGTTCGGCGTCTTCACCTCGCCCACCACGTTCGGCCGGTAGGTGCCCGCGCTGGCGATCTGCTGCCGCGCCACCGGCGAGTAGCGCAGGTTCACCGGCGTCCCGGCGGCAATCGTCGTGATCTTCGTCACGCGCCAGCCGCCCAACGCCGCCTCGGTCACGCCGCCCCAGCCCGAGCCAAAGGCCTGGCCCTTGCCGAACGGCAGATCCCACACCAGCGTCAGCGTGTTGTTCGCCTTCTGGTTGTAGCCGCTCACGGCCTTGTTGTTCTGCAACTGGCTGAAGTGAACGCGCGAATCGTCTCCGTTTTGCACCTCCAGGTGGCCGCTCGCATTGTCCAGCGCCTTGGAGAATGTGAACGAGTTCAACAGGTAGAAGCCGCGCGCGAAACGCCGCTCCAGCTTCGCCTGCAACGCGTTGTAGTTCGCCCAGCCGCCGTTGAAGGCGCCCTGGATGAAGCTGAAGCCTTGAATGGGACGCCGCTGGTCCACCGTCAGGTTCGCAGTTCCCACGTTCTGCCGCGACTCATTCACGTCCGACAAAATCACCAGCTTGTTGGAACGGTTTCCAACGTAAGCCACGTCCAGCACCAGGTCCTTGGCCAGCTCCTGCTGGATCGTGAAGTGCCAGCTCATCGTGTACGGGTTCCGGTAATCGGCCGGAATGTAGTTGGTGCGCGTCGTCGCCGTGCTCACCCGCGACGGGTCCAGCAGGTTCGACGGATAGCCTTCCTGCGTCGTGCGGAAACAGGTGTTCGGCGCCTGGTTGGCCGCGCAGGCCCCCAGCGTCGGCACCTGGTTAATACTCACGTTGAAAATGCCCGGCAGGTTGTAGCTCAGCAGGTTCTCCCCGCCCAGCCGGTTGAAGTGAATGTAGCTCACCCCGAAGCCCGAACGGATCACCGTCTTCGGCCGCAGCGTGTAGGCCAGCCCAAAGCGCGGCGCGAAATTGTTCCGGTCCGGCTTGATCAGCGTCCGCTCGTAGACGCCGCCGTCCTGCGCCCGGATCAACGCGCGCGTCTCCGGGTTGAAGTTCGACAGAATGTTTTCCTTCTCCCACTGCGGCGTCGAATACTCATACCGCAGACCCATGTTTAGAATCAGCTTCGGGTTCACCTTGAAGTCGTCCTGCAGGTAGAAGAAGTTCATCCGCTGCCGCAGGTTCACAATCACCGCGTTGCTCAGCGCATAGCTGCTCCGCAGCCCGAACATGAAGTCGGACAGGTTGTACAGATTGTTGGTCGACGTCGTTGCCGCGCTGAACCGGCTGCTGTAGCTGTCCTGCCCATACTTCGGATTGAAATCGTCAATCTCCGTGTTGATCGCCTGGTATTCCCAGCCCGCCTTGATCGAGTGCCGCCCCTGCATCCGCGTCCAGTTGATCTTCGGGTTGATCACATACGGATTCTGGAACTGAGGGTTCGACGACTGCTGGCCAAACTGGGCAAGCCCGCCCACGCTCTGCGCATAAAGCCCGCCCGCAAATCGCGGATCTTCCGGCAGCCCCGTGATGCCATAGGCCACGCTCGCCGGCGGCTGACCGATGAACACCGGAAACTTTCCGCCCTCGGTCTCGCCAATGCCCACGCGGAATTCCATCACCGACCGCGCGTCCATCGTCCACGTCGCCCCGCCCGCAATCTGATAGTTCCGCACCCGCACATTGCCGTTCGCGTTACCGCCCGACGGCCCCGGAATCGCCGGCGGCTCGAAGTTGTTCATCAACCGGTGGCTATAGCGCCCAAACATCGTCCAGTTCGAGTTCGCATAGTAGTCCACCTTGATGTCGCCCTTATCGTTCACATCCGAACGCCGCGGCAGCGATTCAAAGTTGTTCGAGATCCCCGGCCGGTTCACCGCCGGCAGTTCGCTCAACACCTTTCGCGCAAACGGCGTCATGTCACTCTGCGGAATGATCCCGTTCAAATACTCGCGCCCCGTCACCGGATTGCGCACCGGCAGGCCGATATTGCCCGCCCGCTGCTCCATCGTCGGAAGCGAATTGATCTCCAACTGCCGCGTCACACGCCGGAAGCCCTCATAGTCGGCAAAAAAGAACATCTTGTCCTTTTTGATCGGACCGCCGAACGCCGCCCCAAACTGGTTCTGCACCATCGTCGGCTTGCGGTTCTCCCGCGGCTTGAAGAAACCCACCGCGTTCAACTTCGTGTTCCGCATGTACTCCCACAACGCCCCGTGATACTGGTTCGTACCCGCCCGGATGCTGGCGTTGATCACCGCCCCGCCTGCGCGCCCGAACTCGGCCGAATAGTTGTTCGTCTGCACCTTGAACTCGGCCACCGCGTCCGGCGACAACTGCACCACCTGGTTCGAGAACCCCTGGTTCGACGTCCCATACGCGTTGTTGTCCACGCCGTCCACCACAAAGTTGTTCAGCGAACTGCGCAGCCCGTTCACGTTGAACGACGCATCGCGCGACACCGAGATCGCTGACTTCCGCACGCCCGGCGCCAGCAACGCCAGGTCCGCATACGAACGCCCGTTCAACGGCAGGTTCACAATCTGCCGCGCGCTCACCACCTGCCCGCGGTCGCTCGAATCGGTCTCCAGCGCCGCCACCGCGCCGGTCACCGTCACGCTCTCGGCCACCTGGCCCACTTGCAGTGTCAGGTCCACGCGTTGCCGCGCATTCACCGTCACCGTGAACTCCTCGGAAATGGCCCGCGAGAAGCCCTGCCTTTCGGCGCTCACCTTGTAGCGCCCGATGCGCACGTTTACAATTTCAAAACTTCCCAGGCTGTCGGTCATTCGCGTGACCACCACCCCGGTTTGCACGTTCTCCAACGTCACCTTCACATCGGAGATCACTGACTGCGTGGAATCGCGCACCGTGCCCAGCACCGTCGCGGTTTCGAATTGGGCTAGCATTGGCAACGTTGTCAATACTAGAAAACAAAGGTTTCTGGCTAGTTTTCTCATGGTTAGACTTCCTGAAGGAATACTGGAGTATCGCACGCGAACATGTAAACGGCGTTGCCCCAGTGTTTCAATTCGATGTCGGCAATTCTACCTGATAATCGACCTCGTCCGCATCCAGTCCGCCAACCGCCCCGGCCACGTGCTCAAAATCGCGTCCGACCACCCCAGCCCCACCCCATGCGGACCCTTCTCATAGATGTGCAACTCCGCCGGCACGCCCGCCTTCCGCAGCGCCAGGTAGTAATACACGCTGTTCTCCGCCGGCACACCCGTATCGGCATTCGTATGGAACAGGAACGTCGGTGGCGTCTCCGGCGTCACCTGCTGCTCGTTCGACAGCCACTTCACCAGCGACGGGTCCGGATCGTTGCCCAACAGGTTCCGCTTCGAGCCCTGGTGCGTCCACGCCTCCGTAAACGTGATCACCGGATATGCCAGAATCGCGAAGTCCGGCCGCGACGACACCCGCTCCACCCGGTCCTCCGCCCCACCATCGCCCTTGTCCCAATGCGTCGACAGCGTCGCCGCCAAATGCCCCCCCGCCGAAAAGCCCCAAATGCCGATGCGGTTCGGATCCACGCGGAACTCCGACGCCCGCGCCCGCACCGTCCGCATCGCCCGCGCAGCGTCGCCCAACTCCACCGGGTGATGATACGTCGGCCCCAAGCGGTAGCGCAGCACAAACGCCGACACCCCCAGCGAGTTCAACCACTGCGCAATCTGCACACCCTCGTGGTCCACCGCCAACCCGCCATAGCCGCCCCCAGGGCACACCACCACCGCCGCCCCGTTGGCCCGCTCCGGCGGCGCAATCCACGGCGTCAACGTCGGAATGTCTTTCTCCGTACTGCCCAACGCCCCCGGCGCCGGACCATTCCACAACGGAAACGAAGCCGGCTCTTTCGCCGGACGTTGAGCCATCAGCGTGGCCGAGGCGAGCAGCAAAACTAAGGCAGTGCGCATCGACTCTATTCTGCCCGTTTTTCCGTCAACAGGTGAGCCAGCGCCGCCGCCAGTTGCTCATGCTCAAACCGGAACCCGCTCGCCAGCGTCGCCTCCGGCGTCACCTTCTGGCTCGCGATCACAATGCTTGCCATCTCCCCAAACAACGCCCGCACCGCAAACTCCGGCACCGGAAAAATCGCCGGCCGCCGCAGCGTCCGCCCCAACACCTGCGTGAACTCCGCATTCGTCACCGCGTTCGGCGCCGCCGCGTTCAACGCCCCGTTCAACCCCGGCGTCTCCACCGCATGCACGAGCAGCCTCACCATATCGTCGAGGTGAATCCAGCTCATCCACTGCTCGCCCGACGCGATCCGCCCCCCCACGCCCCACTTGAATGGCGGCAGCATCTGCTCCAGCGCACCGCCCTCGGGATGCAGCACAATGCCAATCCGCACCGGCGCCACGCGCATCCCCAACTCGCGCGCCTTCCCCGCCGACGCCTCCCATTCCACGCACACCTCGGGCAAAAATCCCGTCCCCGGCTTGGCCGTCTCCGCCAGCGCTTCGTTTCCCCGGTCGCCGTAATACCCGATCGCCGACGCGCACACCAACACCTGCGGCCTCTGCGTCACTTTGCCCAGCGCCGCCACCAGCAGGTTCGTTGAGTCCACACGGCTCGACCGGATGCGCCGCTTCACCTCCGCCGTCCAACGCTGCGCCACCGGCTCCCCGGCCAGGTGCACCACCGCATCGGCCCCCTCCAGCGCATCCAGCGGCGGCTCGCTCGTGGCCGCATCCCAAATCGAAAACCGCGCCGTCGCCAGCATCCCCTTCCTCGGCGCACGCCCCAGCAGATGCAGTTCATGACCCCGCTCATGCAACCGCGCCACCAGCCGTCCGCCGATGAATCCCGAAGCTCCTGTCAGGGTTATGCGCATCGCGCTCCGCTGTTGGTCATCCCCGTCATTGTAGACCGCACTTACTTCAGACGAAACGGATCGCTCCCGGTTGACTCCATGTGCGCAATTTCCCTGAGGTAGGCATCCACGCTCGTCTTGCGCTTCATCCCCTCAAGCCCCATGTAGCGGATCATGCCAAACACCGGCCGCTCCTGCCATGGCCGGTCATGCAGCCCGAAACACCACAGGATGTTCGTGTACGTGTTCGGGTCGCGCCCATCCAGCGCATAGCGGTCATGCAGATACACCATCGTCTCCAGCGCCTCTTGCGGCGTCGCTGACCACTCGATCACCTTCTTGCCCCAATACATCCGGTAATAGCCGTGAATCTTCCCCCGCAGCAGCATCTCCTTCTGCGTCGCGTTCCACAGCGCGTCGTGTGTCGCTGCCCGCTCAAACTCCTCCCGCGTGTAGCACGGCTCGCGCTTATCGACGGCGTGCTTGCGCAGCGCCTCCTGCGCCCAGTTCGGAATCGAATCCAGCGCCTCCACCTCGCGCGCCCACACCGCATGGTTAAACGCCAGCTCGCGCCGCACAATCAACTCCTCCAGAAACGGCTCCGCATCCAGCCCGTTCTCAAACGCCGCCAGTTGCGCCCCCAACGCCACCTCGTGCGCCGAGATGTGCCCGAAATGCAGATACGGGCTCAGGTTCGACGTGGCATGGTCCGACGGGTTGTTCCGCCCCGTGTCATACCGCTTCAGGTTGTTCCGCAGGAAATGATCCAGGTGCCGCCGCGCCTCGTCATACCCGCCGCGATAGCTCAACGACGGCCCCAGTGTATGGTCGATCTCGCACGACGCCACCAGCTCGGCCACGTTCTCCGGCGTCACCTCCACGTGCCACTCCGGCCGCCCCCCGCGCCAGCCTCCCACCCCGCTCCGCCCCGGCTCCACTCCCGCCCCACGCCACGGCTGCTCCACC
>JAFLBB010000044.1 GCA_017304135.1 Acidobacteriota bacterium | reverse complement strand
GAAGGGGGCGGCGGGGGGCGCGAAGCCGCCGTTGTTCCGGACCTTGAAGCGGGGGCTGGGCTCGCTGGCGATGGCGGTGGAGGCGGCGCTGGACCGGACGCGGGTGGTGCGCGGGGCGGTGGAGGCGGTGGAAGAGGGGCGGGTGCGAGTGAACGGGGAGTGGCTGGAGGCGGGGCACGTGGTGGTGGCCTGTCCGGCGCATGCGGCGGCGAAGCTGGTGGCGATTCCGGAGTTGGGGCAGATTGCGTATTCGTCGTCGATGACGGTGGCGTTGGGGTATGGGAAGAGCAAGTTGGGCGGGCTGCCGCCGGGGTTTGGGTTTTTGATTCCGGCGCGGGAGCGGGGGCGGATGGTGGCCTGTACGTTTGTGGGGACGAAGTTTGCGCATCGCTGCCCGGAGGAGATGGGGCTGCTGCGTTGTTTCTTTGGCGGGGCGGGCGACCATGCGGTGTTGGAATTGGACGATGCGGCGGTGACGGGGCTGGCGAAGGCGGAGTTGCGGACGATTTTGGGGTTAGAGGCGGAGCCGGATTTTGTGCGCATCAGCCGCTGGCCGCGGTCGATGGCGCAGTATACGGTGGGGCATGGGGAGCGGTTGCAGGCGATCCAGGCAGCAGCGGCGGGGATGCCGTGGTTGACGCTGGCGGGGAACGCCTATAACGGGATTGGGATTCCTGATTGCATTGCGATGGCGAAGGCGGGGGCGGAGCGGATAGCGGTTGGGGCGGCGGCGGCGGGGCGGTAGGCGTTCTGTAATCTTCCACAGTCAGTTCAAATTTCCAACGCTCCATCCGAAATGAGTGTCAGTGGCCGGCGGGGCAGTCCCGTCAGGGGCCTGAATCAGACGATTCTGTCTGCAACCGACTAGGAGGAGGCTCCCGCACCCGCAGCGGCGCGAAGAACGTGCGCCGTGGGGAGAGGAAACGAGCCGCCGAAGCCCCGGGGATGGTGGAAGCAGCCCCCCAGGAAACATGAGGAGTAGGGGATATGAGGACGCGCAAGTGGGGGATGGTGTTGCCATTGATGTGGCTGGTTGCGGCGATGCCGGCGGGGGCCCAGTTTGAGGTCGCCGGCCGGAAGGTGCAGGTGCACGGGTTTTTCTCGCAGGGATTTGTGCTGACCGATCAGAACAACTTTTTGACGATGAAGTCGAGCGCGGGGAGTTTTGCGTTCACCGATGGCGGGATGAACATCTCGACGAAGCTGACCAACAAGTTTCGCGTGGGGGCGCAGGCGTACGCGCGCAATATTGGCGAGTTGAGCAATGGGCGGGTGGAGTTGGACTGGGCCTATGGCGACTACCGGTTTAACGACTGGCTGGGGATTCGCGCGGGGAAGGTGAAGTCGACGATGGGTTTGTATAACGACACGCAGGACATGGAGTTTTTGCATGCATTCGCGTTGTTGCCGCAGTCGGTGTATCCGACCGATTTGCGGGCGTCGAACATTGCGCACCGGGGCGGGGACATTTATGGGGATGTCCATGTGAAGAAGGCGGGGACGTTCAGCTATGTGTTTTATGGTGGGCTGCGGTCGGACGATCCTCGGGGCGGCTACCGGTACGGTTTGACCGATGGGGGGATTCCGGTGGTGGGCTCGCTGGATGGGTACAGAATTGGCGGGGATGTGCGTTGGGCGACGCCGCTGGAGGGCCTGTTGGTGGGGGCGACGGCGGTGCGGGCGAGGACCGAACTGACGGCGCGGCTGGAAGCGGCCGGCGGGTTGCCGTTGTTCATTCAGACGCCGGGATCGATGAGTCTGCGCTACTACGGCGAATACCAGACGGGGGGATTGAAGGTGGCGGCGGAGTACGGGCGGGACTACTCGGTGATCGAATTCACGCCGCGAGTGGTTGCCCCGGCGCAGATCGACACGCGGGGGTGGTATGTGTCGGGGTCGTATAAGTTTCATCCGCGGTTCGAGGCGGGGGCCTATCGCGGGCAGTATGTCTATGACGCGCGGGTGAGCCGTTCGTTGCCGGACAACCACATCGACGACACGGCGCTGGTGGCGCGGTTCAACGTGAAGGGCTACTGGAACGTGAAGGTGGAGGGCCACTTCATGGATGGCTACGGGAACCGGGCCGGGGCGCGGTCGTTTTATGCGCGGCCGAATCCGCAGGGGCTTGTGCCGCGAACGAACATGTTGATTCTGCGGACGGGTGTGAATTTCTAGGGAATGGACGAGGACAAGGTATGAGGCTGGAACGAGGGATTTGGGTGCAGGCCGCGCTGGCGGCGTGGCTGGTTTGGCCGGCGGCGGCGCAGTTTGAGGTGGCGGGGAAGAAGGTCCAGGTGCATGGGTTCTTCTCGCAAGGGTATGCGCTCAGCGATACCAACAACTACATGACGATGAACACGTCCCAGGGCAGCTTGGCGCTGACCGATGGGGGAGTCAACATCTCGACGAAGCTGACCAACAAGCTGCGGGTGGGCATGCAGGCCTACACGCGCAACATGGGGCAGTTCACCAACGGCAAGCCGGAGATCGACTGGGCGTATGCCGATTACCGCATTACGGACTGGCTGGGCGTGCGGGGCGGGAAGGTAAAGACGGTGATCGGGCTATACAACGACACGCAGGACATGGAGTTCCTGCACACCTGGGCGATCCTGCCGCAGTCGCTGTATGCGTTGGATCTGCGGGCGCTGAACATCGCGCACGTGGGGGGGGACCTGTACGGGGATGTGCCGTTGCGGAAGTTGGGGACGGTGAGCTACACGGTGTATGGGGGGAGGCAGCCGGACGACAAGCGTGGCGGCTACTACTATGGCCTGGCCGATTCGAAGCTGGCGATTGACCGGTTCCAGGTGTGGGCCAAGGGAGCCGATGTGCGCTGGATGCCGGCGCAGGGGGGGCTGACGGTGGGGGCCTCGTGGAACGACCAGCGGCAGGAAGGGTCGGCGCGCGATTTGCGATTTGGGCGGCCGGTGCCGTTTGAATTCTTCAGCAGGAAGAACAACACATACCGGGGCTATGCCGAGTATCAGGGCCGGGGCCTCAAATTCGCCGCCGAGTACCAGCGGTTGTGGGCGGTGCAGAAGTACAGCCTGCCGTTCATACCGGAGGGGAGTTTTGACTCGCGGAGCTGGTATGTATCCGGTGCGTACCGGATACACCGCGTGTTGGAGGCGGGCAGTTATCACGCGCGGTATGTGACCGACTGGCGGAAGGACCATCGTCCCCCGGGGGCGCATGTGTACGACACGGCGGTGACGGTGCGGGTGGATGTGAAGCCTTACTGGAACGTGAAGGTGGAAGGGCATTTTCTGGATGGGTATGCGAGTTTGCAGTCGACGCGCGGGTTTTATGCGCGGAACAACCCGCAAGGGCTGGTGCCGCGAACGAACCTGCTGGTGCTGCGGACGGGCGTGAATTTCTAAGAGCAGAAACGGGATTGCACAAGGAACGGTGTGTCATGAAATTACGAATTGCGAAGTCGATCATGCTGGTGGTGGCGCTGGCCTTGCCGGTGTGGGCCGAGGTGGCCGTTGTGGCCAATCCGAGTGTTGGCGCGAGTGAGATCTCGGCCGACGAACTGAAGCGTGTGTTTTTGGGGGCGAAGAGTTCGCTGAGCGATGGCAGCGCGGTGGAGCCGGTGCTGATGCAATCGGGCGCGGCTCATGAATCGTTTCTCAAGGAGTATGTGGGCAAGACGGACGCGGCGTTGCGGAACCATTTCAAGAGCCTGGTGTTCACGGGCAAGGGTTCGATGCCGAAGAGCTTTGCCTCCGACGCCGATGTGGTGGCCTATGTGGCCAAGACGAAGGGGGCGATCGGGTATGTGGGCAACGCGGCGGCGGCGGCGGGCGTGAAGCGTCTGGCAGTGAAATGAAGGAGAGTGACATGAAACGATTCGGGATTGCGGCGAAGATCTGGATGAGCATTGGGATCTTCATACTGGGGTTCCTGGTCTCGATCGTACTGGGCCAGATTCAGGGTTACCAGACGGAGGGGCGGTTGCGGGCGACGGCGGAGTGGCTGTTTCCGGCGGCGCAGAAGAGCCAGGAGGCGGAGGCGGGGTTTGCGCGGGCGATCAAGAGCTACCGGGACGCGGTGATGTTGGAGGATGAGTCGGCGATGGAGGCCGGCGGGGTGGCGCTGGCGGAGGTGGTGAGGGCGCTGCGGGAGGTGGGTTCGCTGGGTAGCGGCGGCGACGGGCACGGCACGGAGGCGGCGCGGCTGGCGGCCGAGGTGGAGCGGCTGCGGACGGATTCGACGTCGATTTACGGGCAGTTCCTGAAGGCGGCGGGCAACATCAGCGATGAGATGATGCGGCAGAGCAAGGAGGTGGCGGCGCGCAACGAGGCGGTGACGAAGGGTTTGGCAGGGTTGCGCGAGGGGTTGTCGAAGCAGTTGCGGGAGGATTTGAATGCCGAGGCGGCCAATTCGAGCCGGCAGCGGATGATTGGGCTGGCGGTGTTTCTGGTGACGATCATGGTGGCGCTGGTGGTGGTGACGCTGACGATCCGGCGGTCGATCACGGGCCCTGTGTTCAACGTGGTGAAGGGCGTGCTGGACGCGGCCGATGAGGCGGCGTCGGCGTCGTCGCAGATGGCCAAGTCGGGGCAAGTGGTGGCCCATGGGGCCAACGAGCAGGCGTCGTATTTGACCGAGACGTCGGCGTCGCTGGAGGAGATTGCGCAGCACACGCGGGAGAACGCGGGGCGGGCGGCGTCGGCTGATGAGCTGATGCGGAACACGCGGATGGTGGTGGAGCGGGCGGCGCGGGCGATGGAGGAGCTACGGGCGTCGATGGGTGAGATTTCGACGGCGTCGCACCAGGTGGCGGGTGTGTTGAAGACGATCGACGAGATTGCGTTTCACACGAACATCCTGGCGTTGAACGCGGCGGTGGAGGCGGCGCGGGCGGGCGAAAGCGGGGCCGGGTTCAGCGTGGTGGCCGATGAGGTGCGGGCGCTGGCGGCGCGGTCAGCCGAGGCGGCGCGCAATTCGGGCACGTTGATTGAAGAGACGCTGGGGAAGGTGGAAGGCGGGGTGAAGCTGGTGGCCTCGGCGCATGGATCGTTCCAGGAGATATCCAAGGCCGTGGAGAGCGGCAGCACGCTGGTGAGCGAGATTGCGGTGAACAACGAGAAGCAGTCAGAGGGCATCGGGCAGGTGAACGGGATGATGTCGCGCATGGAGGGCATCACGCAGGGCAACGCGGCCAATGCGGAGGAGTCGGCCTCGGCGGCTTCGGCGATGACCGAGCAGGTGGAGCGGACGCGGCAGTACATCAACGAGCTAGCCCAGTTGATCGGCACGCGGTCGGCGTAGCGGGCTAGCGCGGCGCGGGCAGTGCGGGCGCGGCCGGAACAGGCGAAGGGACGGCGGCGGCTGTGTGAGCCGGGCCCGCTAGCGGCGCTGTTCGCTGCGCGCCATGTCGTAGAGGGCCTTGATGTAGCCGAGCGAGTAGCTCCAGCCGGCGTAGCGGCCGCCCTTCATTTCCGGGACGTGGTCGGCGATGAGGTTGCCGCGGAAGTCGATTTCGACGAGGGTGCGCATGAGCTTTTTCATGTCGGTGTAGCCGTCGTCGACGTAGGTTTCGACGAAGTCGGGGATGGGGCCGGTGACGTTGCGGAAGTGGATTTTCCAGAGCTTGCCGAGCTTCTGGAATTCACGGGCGGCCTCGAAGCAGTCGCGGCCCATGAACTTGCCGCCTTCCATCCAGGTGCCACAGCAGAGGCAGACGCCGATGTTGGGGGAGTTGGCGATGTCGATGGCCTTCATGTAGCCGTCGAAGTTGCCGAAGATGTTGCGGGGGACGCCGCCCAATTCGGGCACGGGCGGGTCATCGGGGTGGATGCCGATGCGGATGCCGGTCTCTTCGGCGACGGGGACGACCTGTTTGATGAAGTAGGTGTAGTTTTCCCAGAGCTCTTCCTTGGTGTAGTTGCGGCCATGGGAGAGGGGGCCTTCGTAGACCTTGCCGGCCCAGAAGCCCTTGGCGGTGTTCTGGTGGAAGGCGCGGGCGGAGGCGCCGCCGCGGGTGGATTCGCGGTCGCTCGACCAGATGCCGTTGCCCATGTGGGCGTAGGTGGTGTAGGTGAGGCCGGCGGCGGAGAGGTCGCGGAGGAACTGTTTGTATTCGGCGATTTTGGCGTCGCGGCCGGGGAGATTGAGGGTGACCTCGGGCATGTTGTGGACGCTGCCGTTGGAGATGTTCCAAACCTTGAGGCCGGCGGCGGCGGCTTTGGCGACGATGGCCTTGTAGCTGGCGGCGTTGGCGGGGTTGGCGCCGCTGCCGACGTTGAGCCATTCGAGGCCCATTTGTTTGACCCAGATGAGTTCGTCGTCGGGGAGGGCGGAGGAGGTTTGGAGCGAGATTTTGATGCCTGGGGTGAGCGGGGCCAGCGGTTTCTTTGCGGCCACGAGGGGCGTGGCGACGGCGGCGGCAGCGGCGGCGAGGAAGCCGCGGCGGGTGGGGATGGCGGACATGGGGACCCTCCTCAAGAAAGTGTCGGTTCGGGGATAGTCTATGTCATCCAGGGGGTGTGGTGGGGCGTTGGGGGTCCTGGGCGGCATAGGCCCTGGGTAGGATTTGCCTGAGTGAATAAGGAATCATTGGTCTTGATATGCTAGGAGAGCATTCTGGCGGTGTCGGAGAGCGTCCTGAAGCCCGCCAGTGGGGAGGCGTAACGGTGTCTCATCGTTTTGTGAGGGGACGGCTGAAGGCCGTTGTCCCCGGATTCGTCCTTTTCGCGTTGTGCCTGGCACAGGGGAGTTCTGTCTACACGGTGAACTGCTCCTATACGCAGGATCCGGAGCAATACACGGAGCAGGATGCGCGGGCGCGCGAGGATGCGTTTCAGCGGGCGGCGAAATTTGGCGTGAAGCGGGCGGTGGGCGAGGCGCCGAAGGCGGTGCCGCCGGGGTCGATTCCGCGGCGCAACCTGATTGACGACGCGATCTTCGAC
Source organism: Acidobacteriota bacterium (assembly GCA_017304135.1). GTDB lineage: Bacteria > Acidobacteriota > Terriglobia > Bryobacterales > Bryobacteraceae > JAFLBB01. Next base: position 30,606 of record JAFLBB010000044.1, on the reverse strand, counting down.
AAGCTGCAGGAAGTGGGCGTGGATTCGGCGCCGCTGACCACCGACGAGGAGTTTCTGCGGCGGATCACGCTCGACCTGACGGGGCGCATTCCGCCGCCGGAGCAGGTGCGGGCGTTTGTGGCGAACGAGGATCCGGACAAGCGCAACGTGGTGATCGACCAGTTGCTCTTCTCGCCGGAGTTCATCCACAAGTGGACGATGTGGCTGGGCGACCTGCTGCAGAACACGCGCAACTCGGCGAACTTCTCGCGGCAGTTCCGCGGGCGCAATGCGATGTATGACTGGATGCGGGCTTCAATCACGGAAAACAAGCCGCTGAAGGACATTGTGTACGAGGCGCTGACCGGGCGCGGGAACAATTACGAGAGCGCGACGGGGGCGGCGAACTACATATTGGGCGGGCTGTCGACGGGTCCGGCGCAGGACACCTATGACCTGCAGATGACGCGGTCGGCGTCGATGTTCCTGGGCATGGGGCATTATGACTGCCTGGTGTGCCACGACGGGCGGCGGCATTTGGATGTGTTGAGTGTATGGGGCAAGTCGGCGACGCGGTTGGATGCGTACCGCATGTCGGCGTTCTTTTCGCGGACGCGGCGGACGCAGGACAACAACACGGCGAGCAATTACTACCAGAGCAACACGGTGACCGACGCGACGACGGGGACCTATGATCTGAACACGAACTTCGGCAACCGTCCGAACCGGGTGGCGGTGGGGACGCTGCGCAACCTGACGCCGGAATATCACATGACAGGGGCCAAGCCGGCGTCGAATGACTGGCGGGCGGCGTTTGCCGACAACGTGATGACGGATCCGATGCTGGCGCGGAACTTCGCCAACCGGTTATGGAAAGAGATGTTCAACCATGGGCTGGTGGAGCCGGTGGACGGACTGGACCCGGCGCGGCTGGACCCGAACAATCCGCCGGCGGCGCCGTGGGCGTTGCAGGCGTCGCATCCGCAACTGCTGGAGGACCTGGCGCAGCGGATGAGGGATGACAACTACAACCTGCGGGAGTATTTGCGGTTGATTGTGCAGTCGTCGGCGTACCAGTTGAGCGCGCGCTACGACGCGGCGTGGGACCTGACGAAGGTGCCGTTGTTTGCGCGGCACTATCCGCGGCGGCTGATGGGCGAGGAGGTTCACGACGCGCTGCAGATGGCAACGGGGATTGTGTCGAACTACACGGTGGAAGGCTGGGCGGACAACGCCAAGTGGGCGATGGAACTGCCTGAGCCGGTGGAGCCGCGGTCAAACGGCGGGGCGAACAACTTCATGAACACCTTCCTGCGCGGGAATCGCGACACATTGGAGCGGCGGCAGGCGGGCAGCATTTTGCAGCAACTGGCGCTGATGAACGACGCGCAGGTGCTGAACCGGGTGCGGGTGACGGCGTCGCCGTCGCTGCAGCGGATCTCGCGCATTGCCGACAACGAGGCGCTGGTGGAGGAGATGTTTCTGGCGTTTCTGAGCCGCAAGCCGAGCGAGTATGAGAAGGGCAAGGCGCTGGAGTTCCTGAAGCGCTATGCGACCACAGCGGCGGCGCGGACAACATCGATCGAGGATCTGGGGTGGGCCCTGGTGAACAAGGTCGAGTTCCTGTTCAGTTACTAGAGGCGGGGAGAGACGACGATGCGCGACCGATTTGGAATTGACTGGAGCACGAAGCCGGGGATGCACCTGTTGCGGCGTCCGCATTTGACGCGGCGGTGGTTTTTCCGGCACGCGGCGTCGGCGGTGGGCGGCTTTGCGTTGATGCCGTCGCGGCCGATGGAGGCCGTGGCGCAGGCGGCGGTGCAGCCGAAGGGCACGGCGAAGTATGTGGTGATGGTGAACATGACGGGCGGGCCGTCGCACATTGACACGTTCGATTTGAAGGAAGGGGCGTGGACGCCGTCGAACTTCGAGCCGACGAGCTTCAACGGCGTGCGGTGGCCGCGCGGGCTGTTTCCGAAGCTGGCCGGGCAACTGGAGTCGTCGGTGCTGCTGCGCAGCGTGCAGAGCTGGTCGGCGGTGCACGGGCTGAGCCAGGCGTGGATGCAGATCGGGCGCAACCCGGTGCCGTCGGTGAACAAGTATGCGCCGCACATTGGATCGGTGGTGTCGCTGGAGCTTGCCAGCGAGACGGCGGGCAAACCGCTGCCGGCGTTTTTGTCGTTGAACTCCAACAGCGGGCCGGAGAATGGGTATCTGGCGCCGGAGCATGGGCCGTTTTATGTAAATCCGGGCGGCAACGGGCTGGGGAACACGACGCATCCATCGGGGGCGGCGGTGTTTGACCGGCGCTTTGAGTTGCTGATGCAGTTGGACGCCGAGGAGCGGGCGCTGCAGACGCTGGGCGCGGGGACGGCGGAGATGGTGAGCTGGAACCTGGCGGCACGGCGGCTGATGTACAACGGCGAGGTGGACGCGGCCTTCCGTTCGAGCACGGAAGAGCGGGTGCGGTATGGCAACTCCGGGTTTGGCAACGCCTGCATCGCGGCGCGGAACCTGTTCAAGGCCAACCTGGGGCCGCGGTTCATTCAGATCAACATCGGCGGTTGGGACAACCACAACAACATCTACACAGGACCGTTCAACGCGGCCAATGCGGCTTCACTGGCTCGGCAGTTTGACGCCGGGCTGGCGACGTTGATGGAGGACCTGAAGGCGGCCGGGCTGTTTGACCAGACGCTGGTGCTGGCGCTGGGCGAGTTTGGGCGGACGATCGGGGCGTTGAACACCACCTCAGGGCGCGACCACCACCTGCAGCAGGCGGTGTTCATGGCCGGGGCGGGGATTCAGGGCGGGCGGGCCATCGGCAGCTCCGACGCACAGGGCCGGGTGACGGCCGAGCCGGGCTGGAGCTATGCGCGCGACATCCGCAGCGAGGATATCGAGGCGACGATCTATTCGGCGCTGGGGATCGACTGGACGAAGATCCGCTACGACTATCCGGCGGGGCGCGGCTTTGAGTATGTGCCGCGGGTGAACAACGAGGAGTTTTACTACCCGATTCACGAGCTGTGGGGGTAGGCGGGGAGGGGAGCAGGTAGCACCGCGCCCTTACGGTCGGGGCTCAGTTTGGGGTGCGTTTGGGTGGGGTGGTGTGTGCGTTTCGGGGCGGGGGTGTGCCGGTGTGCGTAGGTGCGTGCGGGAGAGCAGGGCTGCGCTGAGACTGCGCGCTTGGGTTGCGCGGGGGCTGCGGGCTGGGGGTCTGTCTAGCCTTTGCGGGCGGCCAGGATGCGGGAGTGGTAGCCGGACTGGCGGACGTGGCGTTCGCCGTAGATGTGGAGGCGGCAGGCGCCCACGAGTTCATTCACGCGGCCATCGACGGAGCGGCCCCAGAAAGCGGGGGCAACGTGGGCGGCGGCGCGGTAGAGCTTGGTGAAGATGGGGCCGTTGACGCCGATGTTGACCAGGGTGAGCGTGCCGCCGGGGCGGAGGACGCGGCGGATCTCTTCGAGGGTAAGGATGATGTCGGGGGTGGAGAGCAGTTCGAGCAGATAGCAGCAGACGACGGCATCGTAGACACCATCGGCGAAGGGGAGATAGCGGGCGTCGACGGCCTGGCAGTGGGCATCGACGCCGGGGTATTCGGCGCGCATCTGGCGGTAGGTTTTCGAGGCCATGTTGGGCGAGAGGTCGACGCCGACGGTGGCGCCGTGGCGGTTGGCGCGGACGAGGCGGCGGAACATCTCGCCGCTGCCGGTGGCCACTTCGAGGACGCGCATGCCGTTGCGGATGCCCGACATTTCGAGGGCGATCTTATGGGCGCGGGAGTGGAAGCAATAGGTGGAGAGGGGGTAGACGGTGGACAGGACGTCGTAGACGCGCCTGGTTTTGCCGGCGATGGTGCGGGGCAGCCGGTTGTCGCGGGTAAAGGTGAGGAACGGCGCCTCGAATTCCTTCAACAGGGGTTTGATCATGAATATTTGTACCGGCCTTCCTCAGGAAACCGCCGCCAGGCTGGAGGCATGGGAGGGGAGTTCAATGCCCGTTCTCGTTCCTTCACCTGGTTTACTGTCAATCCACATACGGTACTCGTCTCCGAACAGAACTTGCAACCTCTCATTGACATTACTTACGCCAATTCCCTGCTCGAAGATCCGGTTGAGTCGCGGCTCGGGGATTCCGACGCCGTCGTCCTCGATCTCCAAGTGTAACTTCCCTTCGGCCTGCCAGGCACGGAGGCGGATGGTGCCGCCGTCGATCTTGTCGGCCAGGCCGTGTTTGAGAGAGTTTTCGACGATGGGCTGGAGGATCATGCTGGGGACGCGGAGATCGAGGACGGAGGCGTCGACCTCCTTGATGAAGCGGAGTTTGCTGCCGAAGCGGACCATTTCGATGGCGATGTAATCCTCAATGAAGTTGAGCTCTTCGCGCAGGGTGATGGTGTTTTCGGTTTTCTTCATGAGGCGGCGGAGGATGGTGGAGAGCTTAACGATGACCTGGCGGGCGCCGTCGGGGTTGGTGCGGATGAGCGAGGAGACGGAGTTGAGGGTGTTGAAGAGGAAGTGGGGGTTGATTTGGGAGGTGAGGGCGCGGAGGCGGGCTTCCTGGAGGAGGGTGGCCTGGATTTCGACGAGGCGCTCGGTGCGGGCGTTGGCCCAGATTTTGAGCGGGAGCAGGACGGTGAACATGGTGGAGAACCAGACGGCGACGTAGTGCCAGAAGCCGGCGCCATCGGGGTAGAGGACGAAGACGCCGCCTTCGTGGATGCGGCTCATGGCAAAGCGGAGGGGTTCGAGCGACATGAGGGCGCCGATGAGGATGAGGTGGAAGACGAGGCGGCGGTTGCCGCTCCACTTACGGATGGCGCGGATGAGGTTCATTTCGAGGAAGGGGGAGACGCGCCAGATCTCCTCGAGTTCGGGGGCGGCGTCGCGGAGCATGCCGGCCAGGACGCCGACAGCGGCGTAGAGGGGCATGGTGAGGAGCTCGCCGTTGAACATGGCGGGCAGGGAGATGAGGACTCCGCCGAGGAGTCCGGGGACGTAGCCGCCGACGAGACCGGCTAGGAAGCTGGCCTCGAGGCCGAGGTCGGTGGCCTTGTAGGTGCCGGTGATGACGCGGGTTCCGACGCAGCCGCCGAAGGCGATGGTGAGGGCAAAAGTGAGCTGGAGGCGCTGATAGATGGTGCGTTCTTCGCGCAGGAGAAGGCGTTTGAAGGCCTCAAAGCGGACGAGGAAACTCGCCACGCTGGCCGCGATGGCCAGCTTCACCAGCAGGATAACGAGGTGCTGATCGACCATTTCGGCGTCCCACCATTATAAAATGGGAGTTTGCCCTCAAACCACGAACTGGCCCTGGTAAAAGTAGCCGAGGCCGACTTTCCCACACGATTCGGTCATTTCCGCCTGTTTGCCTTCCGGCTGACGCTCGCCGACGGCACCGAGGAGGAGGCGATCGCGGTGCGCATGGGCGATTTGGCGGGTGAGCCGCCGGTGGTGCGCATTCACTCGCAGTGCCTGACGGGGGACGTGTTTCACAGCCTGCGCTGCGATTGCCGCGAGCAGTTGGAGATTGCGCTGGTGCGGATTGCCGAAGAGGGGCGGGGCATGGTGATCTACGAGCCGAAGGAGGGGCGCGGGATCGGGCTGGTGAACAAAGTGCGGGCGTATGAGTTGCAGGACCAGGGGGCGGACACGGTGGAGGCCAACGAGGCGCTGGGGTTTGCCGCCGATTTACGGGAGTATCTGCTGCCGGGATTGATTTTGCGCTATTTCGGGGTGGAGAGCGTGCGGCTGCTGTCGAACAATCCGGAGAAGATCCAGGCCCTGGAGCGGGCAGGGGTGCGGGTGGCCGAGCGGATTCCGATTCAGGCCACCGAGGCCGAGCACGCGCGGCGGTATTTGGATACCAAGCGCGTGAAAATGGGGCACTTAATCGACGGTTTTTAAGGCGAATCCCTGTCGGAACCGGGCCCGGCGTCCGATAGGGGAGTGAATGCGACTCTTGCTCGGCTTTGCGCCGCTCCTGTTGCTGGCCGCTTCCACTGAACCGCAACGCAACGAACAATATCGCGCCTTTTGGGTGGACGCCTACCATGCCGGTTACAAGAACGCCGGCGAGGTGGACCGCTTGGTGGAGGATGTGGCGGCCTCGCACTGCAACGCGATTTTCGTGCAGGTGCGGCGGCGGGCCGATAGCTATTACCTGAAGACGCTGGAGGTGCCGGCGCAGGATGTGACCTATCAGCCGGACTTCGACGCGCTGGGGTATCTGACCGAACGGGCGCATGCGCGGGGCATCGAGGTGCATGCGTGGTTTGTGGTGTATCCGCTGTGGCAGCCGAACCTGCCGCCGCCGGTGGATGGGCGGCACCTGTATCACCAGCATGGTCCGGGGAAGTTTGGGCGAGACTTATGGCTGTCGTTTTCGAGCGCGGGGCGGATTGGGAATTCGCTCGAGCCGGGGCATCCGGATGTGCAGCGCTACCTGGCGGCGGTGATCACGGACCCGTTGCGGCATTATGACCTGGACGGGATTCACCTGGATTACATCCGCTATGAAGAGGGCGCCGACTACGGGTATCACTACCTGGCGGTGGAGCGGTTCCGGCGGTTGACGAATGCGAATGCGGCCGAGCCGCCGCAGGCCAGTGGGGCGGCGTGGAATGCCTTCCGGCGAGAGCAGGTGACGGCGTTGACGCGGCAGATTTATTTGCGGGCGCATGAGGCCAGGCCGGGGGTGAAGGTGAGCGCGGCGTTGATCAGTTGGGGCAATGCTCCGGCCGATGAGGCGGGGTTTCAGGCCAGTGCTTCGTATGGCAAGGTGTTTCAGGACTGGATCGGATGGATGAAGGAGGGCATTCTCGATTTGGGGGTGCCGATGCACTATTTCCGCGATCCGGCGGCGGCGCCGAAGCTGGAACGCTGGTTTGAGTTTGCGCGGGCGCACCAATACAAGCGGCGCTACATTCCGGGCATTGGGTTGTATCTGAATCCGGTGAGCGCGTCGCAGCGGCAGATGACGCGGTTGTTAAAGGTGAGGGGGAACGGGTCGACACCGGCCGGGATTGGACTCTACAGCTATGCCAGCACGAGCCGTTTGAACGCGGCTGGAACGCCGACACAGCCGAACCAGGTGTTTCTGAACACCGCGGCGGCGTTTTTCCAACAGCCGGCGGTGGTGCCGTCGCTGCCGTGGCTGGAGCAGCCCGAGTCGGGGCATGTGGCGGGCGCGTTGTCGGCGGCGGGCGGGCAGGACTGGTGGATCGACGGGGTTGCGGTAACGCTGCGCGGGGAGAACGGAGAGGAGCGCAAGGCGGCGACGGATGCGACGGGGTTCTTCGGTTTTGTGGATGTGGCGGCGGGGCGGTACAGGATGGTGGTGAAACGCGGGGGCACGGTGTTGCACGCATCGGCGGCAGTGGATGTGGCGCCGGGGCGGGTGACGCGCTATGACGTATCGCTGCGCGCGGAGGAGTTGCGGGCAGCGCTACCGCGCGTGACGGCCACGGGGCGGGCGTTGTATGCGCCGGGTGATGCGGTGACGTTGGCAGGCGTGAACCTGGCGGCGGAAACGGCCGAGGCGCAGGGCGCGGCGGAGACGTTGCTGGGCGGGGTGCGCGTGTACCGGAAGGACGGAACGGCGGTGGCGTTGCGGCGCGTGTCGCCGGAGCGGATCGAGTTTGTGTTGCCGGAACGGGTGAGCGCGGTGGAGACGTTCACGGTGCGGCATTCGGGGATGGACTCGGCGAATGTGACGGTGCGGACGGGGGTGGCGGCGCCGTTGATTGAAGAGGTGACGCCGTTGGGGCAGGGTGCGTTTGAATTGCTGGCCAGCGGCGGGGGGACGGCGGAGAAACTGCGCGTGCTGTATGCGGGCGGGGCGGCGGATGTGTTGGAGACGGTGGCGGTGGCGGGGCGTCCGGGGGCGGTGCGGATCAGCGTGATGGTGGAGCCGGAGGCGAAGGGGGAATTTCGTCTAGATGCGGGGGGTGTGGTTTCCCCGCCCTTCCCGTTCTAAGCTGGTGGACCAGTGGATCAGGAGGAACAGCTCAGACAACTGAACGAGCGCATGGAAGCGCTGACGGAGGCCAATGCGCGCCTGTTGCGGCGCGTGGGCGATCTGGAGCGGCAGGTGCGGGCGTTGAGCGGGGAGGCGTGGCAGCCGCCCGTGCCGCCAGCGGTGACGTTGCCGGCGCCGGTGCGTGGGGAGGAGCCGGCAGTCGAAGGGCCGCGCATGGAGCCGCTGGCGGTGGAGGCCGCGGTCACGAGGACCACGGCTGAGCCGGAGGCGCGGAGCGAGACGCGGACGCTCGAATCAAAAGTAGGGCTGGCGTGGGTGAACCGCGTGGCGGTGATCACCTGCATCTTCGCGGCGGCGTTCTTCTTCAAGTACGCGGCTGATAACGAGTGGATCGGCCCGAGCGGACGGGTGGCGTTGGGGCTGGTGGCCGGATGCGTGGCAATTGCGCTGGCCGAACGGTTCCATGGGCGTGGGGAACGCATCTATTCGCAGGGCTTGTGCGGATTGGGCGTGTCGCTGCTGTATCTGTCGTTCTTCGCGGCGTTCCACTACTATGCGCTGTTGCCGCAGGCGCCGGTGTTTGCGCTGATGGCGCTCACGATCGTGCTGGGCGGGGTGCTGGCGCTGCGGTTTCGCTCGCAGGCGATTGCGGGGCTGGCGCTGGCGGGCGGGCTGCTGACACCACCGCTGCTTTCGACAGGGCAGTTCAACGCGGCGTTCTTCTATGCGTATCTGCTGGCGCTGGTGGGGGCGGCGCAGTGGTTGGCGCGGCGCGAGAGTTGGCGCGGATTGGATGTGGGTTCGCAGGCGGGCGCGGTGTGGTTCGTGCTGGGATCGATGGACCAGATGCAGCGGGCCAACGGCGAGGGCTGGTTTGTGGCGTTCGTGGTGGCGGCGTTTGCGTTATTTGTGGGCTCGGGCGTGCGGTGGGCGGGCTATGTGGCGCTGGGGCTGTGGCCGGTGGTGCTCTTCGGCGGCGAGGATGCGGGCTTTACGGCGTATGCGGCGGCGCTGGCGGCGATGACGGCGGGCGGATTGGCATGGGGCCGGGCGAAGGCTTGGGAGCATGCGCTGGCGGTGATGTATGGCGCGGCGTCGCTGTCGTTCTACCTGTGGTTGGTGGAGTCAAACAGCGACAACGCGCTGACGCAGAACGTGCCGCTGGCGGCGGTGTTGTTCCTGTTGTTCCTGGCGTGGATTCCGCTGCGGGTGCGGGATGGGCTGGCGCTGCGCACAGTGGACCTGGTGGTGACGGCGGCGAATGCGTTCACATTCTTCGGCACGGTGTATGTGTCGTTTGATGAGAAGGCCAAGGGCTGGCTGGGGGTGGCGGCGATTATGACGGCGCTGATGCACCTGGGGGCGGCGCGACTGGCGCGTGTGGAGGCGCAGGGGGCGCTGCTGTTCCTGGGTCTCACGTTGGGACTGGCGACGGTGGCGGTGCCGCTGCAATTTTCGGCCTTCCACATTGCGATTGCGTGGGCGCTGGAGGCGGCGGCGCTGGCCTGGGTGGCGGCGCGGATGCGTTCGCCGCAGGGAGCGGCGCTGGCGTTGCTGGTGGGGTTGCTGGCGGTGATGGATGTGCTGTTTGAATTCCAGGGGCCGCGGTTGACGTTCGCCGAGGGCGAGGCGATTCCGGCGGTGGTGTTCAACACGCGGATGCTGACGATGGCGGTGTGCGCGGGGTCGTTGTGGCTGATGGCGCGGTGGCTGGGGCGTTGGACGGAGATGGCGCGGTTGGCGGCGGCGCCTTATGTGACGGGGCACCTGGTGATGGCCTACGGGCTGACGCTGGAAGTGATCGAGTGGGCGCATCGCGGCGAGGCGGAGAGCGCGCTGAGCGTGGCGCGGTTGTCGGTGACGATTCTTTACGCGGTGTATGGCGTGGCGCTGATCTCGGTCGGCGTGGCGGCGCGGTCAGCGTTGAACCGTGTGTTGGGGCTGGCGGCGATCGCGTTCGTGATTTTGAAGCTGTATCTCTACGATGTGTGGAACCTGGCCACGGTGTACCGCGTGATTGCGTTTGGAGCGCTGGGCGGGTTGCTGCTGTTGACGTCGTTTCTCTATTCGCGCTACCGGGGCAAGATTGAATCGCTGTGGCAGGGCGACAATAGGTAGGTGCGCAGTTTTCTGATTCTCGTGGGACTGGCGGGGTGGCTGATGGCGGAGACGCCGGACCCCGCGCAGTGGGAGTATCGCCGCAAGGTGGCGGTGCATTCGCCGGGGGTGCTGCATCTGGTGCGGATCGGTCCGAAGACTCTCGCCCATGCGCAGCCGAACCTGGGCGATGTGCGGGTGATGTGGCAGGACGCGGCGCTGCCGTATGCGATCGAGACGCTGTCGGGGTCGGTGGAGGAGCAGCGGTTTGCGGCGCGGTTGACGGACAAGGTAAAGACGGCGGAGGGCTCGGTGCGATTTACGCTGCGGGCGCCGGAGGCTACGCGGCATTCGCGGGTGCGGATTGAGACGGCGGAGCGGGGCTTCCGGCGGAAGGTGAAGCTGGAGTCGTCAGACGATGGCAAGGCGTGGGACACGGTGCTCGACGACGGTTATGTGATGGTGCATGAGCAGGACGGTTCCGTGTGGGAGGCGCTGGAGGTGGATTATCCGGCGTCAACGCGGCCCTATCTGCGGGTGACGATTGCGGACTGGCCGGATGTGAAGACGCTGGGGGGCGCGGCGCTGCTGCTGCGCACGGTGCGGGCGCCGTTGCGGCAGACGGTGAAGGAGTTCACGCCGGCGGTGGAGAAGGGCGAGAACGCGAAGGAGTCGCTGCTGCGGATGGAGTTTGGGGAGAAGCCGGCGCCGTGGTCGAGTGTGCGCGTGGAGACGGCGGCGAAGGCGTTTCACCGTCCGGCGCGGGTGAGCGTGAGCGACGACGGGAAGTTGTGGCGGACGGCGTGCTCGGGGGTTCTGTTTCGGATTGGCAAGTCTGAAACCATGACGCTGGATTGCGGCGAGCAGCGGGCGCGGCATGCGCGGCTGCACATTTACAACCGCGACGATGAGCCGCTGGCGGTGACGAAGGTGGAGTTTGAAGCGCTGGTGCGAATGGTGCGGTTCATTCCGCGCGAAGAGGGCGAACACTCGTTGTGGTACGGCAACCCGAAGGCCAAGCCGGTGTCGTATGACCTGGCGATTGTGCTGGACCGCAACGCACCGATTGAGCGGATCGTCTTGATCCCTGGACCGGAGCGGCGTTACGGCGATTTCCTGGGCGAGATCAAGCCGTGGACGGAGAAGAATCCGGTGGTGCTCTACACGGCGGTGTTCGCGGCGGCGGCGCTCATTGCGGCATTCACGTTGCGCGCGATGAAGAAGATCGCGGCGAAAGAACAGAAAGGTTCCTGAACATTGCGAGTGATTTTTGTTGCGGGGCTGATGGCGGCCACGCTGATGGGGCAAACTGTCACGAGTTCGGTGTCGGGCTATGTGTGGGACTCCTCGCGCGCGGTGGTGATGGGCGCGGTGGTGGAGGCGCGGGCGGGGGCCACGGGTCGGAGCGTGGAGGCGCGTACGGATGCGGTGGGCTTCTACAGGCTGGCGGCGCTCGAGCCGGGCGAGTATGTGGTGACAGCGAGCTGTGCAGGGTTCAGCCCGCACAGGCAGCGGTTGACGTTGACCGTGGATGCGCGGCTGCGGCTGGATTTCGCGCTGGCGCCGATTGCGGAGTCGACCGTGGTGACGGTGGCCGAGACGGTTTCCGAGAATGTGTCGACGGGCGTGACGCTGGAACGGTCGCGGATTGCGAACCTGCCGCTGAACCGGCGCGACTTTCTGCAGCTGAGTTTGCTTGCGCCGGGCGTTGCGCCGCCGGTGCCGGGTTCGGAGTTGAGCACCGACGGCTCGTTCGCGATGCATGCGGGCGGGGGGCGCGAGGAGTACAACAACTTCACGATCGACGGCGTGGACAACAACGACGGCTACACGAACCGGTATGTGCTGCAGCCGCCGGTGGAGTCGATTGCGGAGTTTCGCGTGCTGACGGGTTCGTATGGCGTCGAGTATGGGCGCAGCGCGGGGGCGCAGGTGAATGTGCTGACGCGGGCGGGGACGAACGCTTTCCACGGCGCGGTGTATGAGTATCTGCGCAACCGGCGGATGGATGCGCGGAACTTTTTCGATGGGACAGTGAAGCCGAAGTATGCGCGGAACCAGGCGGGCGGGTCGCTGGGCGGCCCGGTGAAATCGGACAGGACGTTCTTTTTTGTGAATTACGAGGCTCTGCGCGAGCGGCAGGGTGGGACGCGGCTGGCGACGGTGCCGCCAGCGGAGCAGCGGGCGGGGAATTTCGCAGGGACGGGCGAGGCGGTGATCGATCCTTTTACGCAACGGCCGTTTCCGAATGCGGTGATTCCGGGGTCGCGCATTGCGCCGCTGGCAGGGCGCGTGCTGGCGTTGTTTCCGGCGGCGAGTTCGGTGGGGGCGTCGGGGAACTACCTGGCGCAGCCCGTGTTGCGCGATACGCTTGACCAGTTGATTGCGCGCTACGACCACAAGGTGGGCACGCGCGATGCCGTGACGCTGCGCTATGGGTTTGGGCGCGGCAACGTGTTTGAGCCTTTCTCGGCGGGGGCGGCGACGGTGCCGGGCTTTGGCAACTTCAACGACAATACGGGGCACAACTTCACGGCGCAGTGGACGAGGACGGTATCGGCGTCGATGGTGGCGGCGATGCGGTTCGCGTATGCGCGTTCGTTCCGCGAGGCGAAGCAGGAGAACTACCGGACGAACGTGGGCGCGGCGTGGGGTGTGAACTGGCTGAACGTGCTGCCGCGCGACTATGGGTATCCGTCGATGGAGGTGGCCGGGTTCTCTTCGATTGGCGATGCGGACTTGTTTCCCCTGCAGAGGAAGACGTCGACGTGGCAGTGGCAGCCGTCGGTGCAATGGGTGCGCGGGCGGCATGCGGTGAGGGTGGGCGGCGACGCGCGGCGGTTCCGGGCGAAGGGGTATCTCGATTACTTTGCGCGGGGCTCACTGAGTTTTTCCGGGGCGCTGACGACGAACGGGCTGGCGGACCTGCTGCTGGGGCTACCGACGTTCGGGATTCAATCGCAGTTCGACAACCGGCAGGATTTAGGAACGTATGCTCTGAATTTGTACGCGCAGGATGACTGGCGGGTGACGCCCACACTCACGTTCAACTACGGCGTGCGGTATGAATTCAACTCCCCGGCGGTGGACCCGGAGGATCGGATGTACGCCTTCAACCTCGGCGCTTTGCGGCTGGACCAGGTGGGGACCAACGGTGTGCCGCGTGGCGGGATGCGCGCGGACCGCAATAATTTCGCACCGCGCGTGGGGCTGGCATGGACGCCGTGGGCGCGGACTACGGTGCGGGCCGGGTATGGCTTCTTCTATGACGCGAACATGCTGGTGGTGTCGAGTTCACTCTACTTCAATCCGCCGCTGTTCAATGTGCGGGTGTTCTTTCCGACAGCGCAGTCACTGCTAACGTTGAACAATCCATTCCCGACGACGGGCGGCCTCGTGCCGCCGCCGAGCCCGAACACGATTTCGCCGGACATGGTGACGGGTTCGCTGCAGCACTGGAACCTGACGGTGGAGCGCGAGGTGGGCGCGTCGAGCACGGTGAGCGTGGGCTATGTGGCGTCGAAGGGGACGCACCTGAACCGGTCACGCGATTTGAACCAGGCTTCGCCGGGGCCGGGCGAAGTGTTTCTGCGGCGGCCATTGCCGGCGTTTGGCAGCATCTTCTTCACGGAGTCGGGCGGGAACTCGGCGTATCACTCGCTGCAGGCGACATGGAACAGGCGCTTCGCGCGCGGTGTGTCGTTGCTGGCAGCGTACACGTGGGCGAAGTCGATTGACGACACGTCGGCGTTTCTGGCGACGAATGCCGATTCGAACTTTCCGCAGAACAGCCGCAACTACGGCGCGGAGCGGGCGCGGTCGAGCTACGACGTGCGGCAGCGGGTGAGCGCGGCGGCGGTGTGGTCAGCGTGGCGGGGCGTGGAGGTGCGGGCGATTGCGACGGCGCAGACGGGTGCGCCGTTCACGCCGATTCTGCGCTTCGACAATTCGAACACGGGCAACGCGAGCGGCAACGTGGGCTATGACCGGCCAAACGTGACGGGCAATCCAAGGCTGAGCGAGCGCACGGCGGAGCGATGGTTCAACACGAGTGCGTTTGCGATTGCGCCGCCCTACACGTTTGGCAATGCGGGACGGAACATCGTGGATGGGCCGGGATTGGTGAATCTCGATCTCGCGGTGGCGCGGGTGTTCCCTCTGAGCGAGAAGCTGAAGCTGACGGCGGAGGCGCAGGCGTTCAACGTGACGAACACGGCGCACTTCAACCTGCCGGAGCGGTATGCGGATGAGGCGGCGACGTTCGGGCGGATCTTCTCGGCGCGCGCACCGAGGCAGATGCAGCTAGTCCTGCGGCTGCATTTCTGAGTAGAGCCCGGCGGCGGCCTTCAGCAGGCGGGCGGTCTCATCCTCAGTGAAGGTGCGCTCGTTGTGATTGGCGACGCCGAGAACGCCGGTGACGCGGCCTTCGACGAGCATGGGGATGGCGATGGAGCCTTGCAGTCCGGTGGCTTTCGCGCCGGGGCGCACGTCGCCGCTCGTGTCGCTTTGGATGTTGCAGATGTTCACCGGCTCTTTGCGCTCGGCGGCGAGCCCGGCCATGCCTTTGCCGATGGGGATGGTTTGAATCACCTCCAGCACGGGGTCGGGGATGCCAATGGCGGCGACGAGGTAAAGCTGGCCGTCGGAGCCCATGAGGTGGACGGTTCCCGAGTCGGCGGCGAATTGTTTGAGGATGGCGGCGAGGCGTTCTCTCATGCGAGGAGTTCCTTCACCACGTTACCGTGAACATCGGTGAGGCGCATGTCGCGGCCGCTGTAACGGAAGTTGAGGCGTTTGTGGTCCATGCCGAGCAGGTGGAGCATGGTGGCGTGGAGGTCGTGGATGTGGATCTTGTTTTCGACGGCGAAGTAGCCGAAGTCGTCAGTGGCGCCGATGACCTGGCCGCCCTTGACGCCGCCGCCGGCCATCCACATGGTGAAGCCGAAGGGATTGTGGTCGCGGCCGACGCTGGTGACGTAGTTGCCGTCAGGGAACTGGGCGCAGGGGGTGCGGCCGAATTCCCCGCCCCAGACGACGAGCGTGGAGTCGAGCAGGCCGCGCGATTTGAGGTCCTTGAGCAGGCCGGCGATGGGGAGGTCGGTGGATTGCGCGTTGATGCGGTGGCCTTCTTCGATGCTGGAGTGTTGATCCCAGCGGTCGAGGCCTTTGCGGGCGGGGGTGAGCAGCTCGACGAAGCGGACGCCGCGTTCGACGAGGCGGCGGGCGAGCAGGCATTCGCGGCCGAAGTCATCAGTGAGTTCTCCGCCGATGCCGTAGAGTTTCTTGGTGGCTTCGCTTTCCTTGGAGAGATCGAGCAGGTCAGGCACTTCGCTCTGCATGCGGTAGGCGAGTTCGTAGTTCTGAATGGTGGCGTCGATCTCGCTCACTTCGCCGAAGCGCTGGACCACGCCGCGATTGAGTTTGGCGAGCAGGTCGAGTTTGGCGCGCTGGCCCGAGCGGTCGCCGTTGGCGGGCTCGAGGTCGGCGATGGGGTGTTCGCCTTTGCGGAAGAGCGTGCCCTGATAGGTGGCGGGCAGGAAGCCGCTGCCGAAGCAGTCCATGCCGCCGGGTGGGATGAGGCCGCTTTCGAGGACGATGAAGCCGGGCAGGTTGTCGCTCACGCTGCCGAGGCCGTAGTTGATCCAGGCGCCCATGCTGGGGCGGCCCTGGAAGCCGGAGCCGGAGTGGATGAAGTAATTGGCGGCGGTGTGTTCGCTATGGTCGGCGACCATGGAGCGGATGATGGCGATGTCGCCGGCGCATTCGGCGGTGTGGCGGAAGAGGTCGCTGATGGCGGCGCCGCTTGGGCCGTAGCGTTTGAACTCGAAGGGCGAGCCGAGGACTTTGTCGCTGATGTTGAAGACGGTGGCGGGCGGTTTGAAGGGAAGCGGTTTGCCGTGGTCGGCGCGGAGGCGGGGCTTGGGGTCGAAGGTGTCCATCTGCGAGGGGCCGCCGTCCATGAAGAGGAAGATGACGCTCTTGGCCTTAGCGGGGAAGTGGGGGGCGCGCACGGCGGCGGTGGCGGAGTCGCGGGCGAGCAGGGAGAGCAGGGCGAGGCCGCCGAAGCCGTTGGCGCAGCGGCAGAGGGCTTCGCGGCGGGAAAGCGCGAGGCTCATGTGCGCGGGGCTGGCGTGCGCGGGGCGGGCGTGCTTACTGGACATAGAGAAACTCCGCTGAATTGAAGAGCGTGTGGGCAGCTTCCTTCCAGCCGCGTTCGCGGGCGAAGGCGGCGACCTCGCGCACCTCCCACTCGCCGGCGGGCCGCGCGAAGGCCTCTTCGAACATGCGCTGGACGCGGGCGTGTTCATCCGGCAGTTCGGCTTCGAGCCGCTTGGCCCAGCGTTCGGCGCAGAGCAGGACGAATTCGTTGTTCAACATCATGAGCGCCTGCGAGGGGACGGTGGAAGAGCCGCGCGCGCCGGTGGTGGAGACGGGGAGCGGATAGTCGAAGGCGAGGAACAGAGGCGTGAGGAAGTTGCGGCGCACTTGAATGTAGAGGCTGCGGCGGTTGGCGCCATCGAGCGGGCCGGACTTGGGCTTGCCACGGCCGTCCTGATATTTGCTGATGTGGGGCGTGATGCTGGGGCCATAGAGCGTGGCGTCGATGCTGCCGGAGACGGCGAGCAGGGCGTCGCGGATGGCCTCGGCTTCGAGGCGTCGCACGGGAAACTTGGCGGCGCGATAGGCGGGGCTGAGGACGATGTCGCGGTGCATCGCTTTCACGCTCCAGCCGCTTTCGATGAAGCGCGCGGCGAGCCAGTCGAGGAGTTCGGGGTTCGAGGGGCGGTCGCCGGTCATACCGAAGTTGTCGGTGGTGGGGACGATGCCTTTGCCGAAGTGGTGGGCCCAGATGCGGTTCACCATGACGCGCGCGGTGAGCGGGTTCTGTTCGCTCGCCATCCATTCGGCGAGGGCGAGGCGGCCGCTTGTGCCGGGCGGGATGGGCGTCTGCTCTTCGCCGGCGATGACGCGGAGGAAACGGCGCGGAGCGATGCCGCCGAGGTTCTTGTGTGAGCCGCGGATGTGAATGCGCGTGTCGGCCGGGGCTTCGTCCATGGCGATCATGGCGAAGGTGGAGGGCGGAACGGAGGGCTGCGCGAGCGTGGGTTCGGGGGCTGCGGGAGCGGGCGTGGTGACGGGCGGCTTCTCTTCATCGGAGATCACGATGCGATCGACCTGGATGTAGCCGTTGCGATCGCGGTCGACGATTTCGAAGTAGCAGATGCGGCCGATCTCTTTCGTCATGCGCACGGTGATCCATTCCCAGCCCTTGCCGCCGGGGTAAAAGTGTTCGCTCTTGTGGTCGTCGGCGACGACGGTTACGCGGAGCGGGGCGCGTTCCTTGAGGCCCTTCTCGGTTTTCGTGCCGCGCAGCCGGACGTGGACCCAGAGCTTGGGCATGGTGAACTTGGGCGAGGTGTAGGAACCGGTGAACTCCAGCGCACCGCCGGCGGCGGGGACGCCCTGCACGGTCCAGCCATCGGGGATGCGGTTGTCGAAACGGGCGAAGAGAAGGTCGTTAGGGCGGAGGGGGAAGTCGTCGAGGGGCGGCGCGGTGCGCCGGACGGCGGCGAGGACGGTTTGAATGGCCTGCGCGCGCCGCGGCGAATCGATGATGGCTTCCTGCATGGAGGTGCTGTGCAGGTAGCCGGCGAGCGAGTAGTAATCCATCGTGGGGATGGGATCGAACTTGTGGTCGTGGCAGCGGGCGCAGGCGACGGTGAGGCCTAGGAAGGTCTTACCCATGACATCAATCTGGTTGTCCACCTGGTCGGTGCGCGACTTGACGGAATCGACGGCGCTGTTCAGCACCTCGCCGAACCAGTAGAAGCCGGTGCCGAGGGGCGATTCCCAGAAGGCGCCGTCGCGCGAGAGGCGCTTGGTGGGCAGCAGGTCGCCGGCAATGTGTTCGCGGACGAGCTGGTTGTAAGGCACGTCTTCGTTGAAGGCGCGGATGATGTAGTCGCGGTATCGCCAGGCGTCGAGCTTGTCGTTGTCGAACTCGTGGCCGTTGGTTTCGGCGAAGCGGACGAGGTCGAGCCAGTGGCGGGCCCAGCGTTCGCCGTAGTGGGGCGAGGCGAGGAGGCGGTCGACGACGCGGCGGCCGGCGTTGGGCGAGTTGTCGGCGAGGTAGGCGGCGATTTCGTCACGCGTGGGCGGCAGGCCGGTGAGATCGTAGGTGACGCGGCGCAGCCAGACGCGCTTCGACGCGGGCTCGCCGGCGGGGGTGTCGGGGCGGGCGGCGGGCTTGGCGATGGGCTTGAAGGCCCAATGGCGTTTGCCGCGTTCGAGGTCGAGCGCGCGCGGGGCGGAGAGGGCGGAGGTGGAGGTGCGGGGGTCGGGCGCGCCCATGTCGATCCACTGTTTGAGGGCGGCGATTTCGGCGTCGGAAAGCTTGCCGGTGGGGGGCATGCGGAGGTCGAGGTTGGTGTAGGAGACGGCCTTCATGAGGAGGCTGGAGGAAGCGTCGCCGGGGACGAGGGCAGGTCCGGTGTCGCCGCCTTTGCGGAGGCCGTCGCGCGAATCAAGCCGCAGGTGGGCGCGGACGGGGTTGGCTTGCGGGCCATGGCAGCCGTAGCACCTGGTGGCGAGGATGGGACGAATCTGCTTCTCGAAAAATTCGAGTTGCTGCGCGGTTTGCGCGCAGAGGGGAGCGGCGATGGCGAGGAGGGCGGCCCAACGCATGGTGACTATCTTAATGCGTGGGGCGGGAGGGGTGCTGCGGGCTGGCTGGGGCGGGCAGGCGTGGGCCGATTTGCGCTCGCGGGTCGCAGGGAAGGCGAAAACGGGCAGGGGCTGTGGTGAGCGGAAGTTTGGGGAGGTGAGTTGGGGTGAACTTACCCTTGTCAAACCCCGTATAATGAAGTGATCGGGGCGGGACGCCGCCCCTCCAAACAACATGATCAGCGCGCCGCTACCGTTTGCATTTCTCTTTGCGAGTTCGATTGGCGACCAGATTTCCCGGACGTTCTTTGACGACACGTTCGCGGGCATCCACCAGTTGGGGTGGTTTGACTACGCGCTGCTGATTCCCTACTTTGCGCTGCTGACCATTCTGTCGTTCTACGGGTTGCACCGCTATGAGACGATCCGCGGCTATCTGAAGAATCGCAAGAACATTCCCACCGAGCCGCCGCAACGTTACGCTGAGCTGCCGAAGGTGACGATCCAGTTGCCGCTGTTCAATGAGCGCTTCGTGGTGGAGCGGCTGCTGGAGACGGTGACGCAGATCGACTATCCGCGCGAACTGCTGCAGATTCAGGTGCTCGACGATTCCACCGACGAGACGCACCCGTTCACCGAGCGCCTGGTGAATGAGTACCGCGCGCAGGGCTTCCCGGTGGAATACCATCACCGCACGAACCGCTACGGCTACAAGGCAGGCGCGCTCGAAGAGGGGCTGAAGACGGCGACAGGCGAGGTGGTGGCGGTATTTGACGCCGACTTCGTGCCGCCGAAGGATTTTCTGCAGAGAACGATTCACCACTTTGCCGATCCGCAGGTGGGCGTGGTGCAGACGCGCTGGACCTACCTCAACCGCGACTACAACACGCTGACCGAAGTGCAGGCAATGCTGCTGGACGGGCACTTTGTGCTGGAGCACGTGGCGCGCGCCGGGCACGGGCTCTACTTCAACTTCAACGGCACGGCGGGACTGCTGCGCATCGCCATGATCCGCGACGCCGGCGGCTGGCAGCACGACACGCTGACCGAGGATTCCGACCTCAGCTACCGGGCGCAGTTGAAGGGCTGGCGGTTTGTCTACCTGCCCGATGTGGAGTGCCCGAGTGAGCTGCCGGTGGATTTGCAGGGCTTCCAGGTGCAGCAGTTCCGCTGGGCGAAGGGTTTGACGCAGGTGGGCATAAAGCTGCTGCGCGACGTGATGCGGGCGCCGGTGCCGTGGCGGGTGAAGCTGGAAGCCTTCTGCCACATGACACCGAACATCGCCTACCCAATGATGATCGCCGTGACGGCGCTCATGATGCCGGTGATGATCGTACGCTTCTACACGGGCTGGCACCAGTTGCTGCTGATTGACCTGCCGTTCATGCTGACGAATTTCTTCAGCGTGTTTGTGTTCTACATTTACACGCAGTATGCGCGCAAGGAAGGCAGCGTGTGGAAAGCGATCAAGTACATGCCGGCGCTGCTGTCGGCGGGCGTGGCGCTGACACTTTCCAATACGCGGGCGGTGATCGAGGCGCTGGTGGGCCACCAGACGGCGTTTGTGCGCACGCCGAAGTACGCCATCACGGGCAGTGAGAAGAAGACGAACGTGCCGGCGAAGTACCGCTCGAAAGTGGGCTGGCTGCCGTGGGTGGAGCTGGCGTTCGGCACCTACTTCCTGGTGATGATCGTCTATGCGATTGACACGTACAACTTCATCGCGGCGCCGCTGTTGAGCATGTTCGTGGTGGGCTACTACTGGTCGGCGTTTGCGAAGCTGCATGCCGATTTGAAGCAGAGGATGGCGTGGGAGAAGGCGCGGCGGCTGGCCGAGCAGGCGCAGTAGGGGGGGGAATTTCCCCGCGGCTCCGACTTTTTGCGCGCGCGGCGCGTCTCATCCTGCAGCGGATATGATGATTTCCATGGCGCGTCTTTTTGTTCCTGCCCTCTACCTGGGCCTTTTGCTGCCTGCGTGGCCGGGTGCGGCACAGGGTCCGAACGCGGATTTGAGTTCGGTGGGGACGGTCTACGTGCTGCCAATGGCCAGCGGGATGGAGCAGTTCATCGCACACCAGGTGGCCAAGCAGGGCATCTACGAGGTGACGACGGATCCGCTGCGGGCCGATGCGTTTATCAGCGATTTTGTGGGCGCGTCGTTTGAGATCCGCGTGGACGACCTGTTGAAGGCGGCGCGGGACAAGAAAGAGAAAGACGCCGAGGAACTGGCCAAGAAAGAGGCCGAGAAATCGGGCGAGGCGGCCAAGAAGCCGGCCAAGAAAGCCAAGGACGAGGAAGAAGAGGCGGATGGCGGGTTTCATATGGAGAGCATGGCTTCGGGGCGGGTAGGGGCGTTCGGGCGCGGCAAGGGCAACATCTTCCTGGTGGAGGGCAAGACGCGGCGCGTGTTGTGGACGGGCTTCGACATACCGAAGAATACGCGGGCCGAGGCGATGCAGAAGTCGGCGGAGAAGCTGGTGGGGCTGTTGCGCAAGGAAAAGACGGGCACGAGCAAGTAGCGGAGGCTACTGCTTGATGGCGAGCACGCTGCCGTCGGGGTCGAGGGTAACCTTGAGCGGTGCGGCGCGCAGGCTGAGGGTGTGGACGACGGGTTCGTTGCCGCTTTGCAGCCAGAGGGTGAGCGGCTTCTGGCGGGGAACCTCGACGACGACGGGTACGGGTGTGCTGAAGTTCTCTTCGACGCCTGATTGGCGGAGGGTCAACTCCAGACGCAGGTTGGGGGCCTTGCCGGTGAGCTTGCGGGTGAGGGTGAGCGAGGGGATGCCGGTGCCTTCGACCCAGCTTTCAAAGAAGGCTTCCAGTTGCGGGTCGGCGGCGTCTTTGGGCATGTACTCATGGGCGAGTGTGCGGAACTGTTCGGCGGTGACAGCCTGAAAGCGGTAGCGGCGGGCGAAGTCGCCGAGCAGGGCGCGGAAGTTCTGGTCGCCCATGCGGGCGCGGAGCATGTGGAGAACCCAGGAGCCTTTGTCGTAGAGGATGTTGCGCCAGGCGGTGGGGTTCTGTGAGCTTTGCAGGCGCAGGCCGAGGCGGAGGGGCCCGGTGGATTCCACGGTTTGTCCCGCTTCGTCCCTGGCAAGGAGCATTTCCTTGTATTCATCGAGCACGCGCTGGCGGTCGCGCGGACCTTTCTTCTTTTCCAGCACCATGAGGGCGGCGTAGTTGGCCATGGATTCCATGAGCCAGTCGTCCTGCTGGGCGACCGAGGTGACGACGTTGCCCCACCACTGGTGGGCGGTTTCGTGGGCGTGAAGGAGTTCGCTGAAGAAGAGGTTGTTCTGCTGGTCGCGGGACGCGGGGCGGTCGCGGGCTTCTAGATAGGTGAGCGTGGAGAGATAGAGCAAGCCGGGGAAGCCCTGGCCGAAACGGCCGGGGATGGGGGAGACGAGGAGGTTAGGCAGGGCGGGCGGGCCGAAGTCCTGGGCGAACATCTCGTAGGCGGAGGCGACCTCGTCGGCCAGCTGTTGGAGGCGGGCGAGCGGGTTGGGCTGGGTGGAGGGGATGGTGACCATCTCCGGCTGGCGCGGGATGCGGGCGCGCGGGAAAGGCGAGGGCGGGGCCTGAATGAGGACCTCGGGCGGGCGCTGCAGGGCGCGCTCGGCTTTCCTGTTGGCGAAGACCTCGACGCTGAGCGCTCCCTTGGTGACGCGCGCCGATTCGTAGAGGCCGAGATTGAAGCCGGCCAGGCGGATGGGTTCGCGGGGGACGCGGCGGGTGGTGCGGAGGCCGCCTTCGGTTTTGTCCTCTTTCACCTCGCCGGGAAAGAGCATCTGGAGCGACTCGGGGAAGGTGAAGGTGATGTCGTGGCGGGCGAAGGTGAAGCCGGCGCGGGGATACCAGTTGGCGCGCGAGCCGACGAAGTAGACATCCTCGCCGGCCTTGAGGATCACGTCGCCTTCGTGTTCGAATTCGGCCTCGTAAGCCATGCCTGGTTCGAGCGGGCGGGCGGGGGCGACGAGGAAAACGGCCGTGCCGCTGCCGCCGCGGAGGAGGTTGGCGCGCAGGGATTCGCGCTCGAGCACCTCAGCCTCTTCACCGTTGATGCGAACAGCGCCGACCTTCATGCGCGAGGAGATCTCGAAGGCGAGCATTTTGAGCGGGCGGCGGGGCTGGATGGTGGTGCGGGTGACGGCGCGGAGGTGGAGGTTCTCTTCGAGCACGGCCTCGATGCGGATGTTGTCCATGGCGAAGGAGGGCGGCAGGGTTTGGCGCTGGCCGGTGCGGAAGGGGCGCGAGGGGAAGGTGGTCCAGATGTCGTAGTAGGGGACGTTGTCGCGGTAAGCGAGGCGGCCGGCGTAGAGCTGGTCGAGGGCGCCGGGGTCGTGGAAGAGGTCGAAGTTGCCGAGAGTGCGGCCGGTGAGTCCGGCGTAGAAGAAGCCGTCGGCGATGGGCCATTCGCCGTAGACGTGATCGACGAGCTTGGAGAGGAAGCTGGTGGTGAGGTTGATCACGGGGTCGCGCCATTTCGCGGCCAGCAGGTGGCCCATCTCGGCGCTCGGCTTGGGCTCGCCCTGATCGCGGATGAGTTGGAGGAGGCGGTTGCCGGTGTCGTCGGAGAAGATGAGGACTGCCTGGTGGAAATGCTCGCTGAGATTGGGCGAGCCGGTGAACTTGGCGAGCGAGATGCGTTCGCCTTTGGAGGGGGGCAGCAGCAGGACCTCGGCGTCGCCCGATTCGGCCTCGCGTTCGAAGACGGCGGTGTGATAGCGGCCATTGATGGGCTTGCCGAAGATGAGCCAGCCGTCGGTGAAGTAGAAGCGGAGGTCTTCGCGGGAGAAGGCGAGGTCGCGGACGCGGTAGCAGGCGGAGGGGTCGAGTTCGGGCTTGCGCAGTTGCTCGGCGAGTTCGCGGGCGCTGTCGGCCGCGGCGAGAGGCAGCGCGGCGGCGAGGAGGGCGAGCCAGATCACCCTTTCAGTCTAATGCCCTGCCCGGGCGGCGGCGGGGCTTGGGGCTTTGGCTGCGGGGCTTGGGGCATTGGCGGCGGGGCTTGGGGCGTCGGCGGCGGGGCTTGCCCCGTTCGCGGCGGACTCGGGTTCAGCGAAGACCTGGGCTTCGAAGACATAGAGGCGGGCGTCGCGGCGCTTGAAGGAATCGGGCGGGACGCCGGCTTTGAGTGAGAGGTTTTTGAGGAACTCGTCGCGGCCCCAGCCGTTTTCGGTGGCGATTTGCGGCAGCAGGAGGCCGCCCTGCTGCTGGCCGTTGGTGTCCTTCACCATCAGGACAGCGCCCATTCCGGGTTGCCAGGCGCGCCAGTTGGGCAGGCGGCGGAGCGGGGTGAGGAGAGAGAGTTCGAGGGTGACGGGGCCTTCGCCAGGTGTGTAGGGAGGGAAGCGGGGATCGGACTTGGCGGCGGCGAGGGTGCGGTCAGCGATGGTGGCGGGAAGGGCGGTGCGGGGGGAGAGCGTGCCGATGCAGCCGCGCAACTCGCCCTTTTTCTTGAGGGTGACGAAGACGCCGGTGCGCTGGTTGAGGTGGGCGGGCGAGGGCGCGGCGGAAGGCTTGCCGGAGTCGAGCGCGGCGCGGGCGTGGGCGAGCAGCGAGTTGCGGTCGGGCTCGGCGACGGCGAAGGACTGGGCGGGGTGAAAGGCCAACGCGCCATAGCTGACGGCAAGGGTCCAGTCGCGGGTGAGCTGGCCGGAGTTGACGTAATCGAGCGTGGTCATATAGACGCGGCCGTGGGGGAGGCGGGCGGCGTGGAGGGAGGCCATGAGGAGGCGGATGGGGTGGACTCCGCAAATGGTGTCGCCGGTTTCGGCGAGGAAACGGTCAAAGAGCGGGACGTCGAGCGAGCCGATGTGCTCGAAGGCTTCCAGGGCGCGGTCGCGGAGTTGTTCGGGGAGGGTGTCGTTTTGTGAGAAGGGTTGGTAGCCGTAGCCTGGGCCGTGGTGAGTGAAGTCGCTGGAGGCGACGATGAGGTCGCCCTGGGCGGCGCGGAGGGCGAGCTTTTTGGCGGCGGCGTTGAGCTCGGAAGGGGTGAGCGGGCCGACGTAGAGCGGGACGAAGCCGGCTTGGCCGACGATGCCATGAAGGAAGGGGAGCTGGTTTTCGAGCGAGTGGTCGCAGAGCTCGCTTTCGGCCACTTGGGGGAAGCCAAGTTCGGCGGCAACGCGGGTGTTGACGGGGATGGTTCCGAGCGGCGTCTTGTAGGCGCTGACCTTGGGCGAGACTACGCCGCGCGGGCCGCCTTTGTGGGAAAAGGCGAGGAGGATGATGGTGCGGTTGCGGGGGTGGGCGGCGGCGAGTTGCCAGGCTTCGGCGGCGACGGCGCCGGAGTAGTCGAGGCCGGCGTGGGGGACGATGAGGCCGGCGAGGTGGGGACGCGGGGTGAGATTGCCTTGGCGGGCTGTGGCCAGCGTGTGGGCCTGGGCCACCTGCTTGTTCAGGCCCTCGGCATCAGCGGCGAACCAGCGCCCGGACATGGGCGTGGTGTGGACCTGCGCCGGGGCGGTGAGGGCCGCGGTGAGGGCCGCTGCGGTGACGAGGGAGGCAAGCCGCATCAACTTCTACTTCCAAAATTGATACCACTTCCGGCGGCCGGTTGCCGGGGCGGCTCCGGGCGCCAGGATGGTAGCGGGATCGGGCAGCGCCTCGCTGCGGATGACGGCGCCGGGGTTGGCAACGCAGAGGCGTTCGGCGAGGGCTTCTGATTTCTCGCGGGCCAGCCACTCATAGGCTTCGCCGAGGTTGGGCGGGCGGTGCTGGGTGTCGTGGGCGTCGCTGGCGACGACGTGGATGAGGCCGTCGTCGAGCAGGATGCGGCTGAAGCGTTCGGCGCGGCGTCCGAAGCGGCCGTTGAACGACTGCGCGGTGACCTGGAGCAGGCAGCCCATAGCGGCCCATTCGCGCAGCTTGTCGAGCTTCTGCTGGAGCAGCGTGTTGCGCTCGGGGTGGGTGATCACGGGGATCATGCCGGCGTCGAGGAGGCGGGCGAAGATCTCGGTGGTGTTGGGGAAGATGACGAGGTCACTGAATTCGACCAGCAGGTAGCGGCCGTGGTTGATGGTGTACTTGTTGGGGTGGGCGACGGCATCCTGGATGTTGTCGAAGGAGAGGTGGAAGTCGCAGCCGTAGTGGAGGCGGGGGGCGGAATCGCCGGCGGCTTCGCGCAGTTCAGCGAGGCGGGATTCGACCACGGCGGGGTCGAACTTATATTCGAGGTTGGAGTGGGGAGAAGCGACGATGTCGGTGGTGCCCCATTCGGCGGCGAGCCGGACCATGGCCAGGCTTACGTCGAAGGTGGCCGCACCGTCGTCCAGCCCGTGGAGGATGTGGGAGTGGACGTCAATCATTGCGGGGATGGGGCCCCAGGGTTGGGATGGGGAGAATCCCCCCTCAAATAAACATCTCTTCGTCGGCGGTGGCCTGCGCCACCGACGGCCGGCCGCCCTTGAGCAAGGAGCTGAGCGCGGCGCGCACGCCCAGGGCGAGCGCATTCACTTCGCGGACCGGCTTCAACACACCGTCGTTCAACTCCATGACCGTGCCGTGGACACGGCTGAGGGTATCGTCGACGATCATCTCGACGCGCTCCAGTTGGACCTTGGCGCGGCCGGTGGCATCGGTGACGACGGTGTCGATGCGGGTGAGCTGGGTTTGGGCGGCATCCATCATGGTGCGCGCCTTGGTGGTGATGTCCTTGATTTCGGCGCGGCTTTCGTTGAGCGACTGTTCAGCCGAGCCGAGCAGCACTTCGGCCTTGGGCAGGAACACGTTCATCTTGTCGCGCAGTTCCTTGGCCGCCTTGTACATGCCAAAGACCATGGCGGCCTGAAACAGCACCGCGACCGCGACGATGCACATCGCGATGGAGACGATTACGTTGCTGATTTGCGGATCCATGCGCAGTCCCTGCCTTTATGATCGGTTGCGCCGCCCATGGTCATTAGGCGGCGCGGAAATTCACCTGAGAGACGAACCTCAGCCCATCTCGGCGTCGCCGGTGACGGCTTCGCGATAGGCCTGCTTGCCGGCTTCGACGGCGGCCGAAAGCTGTTCTTTCTGGCGGCCCACGGCGGTGCGTCCACGCTCTACCCATTCAGTGGCCGATTCGCGGGCTTCCTCGCCGCGCCGCTTCAGAAATTCTTTGCTCTCGCCGGCCTTGGAGCGGATGAGTTCACGGGTCTCTTCGCCCGACTTGGGGGCAAACAGGATCCCCACAGCAACGCCGATTCCCATTCCGAGGAAGAAATACGAAAGCTTCTTATCTTCGTCCATGGTGAAATCCTTTCTTGGTGTCTCCAGTTTACTCCAGTAGTATGAGGGATGTCAGGTAGAGATGGGTTTCAAAAAAGCTGCCACCAAGCGTGCCGCGCCGCCGCAACTGGATGAGCCGAAGCTGCTCGAATACGCGCTGAAGTCACTCAGCGTGAAGGCGCAGACCGAACGCGAGTTGCGGACGCGGCTGAGGCGGCGGGCCGAGTCGGCGGCGGTCATCGACGCCGTGGTGGCCAAGCTGCGCGAGTACGGCTACGTCGACGACGCCCGGTTTGCCGAGGGGTATGCTTCGGCGCGGCTGGAGAGCCGGGGGCATGGCAAGCAGCGCGTGATGCGCGATCTGCGGGCGCGCAACGTGGACGCGAATCAGGCCGAGAAGGCCGTGGCCAAGGTCTTCGAGGGGACCGACGAGGTGGCGCTGATCGAGCAATACCTGGCGCGGAAGTTCCGCGGGAAGGTGTTGCCGGAGTACCTGGCCGAGCCGAAGAACCTGGCGGCGGCGTTCCGGCGGCTGCGGTATGCGGGGTTTTCCAGCGCGGCGAGTATTCAAGCGCTGCGGCGGCATTCCGAACAAGCGGATGAACTCGATGGGACCGAGGCGGGCGACCCAGAGGAGGAGTAGCCTCGCCTTCCTGGCTGAACCACTCACCCCTAGCTGAACCACTCGCGCTGGCGCACGAGGTTGCCGTTCAACACGCTGAGGGCGATGTTGACGTCGTCGACCACCTGGAAGTCGTACATGCCGACGCAGATGAAGTCGGCGCCCTGCTCGAAGGCGTAGCGGAAGCCGGCCTCGGGTTTGAGGGCTCCGGCGGCGAGGACCTTGAAGGCGATCCAGGGTTCCTTGAGGCCGCGCATGTAGGCGGCGGTCTCGGCGGGATCGGTGCACCAGATGTTGTCGTGCTCATCCTTGGGCTGGGCTGACCAGTAGTTGCAGGTGTGCAGCGTCTTCATCCAGAAGTCAGGGCGGAGGCCCTTGTCGACGCAGCCCTGGATGGTGGCCAGCTTGTGGCCACCGATGCCGGCGGGGAGGCCGTTCTTGCGGATGAGGTCGAGCCCGGCGGCGATGGTGTCGAAGCGGCCCTTGGCGACGAGTTCGTCGGCGACGGCGCCCTGGATGTAGCAGGCCGCCGCGCCGCGGTCAATCGAGCGCTGGATCATGGCCAGCACGTCCTTGCCGCCGCAATCGGAGATGAACTTGATCTTGCCGCCGTTGCGCCAGTAGTCGTTGATGGTGTCGCACAGCAGCGGGTTGGTAAGGATGGCGTTGACGCCGCACTGTTCGGCGATGGCGAAGGTCTCGAAGATCTTCTCGCGGTGGTGGTAAGCCTTGACGAGCTTGGAGACGTAGATGAGGTCGCGGGCGTGGGCCCAGCCGCCGATGAGGTTGCCGCCGAGGATCATGCGGCTGAAGGGGAGGCCCTTGATCTGGCCCATGGGGAGGCGGCCCTTGAGGTCGCGCACGCTGGTGAACGAGAAGCTGCGGATGGTGGCTCCGGCAGTGGCCTTGTTGCCTTCCACGGTGCGGCGGGTGAGGTTCATCTCTTCGAAGCTGCGGTAGCCGTGCTTGCGAAAGACGCTCCAGACGAAGGCGCCGAGGACGGGCACGCCGGCCAGCGCGGCCAACACTTCGCGGCGAGAGGCGCCGGCGAGGTTGGCCGCTCCAGCGGCGACACCCGAGCGGAGACGGGCCAGGGCGTCGAGACCGAAGCGCGTGCTGGGGAGGGAAGCGACCAGGACGAGGGCGAAGATCTCGATGAGGTTGCGGTTGACGAGGAGGAAGTGGCCGTCGCCGTTGCCGCCGCCGACGGGAGCGAACAGGGGCGGGTAGGAGAGGTAGTAAGTGAGGAGCATCACCACGCCGCCTGCCGCGGCGGTGCGCGTAAGCACACCCAACATGAGGCCAAGACCCACGGCAATGAGCCCCCATATGTTGAGGAAATCGACTACCGGCATGAGCGAAGTCTGCGCGCCCAGCCACTGGAACAGGCTACTGAACGGCCCGACGCTGCCCTTGAGGTAGCCGGCGGAAGTCCAACCGGGGTACATCAGTTTGACCAGGCCTTCGTAGAGGAAGTGCCAGCCGATGACGATGCGGACCATGGCGGCCAGGTATTCAACTCTTGACACGCGCGCCCTCCTTCCCAGAAGGCGAATTTACTGCATCCGGTCTGCCAAACCGGGCGTGCCGGGGCGGAGGAGGATTTTGGCCGAGCGTGGGGGGAGTTCGAAGCGCTGGGAGACGAGGCGGGTGGCGGGGTCGAGGAGCGAGGTGTCGAGGCGAAGGGTCTGGGCTAGGCCGCCGGGGTTGACGGCGACGAGGCCGTTGGCGAAGCGGCGCTGGTAGATGGCCGTGCCAGGAGCTTTCATGCGGTCGAGTTGCGCGGGTGGGGTGGTTTCGGTGGGTTCACCGATGGGCCAGAAGAGGTGTTCGTCGAGTTCCGCGAGGGGGAGGGCTAGGCGGACGGGGGCCGAGGGGGAGCGCGATTCGACGCCGAGCAGATAGGTGGCGTAGGCGAAGAGGTTGGGGGTGGCGGCTTCGACATGGAGGGGCCACTGGCTTTGGGCGGCCTGGAGGAGGAGGCGGAGGTGATCGAGCCAGGCGCCGGCGGAGCCGGGGAAGCCGGTGAGGGCGACGGCGGCGGGGGGCGTGGGCTTTTCGGGGGTGGGTTGAAAGAAGAGCGAGGCGCGCGGGCCTTTGGCGGCAAAGTCGGGGGCGGTGAGGCCGGTGATGTGAAGTTGGGGCGCGGGGCCGGGCTGGGCGTTCATCCACTCCTGGATGTTTCGGATCGTCAGCTCCGATTCTTCGCGCTGGGCGGGGGTGGAGGCGGCCAGGCGCAGGGCGACGCCATCGAAGCCGGTGGAGCGGGCCGAGAGCAGGGCATAGTAGGCCTGCTCGGGGGTGGCGGGGCCGAGGTCGCGGAGGAAGGTGATGGAGGGGGGAACCGTAGCGGGGCGTCCGCGTGGGCCGCGGATGTGGGTGAAGAGCGGAGCGAGCAGGGTGAGGCTGGCGGCGCCGTTGTCGAGTGCGGTGAGCGGGTATTCGGGACGGCGGGTGAGTTGGGGGTCGGCGAAGGCGAGTTTGTCGCCAGTGACGGCGATGAGGCGGGCGTCGAAGGCGGCGTGGGGGGAGTTGGGGGCGCGGCGGGCGTCGATGGTGATCAGGTTGTCGCCGCCGCGGAGGGCGGGGAGGCCCTTGAGTGAGAGGAAGGCCGCGCCTTCAGGACCGTCGCCGTTGGCCTGCAGGACGAGCTCGCCGTTGAGGCGGATGTCGAGTTGAGCGCCGCGAATGGCCCAGTGGAGGAGATAGGGCTCGGCGGCGGAGGGGGCGAAGCGGAAGTTGCGGCGGAGGCGGAGGGCGGGAGCGGTCCAGGGAGTGCCGGGTTGGATGTTGCGGAAGGCTGTGCCGAAGCTGCCGGCGCCGGTGCGCCAGCCTTCGCGGGCGGCTCCGGCTTCGGAGAGGGTGAACTCCCAGGGCTCGTCGCCACCGGCGAGTTGTTCGACGGTGGGGGAGTTGGCGAGCAGGCGTTGGTGGAGGGCGTTGAGCCACTCTTCGCCGGCGCGGGTGGTGAACTCGGCGTGGCTGTCGGGGTTGGCGTGGCTGTCGGGGTTGGCGTGGCTGTCGGGGTTGGCGTGGCTGTCGGGGTTGGCGTG
>JAFLBB010000043.1 GCA_017304135.1 Acidobacteriota bacterium | reverse complement strand
GCCTGCGTGCGGACGATCGTATCGACGCGCGGATCGAAGGCGGCGGAGCGCTCAAACACCTCCGTGCCGATGAGGTATTCCTTCAGCTCATCGGAACGGCCCTTGAGCGTCTGCTCCACGGAAAAGCGCAGGAACCGGCTCAGCCGCGGCGAACGGGTGAAAGGCGAACTCGCAAGAATGCGCTCCATCTGGAGCAGCACTTCGGAATCGGGGATTTTCAAACCGTCGGAGACCGTCTTGGCTACCATCTCACTGCGAGTTCCTCTGGTGCACGTGCAGGCTCATGGCAGGGTTGGCACAGCGTCAATGCTGAACTCGAAGCTGCAAGCCTGATCTTCGTCAGGGCGGCAAATGCCGTCAAACCGCACCTATAATAGCGCGTGTCATCAACGCTCGACGGCAGTTCCGAATTGGAGTGGCGCGGGGGCTACGCTACCCCGTAGCCCCTATGCCGACAACTGTTGAGCGGCATGAGGCCGGATGATGGGTCGACCACGACTGAGGATCTTCGGTGAACCTACCCGAACGAGCCATTTGGGTTGCCACCGGTTGCGCGTCCGGCCCTGTTTTCCAGCCTTCATGCCGGGCGTAGTGGTTGCTGGCCAGCAAGGGAACCCCGGCATCCCGCGGCCGTGAGAAGGCCTGCGCCGGGGATGCAAGCCCTTCCCTGGCAAATATTTTGAGCACCTTGCAAGTCGTCATGGAAACAGGTGGCTGCACTTGGCTGCACTTCAACCACTGGTTTCCATGGTCGCCTGCCTCACTGCACTGGCCTTCCCTGCTGGACAATGGTGGTCAGGTTGCGAACCGCACGGTGCTGCGACTCCACCACGATTTGCTGCACGATTTGCTGCACGATTTGCTGATGGATGTCCTGCGTCGTGCTGGCGCGGCTGTGCCGCAGGAGTCCGTGGGCGTCTTTCAGACAGATCGACCCCAGCCTGCCGCGGCCACGTGGCGCGGGAACGCCTGAGCACCCGCCGGTTCACCCGTTCGAACCGTGAAGCCGTTGCCGCGGGGTCGAGGTGCAGGGACAAGACGTTGTTGTCGCGCGGAGCACCGCGATCACCGGCCAGAGCCTGGTCGAATGCCTCCGCCTGGCAAGGCTGACCACGATGACATACTCAGCAGCAGCGCCGGAATCGCCGAACATCAGTCGCTGGTCATGGCACAGCGTGACGTCGGATGAGCCACCCTCGGTGACGAACTCGACCAGCGCAGCAGCCTGCCGCACATTCCCGGAAACCGCACTCACCTACTGGAACGTATTTGTAACTTCGTTGGAATCGAGTCGCGGCGCGCCAGCATCTTCCCTGTTTCCAAGGACGAAGCTCAGCCACCCTTGTAAAGTGTGGGAAGCGTACCGGTTGGCGAACTAGTACTTTTTCGTTGTAAATAGAACCTCGGAGAGGTTCTTTCTTCCAACGATTTCCCTACACTTGGAATTTCTGACCTCGCAGTGTTCTGTTGGTTGGGGCCGTCTCCGCGTTGAGTTGCACCGCTTGCCAGCAAGTCGTCAGATGCGAAGCCGTACCTGAATCAGGAAACCGAACCGAGGGAAATCGAAATGCGAATGATGAAGTCACTTGTAGGCCTCGCCGCGCTGGCTGTTTGCCTGGCGCCGGGCGAATTGATGGCCAGTCCCGTGTGCGCACCGGGGACAATTGCCAGTTATGTTGCCGCCTATCCGGGCCTCAGTCCCACCTGCGACGTGGGCGGGCTTGCCTACAAGCTGTTCAGCTTCAGTGACCTCACCACGGGCGGAGGCAGCCTGGGTTCCTCCGACTTTATCCTGACGCCCAACCTCACCACGAAGGGCCTCGATCTCACGATCCCCGAGGGTGAGTACGACAACGAGAAATATTACTTCAGCTATATCGTGGACCCGGCTCCCATTCTGGAAGGGGAAGGCGTCTCGCTCGATTTCGGCTTCGACTCCTTCGCCTCCTCCTTCCGAGGCTTCGCCGCGCTGTTCTCAGTCCCCAACGTGCTGGTGAGCAAATGGGCGTGCCCGCAAGGGTTCCTCCTGGGCGCTCCCAATCTCGCTGCTCCCCTGGGGGCGTCTTCGGTGGGCTGCGCTTCGCTGGAGGTTTCCCAGCCGCTGTTCCTCCAGGTCGGTCCGGGTGAAACTGATTCCGGGCTGTTTCCCAATCCTGTCTTCTTCACCCACGTGGGCGTACTCATCGAGTTGGACGGCGAAGTGCCGGAACTCACCGCGGGCACCTATCCGCAGACCACCGTCCCCGAGCCTTCCACGACAGCGCTGCTCGGCGCCGGACTCGCAGGCCTGGTGTTCCTGAGCAAGCGCCGCCGCTAGCCTTCACACGGGTCCCTCGTATCCTCACCGCCGCGCCGGCTCCTTGGGGCTTGCGCGGCATTTCATTGCATCCCCGTCGCCGCATCGCCGATACTGGAGATTCCAGCTTCTTCTGGTGCAAGCTGGGCAAGCGCCGCACACACACTGGGAATCGCGTCCTTTCCCTCGGAGACCGCAGGAGTAGCCCTAATCTCGCGAGGCGGAAGCGCGCATGGAGTGCCGTACTCCGTTCTCAAGGCCGCGGCTGAGGGAGGAATGCCGCTGGATGGGACACCCATTCCAGACTGGTTTGCGATGGCTGCTCTGGGCGGCATGGGCGCCTGTGCTGCTGGCTGCTGCCTGGGAGCAGTCCGGCGAGTTTGCGATCCGCTCGTACACCAACCGGGAATACTCGCTCTCGCCGCAAAACTGGGCACTGGCGCAGGACCACCGCGGCATCCTCTACGCCGGCAACACCGAGGGCCTGCTCGAGTTCGACGGCGTCCGCTGGCGCACCATCCGCCTGCCGAAGAACGGCCCCGTGCGGTCGCTGGCCGTCGACGCGGCGGGCACGGTGTACGTCGGCGGCCATGGCGAATTTGGCTTCCTCAGGCGCGATGGACGCGGCTCCACCGAGTATGTCTCGCTGGTCGATTCGGTGCCCGAGGAAGACCGCAAGTTCAGCAGCGTGTGGTCGGTTCTCAGCACGCCCGAGGGCATCGTGTTCAGCTCGTATGAGCGGCTGTTCCGCAAGCCGCCCACTGGTCGGCTGGTGGTGGTGCGCGCGGCGCAGCGGATGCGCCGCGCGTTTCTCCTGAATGGCCGTGTTCACCTGGTGGTGAATGGGGCGGGGCTTCACCGCCTGGATGCCGGCGGTCTCATTCCGGCGCCTGGCGGCGAGGCGTTTGCCGCGGCCGATCTGCGCGGCGCGCTGCAGGACGCGCAGGGGACGCTGCTGGTGTCGAGCAAGGGCCTGTCGCGCCAGACGTCTTCCGGATTTGAGCCCGTTGCGTCCGCCCTTGCCCCCTACCTCAAGGACAACGCCATCTATTCGGCCGTGGCCTTGCCGGGCGGCCTGATTGCCCTGGGAACCACCCGCGGCGGCGTGCTCCTGCTCGACGCCGGCCACCGGGTGATCCGCGTCCTCAACCGCGCCTCAGGCCTCCCCAGCGACTACATTGCCTCCCTCTTTGCCGACGACCAGCAAGGCATCTGGGCGGCCACCGACAACGGCATCGCCCGCTTCGACCTGCGCTTTTCGCGCTTTGACGAAACACACGGGCTGAAGGGCTCCGTCATCTCCCTGGCCCACTGGGGCGGCACGCTCTATGCCGGCACCACCAGCGGCCTGTTCCGCCTCGCCGCGGCGGCGCCAGCCAGCCCCCCGCGCTTTGAGCCCATCCACAAAATCCAGGAACGCTTCTTTGTCCTGCTGGCGCGTGAGGACGGCCTCTGGGCCGGCACCACTTCCGGCGTCTACCGCTGGAACGAAAGCGGCCTGACGCGCGTACTGCCGGCGGAGGTCGTCTACGACCTCGCCTTCTCGCGGCGCGACCCCGCCGTCCTGTTTGCCACGGGCCGCTTCGGCGCCATCCAACTGCGCCGCGAGGGCAGCGAATGGAAACGCGTGGCCTCGCTGGCCCCCGGCGGCCAGGAGTTCCGCACCGTCACCGAGGACCGCCAGGGCCACCTCTGGATCACCACCCTCACTGGCGTCGTGCGCGCCGATCTGTCGCAATCGCCGCCCAAAGTGACGCAGTACGCCCTCTCCGACGGTTTGCCCGACGGCTGGAAGAACGTCTACCAGGCGGGAGGCCGCTTGGGCATCGCCACCGAACAGGGCCTGCGCCGCTTTGATGAGGCGGCCAAGCGGTTCGTGCCCGAAACCGAGTTCGGGCCCACCTTCGCCGATGGCGGGCTGGGCGCGCTGATCGTACGCGACGATCCGCTGGGCAGGGTCTGGATCAGCGGTTCCGGGTACCACGGCTTCCTCAACCGCTCCGCCGCCGGCTCCCCGTGGATGTGGCATCCGATGGCCCTGCTGCCGCTGGGCCTCGATGAATTCTGGGCCGTTCAGGTGGAACCCGAGGGCGTCGTCTGGGCCTCCAGCCCGGCCGGTTTTCTGGCGCGGTTCCAGCCCGCCGCCACGGCCGCCGCCCGGCCCGCTCCGCGCCTCATGATCCGCCGCCTGCGCGACTCCCGCAAAGGCGAAGTCCTCTACGGCGGCTCCGGCGCTCCGCCCGCCGGCTTCCGGCTCCCTTACAGCAGCAACGACCTGCGCTTCGACTTTGCCTCGCCCTTCTACGACGACCCCTCCACGGTTGAGTTTCAGACGCTGCTCGAAGGCAGCCATGCGGAATGGTCGCCCTGGACGCGCGAATCCTGGCGCGACCTGAGCAACCTGTGGGAGGGCTCCTACCGCCTCCGCGTGCGCGCCCGCACACCCTACGGCCAGGTGAGCAACGAGGCGTCGTTTTCCTTCGACGTGCTGCCGCCGTGGTATCGCAGTTGGTGGGCCTATCTGCTCTACGTCGCCGTCGCCGGAGGCGCCGCCTGGCTCCTCTTCAAGTGGCGCACGTATAAGCTGCGCGAGGACAACCGCAGGTTGGAACAGACCATCGAAGAGCGCACGGTCGAAATCCGTCTCCAGCGCGATGAGATCAAGGCCCAGGAAGAAAAATCAGAGGCCCTGCTCCTGAACATCCTCCCGGCGACGGTCGCCGGCGAGCTGCGCGCCACCGGCACCGTCGCTCCCATGCATTTCGACGATGTCACCGTCTGCTTCACTGACTTTGTCGGGTTCACAGTCTCCAGCGAAACCATGGAGGCGCGCGAGGTGGTGGCCCAGCTCGATAAGTACTTCACCGAGTTTGACCTCATCATCAGCCGCTACGGAATCGAGAAGCTGAAGACCATTGGCGACGCCTACATGTTCGCCTCGGGGCTGCCGCAGTCGTCGCCCTCGCACGCCGTCGACGCGGTGCTGGCGGCGTTGGAGATCCTGGAAAAAGCCAAGCAACTGGCCTCGGCCCCCGGCGGCACGGGTTGGAAATTGCGCGTCGGCCTGCACTCAGGGCCGGTGGTGGCCGGTGTGGTCGGCGTGAAGAAGTTTGCCTTCGACATCTGGGGCGACACCGTGAACCTCGCCTCGCGCATGGAATCCAGTGGAATACCGGACCGCGTCAACCTCTCGGCGCGCACCTATTCCCTGGTCCGTGATTTCTTCGACGGCGAAGAGCGCGGGCTGGTGCGCACCAAGGACGGCCGCGATCTGGAAATGTACTTCGCCGGCCGCATGCGCCTGCCCGCCGGCGCTGCCAACGGAGGCGGCTCGCGTGAGTTTCTGGACGCCTATGCCGCTCACTACGAGTCGGTGTTCGGCAGGGCTCCCCGGACTCTTCCCCACGACGGCGTCCGCCACCTGCTGGCGCCGGAATCCTACAGGTGAATCGTCCAGCTTTCCCGCGCCAGTTCCGTGTTGGGGAACTCCTTTTGCGCTTCGGCCAGCATCGCCCGCAGGTCGTCGTCGGTGTGTGACGGGTCGTGGTGCGAAAGAATGAGCTGCTTCACCCCGGCATCGCGGGCCACGCGCGCGCCTTCCAGCCACGTGCTGTGCCCCCAGCCCTTCTTCACGCCATATTCCTCCGGCGTGAACTGGGCGTCGTAGATCATCACGTCGGCGCCTTCGGCGTTTTCCCGCAACACGCGGTCCAGTTGCGCATCGCCATGCTCATGGTCGCAGGCGTGCACGATCACCGCCCCGCTGGACTCCAGACGAAACCCCGTGGCTCCCTGCGGATGGTTCAGCGGGAACGACCGCACGGTGAGGTCGCCGTAACACAAGGGCTCTTCCTTGGCCAGTTGCACAAACTCGCGCTTAGCCGACAGGAGCTCGAATTTCACCGGGAAATAGGGAAAGGTCATCTGGCCTTCCAGGATGTCGAGCACCTCGGCCGCCGGACGGCTGGAATGAAACACAACCCGGTTGGCAGGACTGTACAACGGCGCGAAGAACGGAATGCCCTGGATGTGATCCCAGTGAAAATGGGTCATCAGGAAGTGAATGCCGTTGGCGTTCCGGTTGGTCCGCTTCTGCAACGCCAGGCCCAGTTGCCGCACACCCGTGCCGCCGTCGATCACCACCACTTCGTCGTTGGGCAGCCTCAGTTCCAGGCAGGTGGTGTTGCCGCCATAGCCCAGGTTCTCCGGCACCGGCGTGGGAATGGACCCGCGAACTCCCCAAAAGGTAAGTTGCAGGCGATTTGGACTGTTCATCGGCTGGCGTTCCTTGACTCGTTGGTGACCCGAAGCGGACGGCGTAACACCATAGGTTACCCCGGAAATCGGCGGGTTGGCATCAACCAATCAGGGCTACACTGGAGAATCTCATGTCTCACGACCGCATCTCCCGCGTCATCTTCGACTATGCCACCCGCATCGGCGGGGCGCGTGAAACCGACGCTTCGCTCCAACTGAACGCCGACATGGCCCGCGATCTGGTCGCCGCCGACCGCTGCAGCATCTGGCTGATCGATAACAAAGCAAAAGAGTTGTGGACGAAAGTATCGCACGGCGTGAGCGAGATGCGGATCAGCCTGGGCCAAGGCATTGTCGGCGCCTGCATCGCCCAGAATGAGACCATCCTGGTGAACGACACCGCCACCGACGCCCGCTTCCTGAGGCCCTCGGCCCAGTCCGGCGGATACGTCACCCACAACCTGCTGGCCATCCCTCTGCGCGGCACCGACGGCGGCGTGATGGGCGCCATCCAGGTCCTAAACAAGCCCGGCGGCTTCTCCCAGGAGGACGTTGACCTGCTCGGCCTCGCCGCCGCTTATTCGGCCTCGGCCCTGGAGACGCAGCTCCTGCGCGAGCAGGCCGAGGCCGCCCGCCTTCTGCAAAAGGAACTCGACATCGCCCGCGGCGTCCAACAGCGGCTCTTTCCCCAAGCCCCGCCGGCCATCCCGGGCCTCGACTACGCCGCCCTCTGCCGCCCCGCCAGATCCGTTGGCGGCGACTACTACGACTTCATCACCATGCCCGACGGCAGCTTCTTTTTCACCGTCGGCGACGTTTCGGGCAAAGGCGTCGGCGCGGCGGTTCTCATGGCGAGCATCCAGGCCTCCATCCGCTCACAGACCGTTGAACTGTTCGATTCCCTCGCCACCCTGCTGGGCAACTTCAACAAAGCCGTCTACTCCTTTTCGCTCGACGACAAATATTCCACGCTCTTCTGCGGCCACCTCGACGCCTCCCGGCGCAAGCTCACCTACGCCAACGCCGGCCACGTGCGGCCCATCCTTTACCGCGCCGCGAACCAGCGCATGTCCACGCTCGATATTGGCGGACTTCCCGTCGGCCTGCTCCCCATCGCGCGCTATGAACAGGGCGAGGTGGAACTGGCCACCGGCGACGCGCTGCTCTGCTTCTCCGACGGGCTCAGCGAGGCCAGCAACGAAGCCGGCGAGATGTGGGACGACCGCATCGTGAGCGCCGAATTCGCCCGCAACCCCGGACTGCCCGCCGCCGAACAGGTGGCTGCCCTGGTGGCCGCCGCCGACGCCTTTGCCGGCGATGCCGAGCAGGCCGACGACATGACCGTCATGGTGTTGCGCGCCGTCTGAGCGTCAGCCGCCCTCCCCGCGCCAGGGCGGCCGGTGGCGCCGGAGCGCGGGACAGTTCCGTTGCCCCCAAGCAACCAGTCGATGTAGGCGACCTCTTCCTGGTTCCGTGCGCCCACAACGAGTACAAGGGCGGTTGCGGAGGCAGAGCCTTCAACAGCCACCGGCGTTCCATCATCATTCGAACTTGAGATTCCAGGCAATGTGAGATGCGAGCTTTCCCTCTCGCTCCTCGTCTGCTCACAGCCAGCCGCCGTGCAGGAGCCCACCTATGCCGGCTCCGTCCGGCCCTTCCTCACATTCCGCCGCGCCCTGGCCGCACTTCAGTCTGAACCAGCACGTGAAGACGGGCGTGGCTAGCCCGAATGAGGCGGGACGGCGGTGGAGTGTGTTCCCCCGGACTCGGCATTCCGGGCGGCGGTGGGGTGCCCGGAATGACCGGGCATGCCTGCCAGGTGGGGCGGACCGGAGAGCCTCTATCCATCCGGTTCCCAGCGATGCGACCGCAGGGTTCCGCGCGCGGCAGCCGGTGCTGTTCGGCCCTCCGCGCCTCCCGGCCACGGGAGCTGATGATGGAGAGGGCGATCGGGTCTGCTCCGGCGGGCGACGTGGGAGGCCGAAGTCCCACGGACGTCGTGGGGGGCGGAGATGGTGTCTGTGGAAGGAGCGCGTCCCGACCGCCTACAGGCCTGGCGGAATGCCCTCCATGCTCCCCTGCAGTTTGAGATTTTCGACAGGCGCAATGGAAGCGCGGACCCGTTGGGAGGCGGGATTGGCAACCTTCGGGAGCACGCCATCGGCGGAACAGGTTGTGTTCGGTTACTGTCGCGAATCCAGCCGGGCGTGAGACCTGCCGGGGCGGACAGTATACTAACCCTCTGTGCCGCTTCCGCAAGTTGGTGATGTTCGATGACCAGAAGGTCGCTGTTGCTGTCTCCGCTTCTGGCTGCAACCCCGGCGGCGCCCGCGCAGGCCGGTCGCCCGCGAGTGGCGGTCATTCTCAATGTGTATTTCCCCAATTCGCACGCCGACGTATTCGTGGGCAGGCTGCTCGAAGGGTATCGTCTCAACGGCGTCAGCCACAGGCCGCGCCTGACGACTGAAGCATTCTACGTCGACCAGTTCCCGGTGAACGACATGGCGCGCGAGCAGGCCCAGGAATATGGCGTCACCATTTATCCGGATGTCTCCAGCGCGCTGCGCTTGGGCGGCAGCAAGCTAGCCGTGGATGGTGTGGCCATCGTAGGCGAGCACGGGCAGTACCCACGCACCCGCCGCGGCAATGTGATGTATCCGCGCGCGAGGCGCTTCGATGAGGTGACGCGGGTATTCGCCCAGGACGGCCGCGTCGTGCCGCTGTTCCATGACAAGTACTTTGCCTATGAATGGGAGGATGCGCGGCGGATGTACGACAAGATTCGTCAGATGGGCATTCCCCTGTTCTGCGGCTCGTCGCTGCCTTGGACGTGGCGCCGGCCGCCGCTTGAATTCCCTCGCGGCATTGAATTGGACGAAGTGATGGCGGTGAGCTTTTCCGACCTTGAAGAGCACGCCTACCATGCGGTGGAACTGCTGCAGGCCATGGCGGAGCGTCGCAAGGGTGGCGAGACGGGCATCGAGTCGGTTCGTTGTGTCGAAGGCGAAGCGGTCTGGAAGATGGGTTGGTCGCGGGATCTGCTGAATGCCGCGCTCGCGCGCCGCGTCAACCAGGGATACGGCAACGAGTGTAAGAACCCGCAAGCGATTCAGATCCGTTATCGCGACGGGCTGAAGGCCTCGATTCTCAATCTGAACGGCATGACGATGGACTACCTGTTTGCCGCGCGCGACAAGGCGGGCAGGATCCATTCCTCATGCTTCTACATTCAGTTGTACGTGCACAACCATTGGAGCTTTATGGTGCGG
The DNA here is from genome assembly GCA_017304135.1 of Acidobacteriota bacterium. Lineage (GTDB taxonomy): Bacteria > Acidobacteriota > Terriglobia > Bryobacterales > Bryobacteraceae > JAFLBB01. The sequence continues at coordinate 28,074 of JAFLBB010000043.1, read as the reverse complement.
GCGTTCGAGGATGTCGTACTGACGAAGAAGACAGCGATGCCGCTGGAACGGACGTTGCTGTCGACTGGCATTATGCTGTTCGGGTTAGAATCGCGCGTGCAGGAACACAAATGGCTCGATACTCCGCAACTGGCTATCTCCTATTGACCCTGGCGCCACTGCTGGTGGCGCAACGAACCGAGACCCTGGTGGATGTGGATGCTGTCCGTGCAGTGGGGGACCCCTCCGGGTTCCTCCGCACAGTGCGCGTGCCGGACAATCCCCCTACCCTCTCCTGTGATGTGCTCGTTGCGGGTGCGGGAGCCGGTGGCTTCGCCGCCGCGCTGCGCGCAGCTGACTATGGCCACACTGTCTGCCTCACCGAAGAAAGCGACTGGATCGGCGGACAGATCACGGCAGGCGGCGTGGCGGCGCTCGATGAGAACAGGTTTATCGAGATCTCGGGCGCTCCGCGCACCTATTACGAGATGCGCCGCCGTATTCGCGACCACTACCGCAAGAACTTCACGCTCTCGCCGGCGGCGGCCAGGTTGGAAAACCTGAATCCCGGGTCGTGCTATGTGTCGGCGCTGTGCTTTGAGCCGCAGGTGGGTGTGAAGGTGCTGGAAGAGATGCTCGCCGGGCGCAGGCCGCGCATTCGTTTGATGCTGCGCTCGAAGGTGTTCGCGCTCGATGTGGACAGGGGTGCGGGCATGATCCGCTCGGCCCTGGTCTATCGCTTCCGAGAGCAGGACGTGGTGCGCATCACGCCGCGGCACGTGCTGGATGCGACCGAACTCGGCGATTTGCTGCCGCTGGCGGGAGCACCGTACACAGTGGGTTCGGAGGCAAAGGCGGATACCGGCGAGCCACACGCGGCAGCGGCGGCGAATGCGGATTGTGTGCAGAGTTTCACTTACACGTTTGCCATCGATGTACGCCCCGGGGAGAACCATCGCGTGGCCAAGGTGGAAGGCTATGAGCGGATTCGCGACAGCCAGCCGTTCAGCCTGGGCATCCACTATGCCGCCGACTATGGCTGGCGCGGAACGTTCCGGTACAAAATGTTCGGAGACGATCCGCCGGTACCCAACAACATGTCTCCCGGGCCGTTCTTCTCCTGGCGGCGTCTGCTGGACAAGCGCAACTTCAGCGGGGCCCGTGCTCCGGAGGACCTGGCGCTGATGAACTGGCCGCGCCAGGACTATCATGACGAGTCGATTCTCGACCGCTCGCCGGCTGACACGGCGCGAATCCTACAGCAGGCCAAGCGGGTCGCCTTGGCGTTTCTGTATTGGCTGCAGACTGATCTCGAACGGGACGACGGCAAGGGCAGGGGTTATCCCGAACTGAGGCTGCGCAACGAGGTGATGGGGAGTGAAGACGGGTTGTCGAAGTATCCCTACATTCGCGAATCGCGGCGCCTGATTCCGGCTCGCGACCGTGTCGTGGAACAGGATGTAGTGGCCGAGTATCAGCAAGGCTCGCGGGCGCGCTGGCATGAGGATTCGGTGGGAACGGGTTTCTACATGGTGGACATCCACCCCTGCGGCGCCAACGAGCGCGGCCGCATGATGATGCCCCGGCCCTTTCAGATTCCGCAGCAGGCAATCATGCCGCAGAAGGTGCGCAATCTGCTGGCTGCCGGGAAGAACATTGGCGTTACGCATCTCACCAACGGTGCATTCCGCCTGCATCCGGTGGAATGGACTGTGGGCGAGGCCGCGGCCACTCTGGCGGCGCTTCGCATGAGGCTGGGCCGCGAACCGCTCCCGCTCGAACTGCAGGAGCAGTTGGCGCGCAACGGCGTGCCGCTGGTCTGGTTCGATGATGTGCCGGTGGACCATCCCGCCTTCGCCGCAATCCAGATGGCGGCGATTCGCGGCGTGTACCCGCTCAGCCAGCACGATCTGCATGCTTCCCCGGATGCTCCGGTGTCGCGGCGGGAAGCGGCGCACGCTTTGTCACGCCACTTCGGCATTCCCACCACCGATCCTATCCAGTTGGCGCTCACGCGCGGTTGGATGGCCGTCGATCATCGCAACTGGTTTCACGCCGATCTGCCGCTTTACTGGACAGATTGGAGGGAGGATCAATTCCCCACGCCGATCCCGCCGCACGACGGCAGGAAGACAGGTCCGGTCACCCGAGTCGAGTTGGCGCGCCGGTTAAGCGGGATGGCCGCGACCCAGTAGATCGGGCTCCCTGTCGGAACGCGGGCAGGCCGGCGTCCGGCACCACGAAGCGTAGCCGCAGGCACGGGCCGCGTGGCGCGGAGAGGTCCGCTCCGCCCTCCCAACGGCAGGCGCCTGCGATCCGATCTCCGGCACGATCGGCGCCGCCGGCCAATGGCCCGGCCGCCTTCGTCGTGCTGGGGCGCTTCATGCGGATTCCGGACGACGGCGAATGCGGTGTTAACGTGAACGTCCCTCCGGCTGAAGGGGGACGGGATTGCGGAGAGGTGGTGTGAACGGCGATTCCAGCGGGAGCGCAAGTGGATATCACACGATCGCGGAATCTGACAGGCCCGGCCGCGGTGTCCAGCGGGAGGCCATTGTCAAGGTTGCACATCCGGCCGCCCGGAGGTTTCACCACGATCGCGGCGAGGAGCAATGAGAGCCGTGCGAACGCATGGCGCGCGAAGCATCTGGGAGGCAGGCGTACTGGAATCGTACGTCGGGGACCAGTGGCGAGCGCAAAGCAGCAGTCGCGCGGCGATCGCGCTCCGCAGCCGATGGCTGGTGAAATTCAGGGTAGCCCTCCTCGCCGCGGCTCAGACAGTGTCCGATTGCGAGGCTCCGTAAGAGACAACTTGTCCCTCCGCGCAGCCTTCACGTTGCGATGTTTCCAGCAGTTGGACGGGATCCGAGGTCATGACCGGGCCGAGGATGCTCCCTGTGAGGGGATCGAGAGCGTTGTGTCATGCGATGCAAGTCCGTCACCTCCCATGCAGCGCCCTCCCCATCGGTGAGACACTTTTCAGAAGTACGTCCGCATGCCGCAATCCCGGCTCATCCGCACAAGCCTCGTCTTCGCAGCCGTCGCCATCCTGGCCCTCTTTGCCCAGGGACAAGCCACGGATTCGGCGTACGCACCGGCGAATAGCTGCGCCGCCTGCCATCGTGCGATTTGGGACACCTACCGCCAGACCGGCATGGGCCGCGCCTTCTCGCTCCCGTCGCCTCAAACCGTCACTATCGGAACTTATTACCACAAACCCTCCGACAGTCACTTCACCATCCTCGATCGCGGCGGCCGGTACTACCAGCGGCGGCATCAACTCGGCACCGCGGGCGGCGAGACGAACGTCTTCGAGAAGTCGATCGACTATGTGATGGGCTCCGGCAATCACGCCCGCACCTTCCTCCACCGCACGCCACGCGGCACTCTCGTCGAACTCCCGCTCGGCTGGTATGCCGAGGACGGCGGCACGCTCGCCATGAACCCCGGCTATGATGCGTCCGATCACGAGGACTTCCGCCGCCCCATCAGCTACGAGTGCATGTTCTGCCATAACGGCTACCCGCGCATCCCCTCGGGACACGACCAGCCATTTGCCGAGCCCGTCTATCTCGACCCGGTGCCCCAAGGGATCGACTGCCAGCGCTGCCACGGGCCGGGCGCCCGTCACGCCGCGATCGCAGGCAAGGCAGGCGCTGAGGCCGGCGCCATCCGCGCGGCCATCATCAATCCCGCCCGCCTCCCCCGCGAGCGCCGCGAAGAGGTCTGCGTGCAGTGCCACCTGGAAACCACCAGCTTCCCTCTGCCCAACTCCATCCTCCGCTATGATCGCGGCCCCTTCTCGTACAAGCCCGGGGAGCCCCTCGGCGCCTCCTGGCTCTTCTTCGATCACGCTCGCGGCGCCGGCCGCGACGACAAGTTCGAAATCGTCAACGCCGTTTACCGAATGCGCAAGTCGCGCTGCTATTTGGAAAGTAAGGGCCGCCTGGAATGCGGTTCCTGCCATGACCCGCATGCGGTTCCGCGCGGAGAGCAGGCGCGCCGTCACTATGACGCCGCGTGCCGCCAATGCCATGCCGCCGCCAGCACACGGCATCCCGCCGAACTCCGAGCCGACCGAGACTGCGCCGCCTGCCACATGCCGAAACGCCGCACAGAGGACGTCGTGCACTCGCTGGCCACCGACCACCTGATCCAGCGGCGGTCGCCCGCGAATGCCACCGCGCTCCGCGCCGAACGTCACGAGCGCGGCGCTACCGCGTACCGCGGCGAAGTGGTCCGGTATGAAACGGGCAAATCCGCGCCGGATTCCGAGCACGAACTCTACACCGCTCTCGCGCAAGTGATCGAGCGGAGCAACCTGCCTGGCGGCATTCCGCGGTTGCGCGCCGCGCTCGCCCAATCTCCCAACGCCCGCGCTGAGTTTCATCTCGGACTCGCCGAAGCTCTCAACGCCGCCGGCCAGCTCACCGAAGCCATGGCCTTCTATCGCCAGGCCGCCCAGCGCAGTCCGCGGTCGGCGTTCGTGATGCGCAAGCTCGGCATCGCGCTCCGTCAATCCGGCCGGCTCGACGAGGCGCTGCAGGTACTGGAGGCAGCCCGCGGCCTTGCCGCCAGCGACCCCGTTGGCTGGCATGAGCTGGGCCTGCTCCATCGCGCGCGGGGCGAATTTGGGCTGGCCCGCGCCGCTTTCGAGAAGGCCATCGCACTCGATCCGGACCGGCCGGAGCCGCACGGCAATCTCGGCGCGTTGCTGCTGGCCAGCGGCGACCCCGATCGCGCCGGGGCCGCCCTGCGCGAAGCCATCCGCATCCAACCGGACTACTCGGACGCCCATGACAACCTCGCCAACCTGCTGGCCGCCGCGGGCGATTTTCCCCAGGCCCGCGCGCACTTCGAAATCGCGCTCCGCCTCCGGCCCAGCGATGCCCGCACTCATTACAACTTCGCCATGGCCTTGGGCCGCGCCCGGCTGATTGACGAAGCGCGGCAACAGCTCGAATCGGCAGTGCGCGCCGATCCCGCTTTTCTCGAAGCCCGCCTCGTTCTGGCCGACCTGCTCGTTGCGACCCAGCAGCCGCAGGCGGCGATCCCGCACTTGCGCGAAGCCGTGCGCCTCGATCCGGCTTCCTCCCGCGCCCAACTCGGACTCGGGATTGCACTCGCCTCCAGCGGCGACTCGAACGCCGCTGTCCCCCATCTTCGGAAGGCGGCCACTTCCACCGAGCCCCCCATTCGGGACGCCGCCCTTCAGATTCTGCGCCAGCTCGGTGTTCCCCAATAAAACAGCCGGCCAGCCCGTGGGCCAGCCGGCTTGGGTTGTGCGAATTGCCGCGCCCTAGTAGGACAGGCGCATGGTCAACTGGATCTGGCGGGGAGTCCAGTAGCTGGACTGCATGGTGTTGATGCCGGTCAATGCGTCGGGGTTGGTGAGCCCCTGCATGTTGAATGCATTGAAGGCATCGATGTTGAAGCGCAGCTTCCAGCGCTCGTTGATGTTGAAGATCTTGTAGAGCGACATGTCGGTCTGCCAGTTGTAGGGGCCCTGGAGGGTGGTGAATCCAAAGGGGTGCGCGCCGCTGGGACCAGGGTTGTAGGCGGTGGTCACGCTGGTCCCATTGTTCAGGCGGACGCTCACGTTGTTGTTGCCGAAGTTGGCGGTGCCGGGGGTGTTGTTGATCGGCGTCATGTAGGGGGTGTAGTTGGAGGGCAACCCCTGGACGCCGCGCGCCGTGTTGATCAGGTTCGGCGCGATGTAGCCGTTGAACCACTGGAAGCCCTCGCGGCAGATGCCGGAGCGGCAATCGGTGATCTTCTGTTTCGTCTTGGAGACTTCGAGCTGGTTCATCTCGCCCCAGTGGGTGTCGTTGACCTGGAAGGCCTGGGCGACGAGCTGGCCGGTGAAGGCGAATTGGAATCCGCCGAGCAGGCCATCGAGGAAGCGGTTGGCGTTGCCGAGGAAGCGCTTGCCTTTGCCGACCGGGAGTTCGACGATGCCGTTGAAGTTCAGACGCTGCTTGGGAATGGCGCCGTCGACGGCGTAGTTCTGGTAGCGGTTGAACTCGCGGCTGGGCTCGTAGGCGCTGCCGAGGTCCATGCCCGAAGGAAGTACGCCTGGGGCGAAATTCTCAGCCGGGTTAAGGACGTTATCGCGGAAGGTGTTGCCGCCCACACGGAACGCGCGCGAGTAGACATAGAAGACCTGGTAGGCGAAGCCCTTGCGCATGTTGCGCTGGTAGTTCAGTTGGAGGGCGCTGTTGTTTGACCAGCCGTACTTGGTGGAGACGACGTTTCCTCCCCAGGTGCGGTTGTCGTAGGGGCGGGTGGCGACCGAGGCCAAGGCGCCGGTGGGCGGCGTTGTGCCGGTGCGGGTCATCCACACGTAAGCCGAGGGAGCGTTATTGTACTGGAAGTTCTGGTCGAGGTTCTCGCCGTGCGTATAGACATACGTGGCCCGCAGCACCGAGCCATCCCGGAAGGGCTGCTCAATGGTGAAGCTGGCCGTGTCGACACGGGCGGGGGGATAGTCCGGATCGAGGCTGGTGCTCATGGCGATGCCGGGGAGCAGCGAGTTGACCGTGCTGGAGTTGACGACATCACGGCTGTTCTGTCCGGCCACGACGGTGACCGGGGAGCGCAGCAGGAAGTTCGGAAGGCCATCCGGCGACTGCTGGGCGGAGTTGAAGTTCTGCGAGTATGCCGCGACAAACGGGTAGAGCGAGGTGAGATAGCGGACCGAGTTGCGGATCGGCACAGGATAGAGGTAGCGGCCATAGCCGCCGCGGATGACCGTACCGTTCTTGCCGAAGGACGGAGTCCAGGCGAAGCCCACACGCGGCAGGATGTTGTTCCAGTTGCCGCGGATGCCGGTGTCGGGCAGGCCGGCTTCGGCGGGAGTCATGAACTTCGCGCCGAGATTTTTCAGGTTCGCGATGATGGCGGGCGTGGTGTAGCCGATCTTGTAGTAGTCCTCGATCGGGTGCTTGAGCACGATCGCGTTCTTCTCGCGCGAGAAGAAGGTGAAGTTGCCGCCATCGGCGCGCGGCGCGGGGTGGCCTTCCCAGCGAACCCCGAGGTTGAGGGTCAGGCTGCGGCCGATGCGGTAGTTGTCCTGGAAATAGAGGTCGAACTCCTGCAGCGACGAACGGTTGAAGGGGGAGTTCAAACGCTGGCTGTAGTTGTTGGCGGCCCCGAGAAAGAAGTCGGCATCCTGATATCCGGTGTTGGGCAGGCGGTTGTACTGAGCGCCGGATGTCGGGTCGTACATGGCGGTGGCCAGGCCGGAGAAATCGACGGCGTCCGGTGAACGGTCAGAGAGGTAGCCGAAACGCTCGTGGCGGAAGCGGCCGCCGAAGGCGAACTGGTGTTTGCCCCAGATCTTGTTCATGTTCTCGTCGATGTTATCGATGCGCTGGTTCATGCCGTAGTTCCACTGCGAGCCGCCGTAGGGCATGATCAGGTTAGTGCCGATGGCGGGAAAGCCGGTCTGGCCGAAGTTGTTGGGCAAACCGAGGAGCGCTTCGTAGTTCCCCTGCGAAGCGGGATTGCCTTCGACGTACATCGACTGCCACTGCTGGCTGATGATGGTTTCCGAGAAGAAGGTGGGTGAGAAGGTGTGGGACCAGCCGAGAGCGTGGCTCACGGTGGCCACGGGAATCTGTTGGTATCCGGTCGCGCCGGCGGGGAGGCCGCCGCCTTCGATATTGGCCGGCGAGGCGCTGGGGTAATTGCGCAGGGCCTGCTGGTACTGGCGGATATCGGTGAAGCGGACATAGATGCGGTTGGCGTCGTTGAAGACGTGGTCGACGCGGGTGTTGATGTTGGGTACGGTTTGAACGGTCTTGTTGGTGTCGTTCAGATTGGCGTTGATGAGCGGGTTGTCGCTGGAGGAAGGCAACGGCGTGGCCGCGTAGAGCGTCTTGGCCAACGGGCTGATGCGATTCAGCGGGATTAAGTTGTTCGAAAAGGGCAAGCGGCGGTAGCTGCTGTCGGCGCCCTGGGTGGTGGAGGGGTCGTAGAGCTGCTGGAGGATGCCCTGGCCGTTGATGAGACCGGAAAAGTCGCCGGTGCGCATCGTGGGTGTGGGCACGCGAACCAACTGGCTCGAATCCTGGCGCAGCGAGAACCGCTCATAGGCGAAGAAGAAGAATGATCTATTCTTGCCGTTGTACACCTTCGGAATGTAAATCGGTCCGCCCACCGAAGCGCCGAACTCATTGCGCACCAGGTGAGGAGCCGCGAAGTTGGCGGGGTTTTGACGCGCACGGGCGATTCCGAAGTAGTTATTGCGGAGGGTCTCGAACATGGACCCATGCAGCCCGTTGGTTCCCGACTTCGTGGTCAGAATCACCGTCCCGGGCGTGGAGAACTGCGCCGAGGAGTTGAGAGTCTCGAACTTGGCTTCCTGCACCGCGTCGGGATCCGGCAGCGTCGATTGCGCCGTATTGGCCACGCCGCCAAAGTTGCGGTTAGTCATCGGCGCGCCGTCCTGCGAATACTCCAGCGCCTCGCCCATGAGGCCGTTGGCGCGCGTGCCGTTGGCTTCCAGGCCGGGCACGGTGCGCATCGCCAGGCCGAGGATGTTTCGTCCATTCTGCGGAAGTTGATCGATGCGGTTGGCGTCAAGGAACGTGCTTACCGTCGCGCTGTCGTAGGTGGCCAATTGCGGTGCGTCGCCGGTTACGGTGACTTGCTCGGCCACATCGCCCACCTGGAGAATCGGATTCAAGACGACCACTTGGGCGTTGGCCAGCGTTACGGTGGCCTCGTACTTTTTCATCCCTGGCAGGGAGAACGTCACCGTGTAGGTACCCACGAACAGCCCGCGCACGGAGTAAAAGCCGACTTCATTCGCCCTGGTCGCCGTCCTGACCCCGGTACTTTTATTGACGACAAGCACTTCGCAGCCGGGCAACGCCGCCGCTGTCTCGTCCTGCGCCGTCCCTTGAATCGCCCCGGCGCCGCTCTGGGCGAGGCCTTGCGGGACCTGCCAGAACAATCCCCCCAGGCAGGTGATCGCCGCGAGCAGAGTCGCAGCCCGATACTGTCTGATCATCGATTCCTCCAAAGCTGAAAACAGCGATAACTCCCGCAACCCGCCGGTCCGCTCGCGCATGCAACAGGGAGATGCCGACGACGGCCGAACCGCCTTGCCTCTCCCCTTAAGCGCGCACGGAAAGGACCCCAGAAACTTGAATCCCACGGGATGCCCAGGGTGAGATTATACAGTCAGCCCGTGAGCGAGGCAAATGGCAGCCAGATGGCAGCCAGATGGCTCAGGTGGCACATCGCTGGCGTCCACCGGGTTTTGCAGGATAACGACGATGCGTTTGGGGGCCGCCAGACCGCCTGTGGAATAGCTGTCCATCTGGCCGTTGAGCGCGCGCGGCCGGTTGTCCGGGCGCCGCATGTAGCAGACCGTGGCCGTGCGACGGGGACAAGCATTGGGCCGCGGGGGCCGCCCCTGTTCGCCCGGAAACCTCCAGTCTTGTTCGAATACGGACGGGCGGCCATTGCTGGAGAGCCGGTAGCGATTGATGTATCGCGCCGCGCGGGCGGCGTTGGCATCGAGCCCTTATCGACACAAGCGGGCTCTACCTGCGCGGCGCGCTGGTTCGGGGCCGCTGGCCAGGCACACAGCGCCTCGCTGCCACCACGCCGCTTGTCAGCCCACGCCCCTCATGCCATCGGCGTTGGCCAGAGCCGCGCGGCGGCATTGAATCGGCGTCTCCTGAAATCGCTCCTTGAACCGCCTGTCGAAGTAGCTCTGGTCACTGAAGCCGACGCGCACGGCAATCTCGCTGATGGGCAGGTCGGTGTGACGCAGCAGCTTGAGCGCCTGGTTCAAACGGATTTGCGTGACGTGCTGCACGAAGGTCCTGTTGGTGGCCTGCTTGAAGGCCTTCATGAACTTTGATTCGCTCATGGCGCAGAGGGAAGCCGCCTCAGCCACCGTCAGTTTCTCGGCGTAATGTTCCCCCAGCCAGAGGTGCAGGTGGCGGAAGCGCTCGGCCAGGCGCCGCCGCTGCTGCAACAGCGCCTGCGACTCCTCGGAATAGCCGAAGTGGAGCGAAAGCAGATAAAGCGCCTCGAGCAGATACACCTTGCAGCCGGCTTCTACATGCAGCCCGCCGGCAGCGCCGAAGTAGCAGCGCAGCAGCTTTTCCAAGGCCGCATGAAGCGGTCCGCTTAAGCGGTCCGTGCGCCGCAGCGCGGGCTCAGTGGAGGCAAGCTGGCAATAGAAAGGAGTGAGATATTGCGAATCGCACTCCGGCGAAGCGGCGCCGCAGATGAGTTCGGGAAGAAAACTGATGACGGCGGCGCGTGGATTGCGGCCATTGAACTCCAGCACCCCATGCATGCTGCGCACATCCACGACGAGCACATCACCGGCGGCAAACGGGACCGCGCGGTCACCCATGCGGAACTTGCCCTTGCCCTCCAAGGGTACGAACAGTTCCAACCGCTCATGCCAGTTCATCGAAAACGGGGCGCGCGCGGGGGAGAACGAGAACAGGTTGACGTGGAAGGGAAAACGCGGATTGAGCGGCACCTCGTAGCGGCCTTCGGCATCGACAAGGTGCTCAATCCGGAACGGTGCAAAGGTAAGCTCGCCGGGGAGGCGAATTGCCATGGAGTTCATTCTAGAACGGGAACGGCGGACTGCCGGGCGCCGCCGCCGTCAGCGCCGGAGGATCAGAATCGCCGGAGCGCCGCCAAAGTCCGCGGGGTAATCGATCGTCGCCACGCCGGCTTCGATCCGCCCCATGGCCTTGCGCTCCCCCGTCCACGTGTTGACCCATTCCGCGCCGAGCGCACCGGAGAAGCCCATCAGATTGAGCGTGAGATGACGGTCCTTCGCGCGTGCCTGCTCGCCTTCGGCAAGGCACATCATCGTGGTCGCATCATCGCTCAAGCACTTCCCTCCGACGGCAAGGGCGGGCGCCGGATTCATCCGCCAGTAAGGAACCGATTCGAACAGCTGTTTGAGAATCTGAAAGCGGGCCATCCCTGGCGGCTCGGGATCGGGCTTCACGATGTCCCAGGCCGTGTTGTTGTAGTAGTAGGCGATGTAGCCGCCCGCGAACAGAATGCGATAGGCGCGGACGAGATTCAGCTTCCAGTCCACCTGGTTCACGTTGTTGTGCGTGGGCAGCGGCTCAACGCCCAACTCGTAGCTGTATTCCACGTTGACCACCGGACGGCGGCGCTGCGCACGGTCAAAGGCGATCATCTGTTCCCAGTCCACGTGCTGCTGATCGATGCGCAGATCCAGCGTCGCGCCGAGCTTGGGGTCCCATTCGTAGATGTCGTCGTCGTGCACGCCCATCATGTGACGGTAGGCGTCGGTGGAGCGCACCAGTTCCATCAGGTTGCGCTGCAACTGGTTGTTCTTTTCGTAGAACGACTCCTTGGCGAAGTCCCACACAATGTTCGGATAGGCCTGGTAGCGGGCCGTGACGTAGCGGAAGAAGCGGGCTTCGGCGGCGCTGCCCGCGGCCGGCCAGTTCACCTGCTTGTTGTAAACCTTGAACATGATGTGCGCCACGATTCCCTTTTCGCGCAAGGCCTCCATCATGCCGTCGTAGATCTGAAAGAAGCGCGGGTTGAGCCGCTCATGGTCGGGTTTGTCGTTCGTCCCTTCCCAGGGATACACGGGCGCCGGGCCGTAGTCCCACTCATTCACCTTGCCCGGACACCAGCGCGTATCGTGCGCATAGACGTTGACGATCACGTAGTTGAACCCACGGGCGGCGATCTGGTCGATGAGCCTGCGCATCAGCTTTCGTTGCGGGTCCAGCATGTCCGCGCCCCACAGCCAGTCGGCCTCGTAGCCCATCAGGAAGAAGCGCGAGCCGTCTTCGAATTGGAAGTGGTAAGGATGGAGCGGGTCCACGCGCAGCACCCCGTGCGTGTTCCGATGCGTGTTGGGCCGGGCCTGGATCGACTCCGTTTTGCCGTGCAGCGCGGCCACCGGAGAGAGGGTCCGCATCGTCCACTCACCCGGCGCCGGGGCCGAGAAGCGCACCTTCCATTGCCCGTTGCCGTCATAGAAGCCCGGGATGGCAAGTTGCCTGCCGTCAGGCCCGTTGAACTCGGCGCGCACGTCCACCGCGAACGGATTGCCCTCCACCTGGGCCGTGAAGGTGAAATCGTGCGGCCGGTGTTGCTCCACCTCGACAGCTTGTATCGCCGCGGCAGTCGCCAGCAGGAATCCCCAGAGTCTCCATACGCGCGTCATATTCGACCTAGCACTCTATCCCGGAAGCGGCGGCATTGCTAGGAGGATCAGGTGAATTCCTTGCACACTTCCGCCGGCCGGCTACGGGCCGACTGCCGCCCGCTGTGCGGCCCGCGACGGGCCCGGCGCCGAAGTTGGCTTGGCGGCGGAGTGTATGATCGAAGCCTGCCCGGCAGGCACGAAGCTCTGCCAACAGGAGTACGAATGATCACGCGAAGAGAGCTATCGATGGGGCTGTTGGCGCGCGGCGCATGGGCACGGCCCTCAACCAACCACTGGCCGGGCGCACAGTGGGAGCCGCGCCCACCGGCGGCGCTCGGGCTCGACGAAGCGAAGCTGGAAGAACTCGCCACCGGCCTCGGCGGAAATGGCTGCGTCATCAAGGATGGCTACCTGGCCAAGTCCTGGGGTGACCAGTCGGCCAAGCGCGACTGGCTCTCCTCTGTCAAACCGGTTTTCAGTACGCTGCTCTTCTTCGCAATTCAGGAGAAGCGGCTCAAGAGCGTGGACGCGCGGCTCACCGACTACGGCTGGGCGCTGCGCGAAAAAGACCGCGCGATGACCTTCCGCCATCTTGCCGACATGACCAGCGGCTATGCCCGGCCCGAACCTCCGGGCGCGGCCTACGCCTACAACGACTATGCAATCCAGCTCTACCAGTTGACTCTGTTTGACCGGCTCTACCGCCAGGCGCCCGATGCCGTGGCAAATACCCCCGAGCGGCTCGGCGCGCTGCAGTTGGAAGACGGGCTCACCTTCAATGCCCGGCGCCGTCTGCTGGCCTCGGTTCGCGACTTCGCGCGCATCGGCTGGTTCTGGCTCAACCAGGGCCGCTGGAACGGCCGGCAACTGCTCCATCGCTCGTTCTTCCGCAAACACCGGAAGCCCGATGTACCGTTCGCCTTACCGCATACGCAACAGGCCGGCAACGATGACTACCTGAACATCGGCACCTTCGGCGGCGGCTCCGATCACTTCACGAAATTCGGTCCGGGGATCTATGGCTTCAACTGGTGGTTCAACCGGACCAGCCGGCTGCATGCGCACGCCCTCACCTGGCCGGACGCCCCGCGCGATGCGTTTCTTTCCATCGGCGCGGGGGGCAACTGCTGCGCCATCTTCCCTTCGCACGGAATGGTGCTTGCTTCCTCGCGCGGCAACTGGGGCGCCCTGGCCGGAGGCGATGCGTCGGCGCCGATGAACCGCCATCTCAAACTGCTTGCGGAGGCGGCGGGCGGAAAAAGAGGCTGAGCGCGGCTACTTCGACCGGCTGCGGAAGTGGCGCTCGAACCCCGCCGCGATCTGCGACAGGGCTTGCGCCGCGCGTGCCCCGGCTCCGCGCTTGATGGCGTTCACCATGCGCCGGTGCTTCTCCACCTCGCCTAGGCGGTCAATCGGAACGGCGATGCCGGCTTTGGCGTCGCGCATGCTGTTGGCAAGCCCGGAGGCGAACAGCGAGCCCACCGAGGTCTCCAGCGCCTTGGCCGCATGGTGATTGCCCGCGGCGCTCCAGATGCACTGGTGCAGCAGCAGGTCGGCATGGAAGAAGGCCGCCATATCATCCTCAAGCGCGGCGGCGTGGAGGTCGTCGAGCCGGCGGTCCAGTTCCGCGGCTGCCTCCGGCGTGATGCGCATGGCGGCCCATTCCACCACCTTCGGTTCAAGCAGGCCGCGCAGTTCACAGATGCGCAGCGCTTCTTCGTCTGTGAGTTGGACCACCGAGTAGCCGTAGTTCAAGCGGCGCACCAGCAGCCCGTTGCTTTCCAACGCCTGCAAGGCTTCGCGCACGGGAATCGAACTCACACCAAAGCGCTGCACCAGTTCCCGCTCCACGATGCGCTGACCCGGCTGAAACAGGCCGGTGAGGATGTCTTGCTGCAGGACGTGGACGATCTCATCGCGCAACGACTGCGGGCGCAGCAGGCTGGTGGGGGGGGATTTCACCGAGGTCGACACGCTTGCCATTCCATTTGCATGTTAACACCCGGAAACCGGGGAGCTGCTTGACAACTGCCAACTTTATATATTATATCCATTGCACATGAGGAAGCTCAGTCTGCTCTCGCTTTTGCTCAGTGCCGCGCTCTGGGCACAGTTGAACACAGGAACCCTTGTCGGTGTCATCGTCGATTCCAGCGGCGCCAGCGTCCTGGGGGCCGAAGTCGTTCTCACCAGTGAACTCACCGGCGACACGCGAAAAACGCTCTCGGTGGAAAACGGAAACTTCACCTTGCCGGGCATTCCCGCCGGCACCTACACCCTGAAGATCAGCATGCAGGGCTTTCAAACAGTGGAGCGCAAGGGCCTGGTGGTCGCTTCGAACGAGTACCTGCCCGCGGGCACCATCACGCTGCAGCTAGGCAGCACCACCGAAGTCGTCAGCGTCACCGCAAGCCGTGCCGTGGTGCAGACGGCCAGCGCGGAAAACTCATCGATGTTGGAGTCCAAGCAGATGAGCACGATGCTCACGCGCGGACGCGACGTGCTCTCGCTGCTGCGGCTGATGCCCGGCGTCTCGCAGAACAGCGACCCCAATTCGCTCGGCAGCGAAATCGGCTCCTCGGCCCCCAACATCGGCGGCCTGCGCAACACGGACAGCACGGTATCGGTGGACGGCCTGGTGGGCAGCGACGCCGACAACGTGAACGTGAACATCACCGCGGTGAGCATGGACGCCGTCGAAGAGGTGAAGGTGCTGGTGAACAACTTCCAGGCCGAGTATGGCCGCAACTCCGGCGCGCAGGTGTCCATCATCTCCAAGTCCGGCAGCCGCGATTACCATGGCACGGCGTCGTGGTTCAAGCGCCATGAGATGTTCAACGCCAACAACTTCTTCAACAATCTGAACGGCCTGAGAAAACCCGTCTACCGCTACAACACCTTCACCGGCACCTTCGGCGGCCCGCTCACAATCCCCAAGCTGTTCAACAAGAACCGCGAAAAGCTGTTCTTCTTTTACGCGCACGAACAGTGGCTGGCCCGCGAACCGCAAGGCATCCGCCAGGTGACCATGCCCACCAGTCTGGAACGCCAGGGCAACTTCTCGCAGACCGTCAACCAGAACAACTCTCTGATCGTCGTGCGCGACCCCACCAACAGCCAGCCTTTCGCCGGCAACATTGTGCCCAACAATCGCCTCAACCCCCTCGGCCAGGCCATGCTGAACATTTTCCCGCAGCCGAATTTCCTTGACCGCTCCATCAGCCGCGGCAACTACAACTACCAGCACCAGGACATTCGAGACCTGCCCAAGCGGCTGGACCAGTTGAAGGTCGACTACAACGTCACCGAGAAGGACCGCTTGAGCGGCCGCTACCGCGATTGGAAGCAAAGTTCCAAGGGATATACCGCGGTGGCCGGCTGGAGTTCCAACTGGGACCACTTCTACAACGACTACACCAAGACCGAGAAGAGCATCGTATTGAACTACACGCGAACCATATCGCCGTCGGTGCTGAATGAATTCGTGTTTGGCGGCCGCGTCATGGGGGAAGGCACACCGAAGCCAAGCGACGAAGAAGCGGCCCCGGTGCTGAAATCGGCGAGAGGGCTGGGCAATCTGCGCCAGCTATTCCCCGCAGCGAATCCCGACAATTACGTTCCCGTCATGACCTTCGGCGGCGTGGTGGGCGCGCCCACGGTGGGCTACGACAACCGCTGGCCCATCAAAGCGGGCGACACGCGCTGGACCTTTGGCAACAACACCACCTGGACCCGCGGTAGCCACAACTTCAAAGCGGGCATGTATTACGAGTTCAACGTCAGCGACGAAGGCATCGCGGGATCCTGCTTCACCGGCTGCTTCGACTTCACCGCCGACGCGAACAATCCGCTCGAAAGCGGCTTCGCCTTCGCCAACGCCGCCATGGGCAACTTCCGCTCCTACTCGGAATCCTCGAAGCGCAACTTCCGCGGCGGCCAGAATTTCCTCTTCGAATTCTTCGCCCAGGACAGTTGGAAAGTGAGCCGCCGGCTGACCATCGAACTCGGTCTCCGCATGTCGGCCTTCAGCCCCTGGCGTCTGCAGCCGGGACAGGAAGGCGCGGCGTGGGTGAAGGAGCGCTTCGATCCCGCCAAGACGGTGCAGCTCTTCCGGCCGGTGCTCAGCGGTGGACGCCGCCAGGGCCAGAATCCGGTTACCGGCGCCATCGTTCCGGCAGTCCTCATCGGCGCGCTCGTTCCGGGCGTGGGCGACCCCTATAACGGCATGGTGCTGGGCAATGACACCAGCGTGCCTCCGGGCTGGCAGAACCGGCCGGGGCTCCAGCCTGGGCCGCGCTTCGGCTTCTCCTACGACGTGTTCGGCGATGGCAAGACGGCCATCCGCGGCGGCTTCGGCATCACCCGCCAAACGCAGATCAACTCCGCCTATGCCAACAGCCAGGTCAACGCGGTTCCGCCCATCGTGCTCCAGCCCAACATCTACTACGATTCCATCCAAAACGTATTTGGCGGCAGCGCCGGCTCATCAACAGGCTTTCTCTTCCCGCCTGGCACAGTGCGGTCGTTTGAGCTGAACTACAAGCCGGCCAGCGTCTACAACTACTCGCTCAACATCCAGCAGAACATCGGCTTCGACACGGTCCTCAGCGTCGCCTTCGTCGGCAACAGCGGGAAAAACCTGCTGCAGAACCGTAATCTGAACACCCTCCCGTATGGAACCCGTTTCCAGAGCTGGGCGCAGGACCCCACCTCACCGGGGCGCCCTTTGCCCGACACGTTCCTTGCCCCCTATGCCGGCTATCAGGCCATCAGCGCGTTGGAGAACTCCGGCCTCTCTAACTACAACTCGCTGCAAACCACCGTCACGCGGCGCTTCAGCCGCGGCCTCCAGTTTGGCGGCGCCTGGACCTACTCCAAGGCCATGAACTACTCCGACGCACCGGCCAACATGCCCGTTTTCCGCAGCGCGCGCGAGTTCCTCTACGGCAAGGCAGGATTCGATCAAACGCACATTCTGGTGATCAACTTCACCTACGACGTGCCGAAGGTCAGCACCTACCTCCCGAACCGCGCCACCAAGGCCGTGCTTGATGGCTGGCAGGTGGCCGGCTTCGGCTCACTCGCCAGCGGCTTCCCCGCGGGCGTCGGCTTCACCCTGGTGGACAACGCCGACCTGACGGGCGGCGGCGATGGCAACCGCGTCAATATTCGCGACAGCGCCGTTCTGGGACGCGACGAACGCGGCTTTGCCCGCTGGTTTGACCCCACCGTGTTCTCACGGCCCGCCCGCGGTGACTTGGGCAACGCCCCCAAGGATGTCTACCGCGGCCCCGGCATCAACTCCTGGGACATCTCGGTATTCAAGAACTTCCCCGTGTTCTCGGAATCGCGCATCATCCAGTTCCGCAGCGAGTTCTACAACCTGTTCAACCACACCCAGTTCTCCGGGGTCGATTCCACGGCCCGCTTTGATGCCGCCGGCAACCAGGTGAATACGCGCCTCGGCCAGGTCACCGGCGCCCGCTCCCCGCGCGTCATCCAATTCGCCCTGAGTTTCAAATTCTAATGCTGACACGACGTTCCCTTCTCACGATGGCCGCGGCCCCGGCCTTGCTTCCGGCGGCCGTGCGCAAAACCGAAATCGCCATTCGCGGCGACATGTTCTATCTCAACGGCCAGCCCACCTACAAAGGGCGCACCTACCAGGGCCGCAAGGTGGAAGGCCTGCTCATGAATTCGCGCATGGTGCAGGGCATCTTCGACGACCGCAATCCAGCAACGCGCTCGAAATGGGCCTACCCCGATACGAAGAAGTGGGATCCCGAACGCAACACGCGCGAGTTCCTCGCCGCGATGCCCGAATGGAGGAAGCACGGCCTGCTCGCCTTCACCATCAATCTCCAGGGCGGCAGCCCCGAAGGCTATTCGAAGAGCCAACCCTGGGACACCTCCGGCATCGCCCCCGATGGTTCGCTCTACCCCGACTTCATGAAGCGGCTGGAGCGCATCCTCGACCGCGCCGACCAACTCGGCATGGTGGCCATCGTCGGCTACTTCTACTTCGGGCAGGACCAGCGCGTGAAAGACGAAGCCGCCGTCCGCCGCGCGGTGGAGAACGCCACCAACTGGCTGCTCGACCGCGACTACCGCAACGTGCTCGTCGAGGTGAACAACGAAACCAACGTCCGCGCCTACGACCACGAGATCCTCAAGCCGGCGCGCATCCACGAACTCATCGACGTCGTGAAGGGCATGAACCGCAAGGGCCGCAGGCTGCTCACCGGCACCTCCTATGGAGGCAACGCCATTCCCCTGCCCAATGTCGTGAAGAGTTCCGACTTCCTGCTCGTGCACGGCAACGGCGTGAAGGACCCCAAACGCATCGCCCAGATGGTGCGCGAAACGCGCGCCGTCGAGGGCTATCGTCCCATGCCCATCCTGTTCAACGAGGATGACCACTTCGACTTCGACAAGCCGGAGAATAACTTCCTCGCCGCCCTCTCCGAATACGCTTCCTGGGGCTACTTCGATCCCGGCGCGAGCGACTACTCAGACGGCTACCAGTGCCCGCCCGTGAACTGGGGCCTCAACACCGAGCGCAAGCGAGGCTTCTTTCAACTTCTGCGCGCAGTCACCGGCGCTTGACGAACCGACCGCGCCGCCGCTGCTGGTGGCCTTGAGTTGAGAACCCTATGAAAGACGGCTACCCGCTCTTCGATACGCACGTGCACATCGGCACCGCCCGCCACAGCGGCCGCCGTCACCGGGCCGGGGAGATCATCGAATCGATGGACCGCTTCGGCGTCGATCGCGCCGTGGCCATTCCCTTTCCCGTTGTCGATGACTACCGCCGCGAGCATGACGAGATCGGCGCGGCCCTTCGCGACTATCCTGGCCGTTTCGTCGGCGCCGCCTGTTTGCATCCGTTCGTGCCCGAAGCCGAATACCGCGACGAGGTCCGCCGCTGCCGCGAGGTACATGGCTTCCGCGCCCTCAAATTCCAGCCGCAGTATCAGGCCCTGAACCCGTTGCTTGAGAGCAGCGCGTTCCTCTTTGAGACGGCGATCGAAAACCGCATGGCGCTCATCGTCCACACCGGCACGGGCATCCCCTTCTCACTGCCTTCCATGTTCCTGCTGGCCGCCAAATGCTACCCCGAACTCAAGTTCGTTCTCGCCCATTGCGGCGGCGGCGGCATTTTCCTCGGCGAAGCGATCGTCGCCGCGACGCTGTTCGACAACTTCTACCTCGAATTGTCGAGCCTCATGCCGCACCATGTGCTGGAGGTGCTGCAACGCATTCCCAGCACGCGCTTGATGATTGGCTCCGACCTGCCGGAAAACCTCAACATCGAGCTGTCGAAGATCCTGCAGTTGCCCGTGAGCGAGGCCGACAAACGGAACATCCTGAGCGAGACAGGTGACCGTGTGTTCGGCCCACCGGAATAGCGGATCTTCAGCGCGCTCCGCTCTTCACGATCAACAGCGCCGGAGCGGACTGGAACGACTCCGGCTTCCGCAGCCGCGTGATTCGCGCTCCGCTCAACTGCGCCGGGGTGCGCTCACCGCTCCACGTGTTCACCCACTCCGCGGTCGCCGTTGCGGCGTTCTCCAATCCGCTCAGGTTCGCGGTGAGCTGCGCGCCCTTGACATAGAACGCATACGCATCGCCCGGCAACGCCAGGCAGGGCCCGCCCACGGCCAGCTCATTCATCGGCCGCATGCGCCAGTAGGGCAGCGACGAGAGTGTGGAGGCCAGCAGTTGGAACGGCTTCATCCCAGGCGCTTCCGGCTCCGGACGGAACACGTCCCAGGCGGTGTTGTGGTAGTAATACACGCCGTAGCCGCCGGCCAGGTAGACAAGGTAGGCGCGGTGCAACTGCTCCTGCCAGTCGTGCTCGGTGCGGTAGGTGGGCATCTTGTCCACGCCGCGCTCATAGGCGAATTCGGTATTCACCACCGGATAGGCGCGAATCGCACGATCGAAGGCGATCATCTCCGCCCAGTCGGTGTGCTGCTGATCGGAGCGGAAATCGAGGTTCCGGTTGAGACTCGGCGTCCAGGTATAGAGGTCGTCGTCGTGCGCCGTGGTGAGGTGCTTGTAGGCGTCCAGGTCCCGCACATAGTCGATCAAGGCATACTGCAACTGCTCGTCCTTCTCGTTGTATGACTCCTTGGCGAAATCCCACACCACGTTGGAATACCCCTGGTAGCGCGCCGTGACGTAGCGGAAGAACTTCTTCTCGTCGGGGCTGTGCTTGGCGGGCCAGTTCACTTTCTTGTTGTAGACCTTGATCATGATGTGGGCCACAATGCCTTTTTCCTGAAGGGCGTCCATCATGCGGTCGTAGATCTGAAAGAACTTCGGATTGAGCTTGGAATGGTCGGGCTTGTCGTTCGTTCCTTCCCAGGGGAAGATCTCGCTCGGGCCGAAGTCCCACTCATGCTTGCGCCCGGGGCTCCAACTGGTGTCGTAGGCGAAGATATTCACCATCACGTGATTGAAGCCGCGTGAGGCCATCTGGTTGATGAGCGTGTGCATCAGCTTGCGCCGCGGGTCCAGCGGCTCAGCGCCCCACAGCCAGTCGGCCTCATAGCCCAGAAGGAAATAGCGCGTGCCGTCCTGGTAGAGGAAATGGTAAGGATGCGCGGGGTCCACCATCAGCTTGCCGTGAATCTGGGGATGTCGGTTCGGCGTGCAATTGATGTCCGTGTCGCTCTGGCCGTGAAGCGCCGTCACGCTCGATGAGGTGGTCATCGACCAGCGGCCCAGTTCCGTCGGCGCAAAGCGGATCTTCCACGTGCCGTCGCCGTCGTAGAAGCCGGGGACGTTGAGGCGCACGCCGCTCGGTCCCGTGAATTCAGCCGAAAGCGCCACATCGAAGGGATTGCCCTGGACGTTCGCCTTGAGCGCGAAGTCGTGGCGGTGATACTGCGGAATGTCGACGGCAAGGGCCTGCGTCAGCAGGCTGGAAGCAATCAGGGCAAGGAAGAAGCGTGTGTGTTTCATGTCGTGCGGGGGAAAAGCGAGACGCACTTCATTCTTCCCGACCCGCATCGAGGCAGCTAGCAGAATTCACCGCATTTCTTGGATGATTCTGCACCGCGCCCGTTAGTCACGGGCGCGGTGCAGCGCGGTTGGCCGGGGCCGGAATGTCAGAACTGGAGTTTGAGCGCCAACTGGACGACGCGAGCCCCAGCCGCGCTGGTGATGCGCCCCATGTTCTGGTTGGCCGTCAACGTGTTGTTGGGGTTATTCAGGCTCACCTGATTGGCGACATTGAAAAACTCCGAGCGGAACTGCAGCCGCATGCTCTCACGCCAAGGGAGGACGAAGGTGCGGAAGAGACCGAGGTTGGTGCTGGCCGCGCCGGGTCCGATCACGCTGTTGCGGCCTACGTTGCCTTGCTGGCCGTTGGCCGGTTGCGAGAACACGCTGCGGTCAAACCAATCCTGGATCAGTGCGGCGCGGGGACGATCCTGCGAAAGCACGGGATTGCCGTTCACGTTGGGCCGCTGCGGCGTGGTGCCGGTGAGCGCATTGTCACGCCCGGAAACGATGTTCACGGGCAGCCCGGTGCGCCAGGTCCACAGTCCATTGATCTGCCAGCCGCTGGTCAAGTGGTGCAGAACATCGGTTCCCCGTGTTCCTGGAATCTCCCATAACCAGGAGAGGTTGGCCACATGGGCGGCGTGGAAGTCCGAGAGGCCGTAATCGGAGCGCAGATTGAACACATCCGGTGTGCTGGCGCCGACCGCCGCCACGGCTGAGCGCATGTCGATGGCCCGCGACCAGGTGTAGGATCCCTGCACGGAGAAGCCGCGGCTATAGCGCTTGGTGGCCTCCACCTGCAGGCCGTTGTAGTTAGCATTAGCCTGCGAGGAAATGGAGCGAATTCCGCCAAAGCCCTGGTAGACGCGCCGCGAATTGATATTCCCCAGGGTCGCCCCAGGCCCGAAGATGGCAGGGTTTGTCTCGTAGCCCATCACAAGCTTGCGCGCCAGCCTGCCGACATAGCCGACCTGCACGGCAAGATCACGGCCAATCTGCTGCTGGATGTTGAGATTGAAGTTCTGCACATAGCCCGTGCGGAAGTTCGGATCGGCAAACGCCATGTCCTGCGTGCCGGTGAACACCGGGTTGGTCCGGTTCACGGTGAGCGGAATCGCCGGCTGCCCGCGCAGGGGATCGGTGAGGCTGGACGGGGTTTGGATGGTGAAGGTGTAGCGCCAGGGTTGACCAATGTTCTGGATGATGTCCGCGTTGGGCCCGTCGTAGAAAATTCCATACGCGCCACGCAGCGAGGTTTTGCCATTGCCGAAGACGTCGTAAGCAAAGCCAAACCGCGGCGCCCAGTTATTCTTGTCGGTGGCGATCAGTCCGCGCGATACGCCCTGGTCTCCGGGGAACAGGATGCCGGTGGGGGCCGTGGGAATCACGGTCGACTTCTGGCCTGACTTGAAGGTGCTCACCATGTCGGTCGGGTGCAACCATGGCTTACCCAACTCGTAGCGCATCCCTAAATTGAGAGTGAGGCGCTTGCTCACGCGCCAGTCGTCTTGAAAGTAGAAGTAGAAATTGCTCTGGACTCCCGCCTGCTCGAATTCGGGGCTGGCAACTACCAGGTTTGACGCCCGCCCGAGCAGAAAGTCCGAGGCCGTGTTCCCGCTCAACTGACCGCTGAACGTGAAAACCCCTGTCGATTGCCAGTAGGTCCGGTTCAAATACCGCAGGTCGAGCCACTCGCCGCCCGCCTTAATCGTGTGTGCACCCTTCGTCCAGTTGATGCTATCGTTCACATTCCACGACTCATTCACCAGAATCGCCTGCAATCCCGCGCCATCGCCCATGGTAACGCGACCCGTCAGGTTGAGCGCCGAAGGGGCCTTCGTGCCAAAAATCGGAAGCGTCGATCCCAAGTCAGATAAATGCTGTTGCGAGAGCACGTCGGTGAAATTATAGTTGCGGCTGAAAGCGACGCGGAACTGATTGAGCAGCGTGGATTTCACCACCCACGTATCTCCAATGTTAGCGGTGTTTGTCTTGTTTCCGAGCGTCTCCGGGAAGTAACTCGGAATCTGGCCGCCATAGGTCAGGTTAGTAGCGTTGTTCCAGTAGTAGCGCCCGTCCACCGTGTGGTTGCCAAAGTTGTAGTCTACTCGCACCAAGAAATTGTCGTTGTCCTGCGGAAAGGGCACGATGGTCACATACTGGCCGTCGGCCTGATTGGGCAAGGGCATGATGTTCTTCGTCAGAATCTCATTGGCCACGCGGTCAAACCGCGATGCGGGGATCTGATTGCCGGCGAACGGTTGATTGTTATTGGGATCGCGCACGGCGGTGGCGAAGTTCCCCTGCCGCTCTGCGGCGGTAAGCGGGAATGCCGAGGTCACCAGCCGGTCCGATCGCACCCGCAGACCCTCGTACGAACCGAAGACGAACAACTTGTTCTTCTTAATCGGCCCGCCGAGCGTGCCGCCGAACTGATTCTGGTTTAGTTTCGGATTCGATGGCGCGAAGAAGTTCCGGGCATTCAACTTCCGGTTGCGGAAGAACTCCCACACGTTGCCGTGAACCTCATTCGTGCCAGAACGCGTGACGACGTTGAACACGGCCCCGGAATTGCGGCCGTATTCGGAGCTGAAGCTGTTCATCAGCACCTTCACCTCCTGCAGCGCATCCGGCGGCGGATAGTTCAAGCCGGAGTTGCGGAACAGAGCATTGAAGAACGTCCCGTCAAACAAGAAGAGGTTCTGCGTGGACCGCGAGCCGGAAATCGAAACGCGCGGGCCGTCACGATCGCCCGTGAAGGTCTGCGGCGCACTCACCTGCGTGACGCCGGGAAGCAGCGCCGCCAGTTGCACGACATTGCGGCCGTTGGTGGGCAACTCCGTCACGCGCCGCGAGTCGATGGCTGTTGCCATCACCGACGAGCGGCTGTCCACCAGCGGCGCCTCCGAAGTTACCTGAATGGACTCCGTCGTCCCGCTAAGCGCGAGTTGCGCATCCACACGGACATTCTCATTGGCGGTCAACTCGACGCCCTCGCGCAGAAACGAAGTGAAGCCCGCCGCTTCCACCGAGATCGTATACACACCGATGGAGAGCAGCGGAATCACATACTCGCCGCGTTCGGAAGTGGTGACGCTGCGCGACACGCCGCGATCCACAAGGAGGGCGGTTACTTTCGCACCCACCAATGAAGCGCCCGTCGGGTCGGTGGCGGCGCCGTGGATGGTGCCGACGCCTTGGCCGGACACTGTGCCGGTAAACGCCGTAAGAATGAGTAGGGCCAAACAAATTCGCATCCGCATGTGTGTTTCTCCTTTGTGCGGTAGTGAGGGCGCGCCGCCCGGCCGGCCTGATCTCGCGAGTGCCGGGCCGTTGGCATTGCCACGGTTGCGCGGCGCGGTTTGCCAGGGATGATCAAAATTCATGTCATCGTTCTCCTTTGAGGTGCCATTCGGGTGTGCCATGCAGCTCATGCGACTCCTGGGTCCAGAAGTCGACGACTTCCCGCGGCTCCTGAATTCGCCCTTGATCGTTGGTCTCCGCCATCCAGCGGTCCAAGGCAGCGCGCAGCTGCTTTTTCACCCGCTGATGCTCGGAGTGGGTGGAGGCGGCCAGGTTCGTGATTTCATACGGGTCGCGCTCCAGGTCGTACAGCTCTTCGTCCGGCAGCCGCTTGGCCATCAGGACCTGCTGCACCGGTGTCAGCTTGCCCTCGCGATGCAACTCACGCATCAGGGCCACCACCGGGTAGCACGCATCCTTGTAGCGGTGGATGGCCATGAAATTCTTTTCCGGCATGAGATTCCTGATGTAGCGGTAGCGCCGGCCGCGCACGGCGCGGATGCGGTTCACGGCGTCATCGGTACGGTCGCGTGCGCTGAACGCATACTCGCGCGGCGCATCGGCTTTGTCGCCAAGAAAGATCCTGCTGTGCATGCCCTCGGGACGGGGAACGCCGGCGATGCCCAGCGTGGTGGCCGTGACATCCAGCAGGCTGACTACATCTTCAACGACGCGGCCGGCGCGATACTGCCGCGGTGCGGGAAACCGTTTGGGCCAGCGCACGATCATCGGCACGCGGTCGCCGCTGTCGTAGCACCAATCCAGCCCCCGCAGCTCCAGACGTCCGTTGTCGCCGAAGTAGATCACCACCGTGTCTTCCAACAGGTCGTCTTCCTCCAGCCGGCGCAGGATCTCGCCGCAGCGGGCGTCCACCCCACACACGGCATCCAGGTAACCGGCCCAATCCTGGCGCACGGAGGGAACGTCGGGGTAATAAGGCGGAACGGTCACCTTCGCCGGATCCACAAGGCGCGGATGAACCTGCTTGTTCCATGGATTGCGATCAGAACCAACCCAACCGCGCGTACCGCCCCGCTCCACAACAGGCAGGTTCACCTGCGCGAAGAAGGGCTGGTTCTGGCGCAGGTCAGCCCACTCGTTGGAATGGAACAGGCGGTACAGGTTCGAGTCGTTGCTCCGCAGATGGGCAGGCTTGTTGGCCGTCGATCGCGCCTTGGTCCAGATCTCCTCGCCTTCCACCTCGAAGTTCAAGTCGGTCTTGCCGGTGCCGACGGGCTTGCCGTCCATGAATTGCACATTGGCCGTGTAGTAGCCCGCGGCGCGGAGGCGGTGCGTGATGGGCTGCACGCCGCGCGGAAGGTGGAAGTGATCGTCGCGGTGCGAGCGATGGTTGTGCGCGCCGATGGCGGTTTGATACATCCCGGTCATAAACGCCGAGCGGCTGGTGGAACACACCGGGGCCGTCGAGAAGACCCGTTCAAAGCGCATGCCCTCGGCCGCCAGCCGGTCCAGATGCGGTGTCCGCACCAGCGGATGGCCATAGCAGCCCAGGTCCGGGCCCATGTTCTCGGCGATCAACCAGAGGATGTTCGGCTTGCGTTGCGCGCCCATCAACGCCGGAGCGGCCGCCTGCCACATCCACTGCCTGCGACTGGTTTGCGTCATTGTTCCTCGATCAGCCATTACAAATCCGTCCTTGTCGATTGCGTCCCTCTCAGTAGTGTTGGCCCTTGCGGTACCAGGCTGGGGTTCCGAACCACTGCTCCATTTCCTGGGTGAACGCTTCAATCACGTGCGGCGGCTCCAGGATGCGGCCCTGGTCGTTGGTCTCCTCGATCCAGCGCGACAAAGCGGACCGCATCTCACGCAGGGCCCTCACATGTTGCGCTTGGGTCGAAGCCGCCAGGTTGTGGATCTCGTAAGGATCGTTCTGCAGATCGTAAAGCTCCTCGTCCGGAAGCCTGGGCGCCATCAGGGCCTGCTGCGCGGGAGTCAGCTTCCCTTCGCCGTGCAACTGCCACATCAGCGAAACCACGGGATAGCAGACGGCCTTGTAGCGATGCAGGGCGTTGAACGGCTTCTCCGGCATGAAGTTGCGGATGTAGCGATAGCGGCTGCCGCGCACCGCACGCACGCGCTGCACCACCTCGTCGCAGCGGTCGCGCGCGCTGAAGACGAACGTGCGGGGCCGGGCCGCACCGGCTCCGAGAAAGCTCTGGCTGTGCATGCCCGCGGGGCGCTCCACGCCGGCAATGGCCAGCGTGGTGGCGGTGAGATCGAGCAGGCTGACGATGGGCCGGCTGACCCCTCCGGCGCGATACTGCGGAGGAGCCGCGAACTCTTTCGGCCAGCGGATGATCATGGGCACGCGGTCGCCGCTGTCGTAGCACCAGTGCAGCCCGCGATGCTCCAGGCGGCCGTTGTCGCCGAAGAAGATCACCACGGTATTCTCCAGCAGCCCGTCGGATTCCAGCTTCCGCAACACCTCCCCGCAGCGCAGGTCGACCCCACACACCGCGTCGAGATAACCGGCCCAGTCTTCCCGGACGCTAGGGTGGTCTGGATAGTAAGGAGGAACGGTGACCCGCGCCGGATCGATGCGCCGCGGATGAGTCTGCCCGTTCCACGGATTCTGCTCGGAAGAAACCCAGCCTTTCCCGCAACCGCGTTCCACCGTCGGCAGATTCACCTGGGCGAAGAACGGCATGTTCGCCCGCAGGTCGGACCACTCATTGGAATGAAAGAGCCGCAGCGCGTTCCTGAAGCCATGCTGCTGATCGCGCCTGTCGCCCTTGGGATGCGGCTTGTTCCAAATCACCGGGCCTTCCACCTCGAAGTTCAGGTCCGTCTTGCCCGTGCCCACGGCCTTACCCTCCATGTACTGGATGTTGGCGGTGAAATAGCCGGCTTGGCGCAGACGGTGCGTGATCGGCAACACGCCGGAGGGCAGAAGGTGATGGTCGTCGCGGTGCGAGCGGGCGTTCTGCGCACCGATGGCCGTCTGGTACATCCCCGTCATGAACGCTGAGCGGCTGGCCGAACACACGGGAGCTGTCGAAAAGACGTGCGAGTAGCGCATGCCCGATGCCGCCAGGCGATCGAGGTTGGGCGAGGCCACGAGCGGATGACCGTAGCATCCGAGGTCCGGGCCCATGTTCTCGGCGATCAGCCAGAGAATATTGGGCCTGCGCCGCGAAATTGCGGCAACCGGCGCCGCCGCCTGCAGCAGCCAGTCACGCCGCGTGGTGGACATGGACGCTCCTTTCGAGCCGGCATGGGACGGGCATCATGAGCATGCTCCCTCGCTGGCGGGAATCAGCAGCGGGCACACGGCGCCGATCAATGGCGCGCGCCATCCCAGAAAGGCTTTAGAAATGGAGAGGTCGCGCTGCAGAATCGCCCCTGCGGACGAGCAAAAAGCCTCTCGCGCCGGCTCGAGCAGAAGATCCTCGGCCTCGGCGACGCCGCCTGCGACCACGATTCGATCAGGCAGGAAGATGGCGGCCAGGGTCGCCGTGGCGATGCCCAACCAGTGGCCCGCCTGGCGCAGCGCCCGCACCGAGTGCGTTTCGCCTTCGCGCGCCAGGCGCACCACGTCGGCGAATGCCCTGCCCCCGCCGGCGGCCGCCGTGGCG
>JAFLBB010000042.1 GCA_017304135.1 Acidobacteriota bacterium | reverse complement strand
GTCAACCCGCGCGGCGTTAGCCCGTGGTCGGCCGGCCGCCGCACCGGCGCGCGCTTGGCCACCTCCACCATCCTCGCCTCAGGCCTGACCTCCGGCGCTCTCGGCGCGTGCACCACCAACGGCGGCGCCCCCACTTCCCCGCTGCCTTGCAAGGCCACCATCACCACCGCCAATCCCGCCGCTGCCGCCAACCCCGCCGCCCACGGCCACACACGCCGACGCCGCGCCCGCTCCACCACACGCCCCGCGAGCCCGTCCGGCGCCTCGGCCACATAGCCCGGCAACGCCGCATCCAACAACTGATCCAGTTCCCGCTCCGTCATGACCGTCTCTCCAGCCGCTGCTCCAGCTTCTCCTTCAACATCCGCCGCGCCCGCAGAATCCGCGTCCGCACCGTGCCTTCGGGGATGCCCATCACCCCGGCAATCTCGCCCGACGTCATCTCCTCCACCGCCGCCAGCGCTAGCGGCAGCCGCAACTCCTCCGGCAGCGTGTCCATCAACTGGTGCACCAGCCCGTGCAGATCGCCATCGATCATCGCCTGCTCATGCGACGGCGCGGCCATCTCCGGCACCGCTTCCAGCCGCCGCCCGCGACGCCGGTCCACCGCCAGCCGCCAGGCAGCGCGTGCCAGGAACGCCCGCTCGTCCACCATCCCGCGCCACGCCCCCGACCGGTGCAGCTTCAGGAACGTGTCCTGCACCACCTCCTCGGCGTCATGCGCATTCCGCAGCACCGAATACGCGACCTGAAACACAAACCGCGACTGCCGCTCCACCAGCGAGGCAAATGCATCCTCACGCCCGGCCTCGCGCGCCGACTCCGCACCCGATACCGCCATCGTCAGCCCCGCCACGCCGGTTTGTCCGCTGATCTCCATGCCGTCTCAGCCACGTTCACCAGGTATGACCGCGCCGCCCTCCGGTGCGTTCACTTATTTCTGCGAACAGCCGACCATAAACACCAGTCGGCGGTCTTCACGTTCGCATGATTTCGACTTGAATCCCAGCCTTTTGGGCCTGGGTGAACAGGTCGATCACTCGTTCGAGCAAAGCGTGGCAGTCGTCGGGCAGCGCATCCACCTCAACCAACCTGATACGGAACGGTGGCTCTATTTGGTTGATTTGACCAATCGTAATGGAATCCCAGAGGGCGTCCATATTATGTCCGTGCCATTCTGGGGCTCCAAGCGCAGACAACAAGCCATCGTACAAATCGTCTGGTGACGACCAACATCTCCCCGAAACAACGATCTCGCGCATACGCTGCAGTCTCGAAGTCCGCATCTCGAATGAGCATAGCTACCTTTACACTGGTATTCGAGCCCTCCTCCCGCATGTCTGACCACCAGGAAGAACAAAAACTCGGCAAAGTCTACGACGGCCAGCTTATGCGCCGCCTCAGCGCCTTCCTGCTGCCCTACAAGCTCGCCGTCTTTGCCGCCGTTGTCTTCCTCATCGCCAACTCGCTGCTGCAGATCGCCGGGCCGTGGCTCACCAAGCTCGCCGTCGACCGCTTCCTCGCCCCCGCGCCCCACTCCGTGCCGCCCTGGCTCGAAGCCTGGCTCTCGCGCGATGCCTACACCGGCCTCACGCAGATCTCCGGCCTCTTCCTCGGCGTCATGATTCTCGGCCTGCTGCTCAACTTCCTCCAGGGCTACCTCATGCAGTGGGTCGGCCAGCACGCCATGTTCGACCTCCGCCGCACGATCGTCGAACATCTTCAGCGTGTGGACGTCGCTTATTACGACCGCACGCCGGTCGGCCGCCTCCTGACGCGCGTCACCAGCGACGTCGATGCTCTCAACGAACTGTTCGCCTCGGGCGTCGTGGCCATCCTCGGCGACGTGTGCGTCATCGTCTTCCTGCTTACGGCGATGATCCAGATGAGCCCCGGCCTGACGCTGCTTCTGCTCGCCGTCACCCCGCTCATCCTGCTCGTCACCCTCCGCTTCCGCCGCGCCGTGCGCGACTCCAACCGCCGCATCCGCACCGCCATCGCCCGCATCAACGCCTTCCTTCAGGAACACGTCACTGGCGTCAGCGTGGTCCAGCTCTTCAACCGCGAAGGCCGCGCCTCGGACGACTTCGACAAGCACAACCGCGAGCACATGGACGCCTTCAAGGAAGCCATCGTCGCTTACGGCTGGTTCTATCCCGTGGTCGAGTTTCTCGGCATGCTCGCCCTGGCGGCGCTACTCTCCTATGGCGGCTACCGTATCCGCGAAAACGCGCTCACGCTTGGCGCGCTGATCGCCTTCTTCCAATACGCGATGCGCTTCTTCCGTCCCATTCAGGACCTGAGCGAGAAGTACAACATCCTGCAAACCGCCATGGCCGCCGCTGAGCGCACTTTCCAACTGCTCGATACGCAGCCCGGCATCACCGCGCCAATACAAGCCGCTTCCCTGCCCCCAGGGCCGCTCACTGTGGAGTTCGATCACGTCTGGTTCGCTTATAAGGACGAGGACTGGGTGCTGCGGGACCTGAGCTTTCGCATCGAACCGGGCGAGACCATCGCCGTGGTCGGCCACACCGGCGCGGGCAAGACCACGCTTACCAACCTGCTGCTGCGCTTTTACGACATCCAGAAGGGCGCGATCCGGCTGGGGGGCGTGGACATCCGCACGCTCGATCCGCGTGAGTTGCGGCGCCACTTCGGCATCGTCCTGCAGGACCCCTTCCTCTTCACAGGCACACTCGCTTCGAACATCCGGCTCGGCACCGCCGCCATCACGGATGACCAGCTCCGCGAGGCCGCCGATCGCGTCAACCTCGCGGATTTCGTCGAGTCGCTCGACGCCGGCTTCGAGCACGAGGTGCGTGAGCGCGGCGCCGGGCTTTCCACAGGGCAGAAGCAACTCATCAGCTTCGCCCGCGCGCTGGCGCACAACCCGCGCTTCCTCATCCTCGACGAAGCCACATCGAGCGTCGACACCGAAACCGAGCAGAAGATCCGCGACGCGCTGGCCAATTTAATCGAAGGGCGCACGTCGATCGTCATCGCCCACCGGCTTTCCACCATCCAGCGCGCCGACCGCATTTTCGTGATGCACAAAGGCCAGTTGCGCGAGTCGGGCACGCACCAACAACTGCTCGCCCAGCGCGGCTTATACTGGCGTTTGTATCAGCTCCAGTACAAGGACCAGGAGATCAGCCGAGCATGAAGAAGAGCAAGGAAGTAGACGCCTACATCGCAGGCGCTCCCGAGGAACACCAGCCGCTATTGAAGAAGTTGCGGTTGGCCGTTCGCAAGGCTCTGCCCAGCGCCGAGGAGACGTTCGAGTCGAAAATGCCTGTCTACAAGGTGAACGGCGAATGGTTCAGCGCTTTCGCCTGGCGGGCCAAGGGCGTCATGTTCTACATTTGCCGCATCCCGGTCGTCGATGCTTTCGCCGAGCGCCTCGGCAAGCACCGCAGCGGGAAATCGTGCATCGAGATGAAGCCGAGCAAAGCGCTGAGCGCCGGTGAGCTCGAAACGCTGGCCAACCAGATGCTCGCCGAGCTGGCGAAACTGGCATGACCACGCGGCGCAGTTTCCTCGCCGCCTCGCTGGCCGCCACGGCCGCCGTCGCCCAACCGAAGCGCCCCAACATCCTTCTCATCATGGCCGATGACATGGGCGCCACGGACCTCTCCTGTTACCAGTGCGCCGACATCAAGACTCCGAACATTGATGCGCTGGCGCGAGAGGGTGTGCGGTTCACGCACGCCTACGCCAACGCGCCGGAGTGTTCACCGACGCGCACGGGCTTGCTCACGGGGCGCTACCAGCAGCGGGTAGGCGGGCTGGAATGCGCCATCGGCGTGGGCAACGTCGGCCGCTACGATGAGGCCGAATGGCTGGAGAAGCGCAGCGAACTCGGCTTGCCCACGAACGAAACCACGTTCGCCACCATGATGAAAGACGCCGGCTACGCCACCGCCTGCATCGGCAAATGGCACCTCGGCTACGGCGAGAAGTTCTCCGCCAACCGTCACGGCTTCGACGAATACTTCGGCATCCTCGGCGGCAACGCCGACCACTTCACGCACCTCGAAGAAGACGGCACGAACGTTCTGAATCACAACGGCAAGCCCGTCGAGCGCGCCGGCCACACCACGGACATCTTCACCGATCACGCCATCGGTTGGATGGAGCAGGCCGCCCGCGGCGCAAAGCCCTGGCTGCTTTACCTGCCCTACACCGCGCCGCACACGCCCGTGCAAGGGCCCAACGATGGCCCTGTTGCTGACAAGTCAAAATGGAACGCCGGCACGCGCGCCACCTATGTGCAGATGGTGGAGCACATGGACCGCCGCGTCGGCGACCTCATGGCATCTCTGCGCCGCACGGGCCAACTGAACAACACGCTGGTCATCTTCAAGAGCGACAACGGCGGCTATAACCGCTCGAACAACTACCCGTTCCGCGGCCTGAAAAGCTCGGTTTTTGAAGGCGGCCTGCGCGTCCCGCTCATCATGCAATGGCCGGGCGTGCTGGCGCGGGCCACCACCACGCCGCAGGTGACCATTTCCATGGACGTCACCGCCACCATCCTCGCCGCCGCCCAGGTGAAACCCACGCGCGCGCTGGACGGCATCAACCTGCTGCTGGGCCTCCGCGGCCGCCGGGGGCCGATTCCGCGCACACTCTATTGGAGCTACAAGCGGGCGGAGCAACGCCGCTGGGCTGTCCGTGAGGGCGACTGGAAGTACATCATCGACAACGGCAACGAGTACCTCTACAATCTCGCCCTCGATGAGGTGGAGAAGATCAACCTCAAAGACGCCGAGCCGGAACGCTTCCAGCGCCTGCGTACGATGCTCGCAGCGTGGAGACGCGACACCGCGCCTGAGCGATTGAAGCCGTTTTTCGCCGCCAAAGCCTGACCTATACTGGGGCCATGCGGACCCTCGCGTTGGTTCTGCTTCCGATCCTGCTCGCGGCCCAGACAACCATCTCGCCCGACCGCGAAACGGCTCTCATTCGCGCCGTCTCCGATGACTACCGCCGCCGCGTCACCATCGTCGAGAACGATGCCGCGCGCGAATATCTCAACGCTCTCGCAGCGTCGTTCCGCCCGTTGCTGCCGGAGACGGTCCCGGCACTCACCGTCGCACTCACGCGCCCCACGATCCACCAACCCAGCCGCGCCCCGGCAGGCCTCCCGGATGGTCATGTGACGGTGCCCATTCCTGCGATTACCGCCGCTGCCGAGGAGGCCGAATTCGCCCGCCACTTCGCGCATGCCATCGCGCACATATCGCTTCGTCATGGCTTCCGCGCTGTAGATCGGACCGCCCAGAGCCCCACGGGCATCCCGCTGATCTTCTTCGGCGGCTGGCTGTGCAGCGATGAGCGGCGGTTGCTGCCCATCGCCTGGCGCACCGGGAAACAGCAGGAGGAAGCCGAGGCCGAGGCCGACGCCTACGCCGGTCGACTCATGGAAGCCTTCCGCCCAAACCCCG
The DNA here is from genome assembly GCA_017304135.1 of Acidobacteriota bacterium. Classification (GTDB taxonomy): domain Bacteria; phylum Acidobacteriota; class Terriglobia; order Bryobacterales; family Bryobacteraceae; genus JAFLBB01. The sequence continues at coordinate 33,649 of JAFLBB010000042.1, read as the reverse complement.
CCTTCGCCGCGCTTCGGGCCGAACTCCGTGCGCTCACAGCGCCCGCGCAGCGGCCGACGCTGCGCCGCGCGAGCGAAGCGCGCTGATCGCGCAAGTATGCAAGCGCCCGCCTATGCGCGCCGCGGACGCATCCAAGCACGCCGCACAAGCCCGGCGGCCAAGCCACCCGCCACGAACATCTCTGTGGCCGGCTCAGGCACCGGCTGTTGCCCGCCAAGCGCCGTGACGTTATCCACACCCAGCGTGGCGGTAATGGCAGGCCCCGGAAATGCGGCTGTGTCGTTGTGATAGATGCGAAGGCCTGTCACGTTGGCCAGCAGCGCGTTCACGTCGCCCGCAACAACGGTCAGCGCCGCCGGGGTGAGGTCGAATTGCACCTGCGTCCAGCCACCGCCTGAGGGTAAAGCAATGGCATCGGTGACTGCGATATCGGTCGGAGGCCCGCCGAGCGGATTTTCCAGCATCAGGCGAATCGAAAGATCCGTGGCCCCCAGGTTTCGCAGATCCATGGCGATGGCGGTGAGGCCGAGTGCGGTGTAGTTACCTGACCACTGTGCGAACAGGTTGTTCGCCACCAGCCGGCTTCCTGGACCAGCGCCCCCAGCTGAATTTAGTTTCAGGAAGTTGTCGTTGGCTCCGGCCGGCCCGCCCGTGCTTTCGTTGGCCGGCTGAGTCACAATGCCGCCGAACCCCAAGGAGTTGATTTGCCACCCTTGGGTCGTGCCATCTTCGAAGTGGTCCACCTGTCCGATCGTGGCTGCGCACAAGGACATTGCACAAACAAAGCAGATCAGGAAACGATACATGCGGTTCCTCTCGCGCGATTTTTGTGCCGTCGACGGTATTAGTTGGTTGGCTACGCGACAAGCCCGGGACGTCCTGGTACCGTGCGCTAGTGCCCCAGCGCCTTCTGAATCGCCGCCTCCACCGTTTTCGCATCCGGCGCTGCGTCCACGCTCAGCAGTTGCTTCTTGTAGTGGCCCTTCAGAAACGCCTCTTCCTTGCGATACTCGGCCAGGCGGCCCGTCGTGAGTCCCGCCTTGTCATCGGCACGGCCGCGTGACTTTGTGCGCGCCAGCGCCGCCTCGTCGCTGATCTCGAGCACCACCACCTTCGGCGCCGGAAATCCGCGGGCGAGCAACGTCCGATCGAGAAAGCCCGCCTGCGACTGCGTGAGGGGGTAACCATCGAGAATGAAACCGCCATTGGTATCGGCCTCATAGAGCCGCCGCTCCATCATGTCGTTCACCATGTCGGTGCGCAGCAGTTGCCCGGACTCAATGGCCGCCCGCAGGCTCTTCCCTTCAGGCGACTTGGCGTCGATCTCCCGCTTGAGCACATCGCTCACGCTCACCACCGGCACCCGCAGCCGCCGCTTCAGCGCCTCGGCCTGCGTCGACTTCCCCGCCCCCGGAGGCCCGAGCAGAATGATTACCGGCTTCGATTGCGCCAGCAGCAACAGCGGCGCCAACCCGAGAAGAACCGTGCGTCGAATCATTCCCTGATCATCGCACGGCGGCGCCGATTGTCACTGCCTCCGTTGCTTCGGCACGGGTCGAACACAACGGCGATTCAGTGGGCAGCCGCCGGCGGAAGCTAACTGATCTTTTGAGAAAGAAGAAGGGGAATTTCGGCGCAACCTTATCCTCGCCACAGGCGATGGTGTAAGGCGTGGGCGCCGAGACGTTCCAGGCGGTTTCATTCACCCGTTCCGCCCGCGACCAGTGGCGGTCAGAAGGGCAACCAAGCAGGGTGAATGTGACAGTCACCTCGGTTATCTGCCCGAGGCATGAAGCCGGAGTGGGGGCCGCACGAACCGCCTGCGCCACCGCATCGCGCAGAAGCGGGTGCCCCGTCGAGGGCCTTACCATCGGCTCCCATCGTCGCCGTAAGCCACTGGCGCCATCACCGGACCAGACAACCTCGCCTGCGGTGCAATTTGCGGATAGGCGATCTTGAATGCTGGCAGCGTGCAGGCCAAGCCCGAACTACGCATCAGGAGGAGGATAAGCGCAGCTCGCACGCTCCCATACTAATCCTCATCATGCTGCGCGGCGAGCTTGGTCACCACGCCGAAATCCTCGAGCGTCGTTACGTCGCCCGACACCGTGTGCGAGGTGACAAGCTCACGCAGCAGCCGCCGCATGATCTTGCCGGAGCGCGTCTTGGGCAGCCCTTCGGTGAAGCGGATCTCATCGGGCCGGGCGAAGGCGCCGATTTCGTGGGCCACCCACTTGCGCAGTTCCTGCCCCAATTCATGGTGATCGTAGTTGCCCTGCTTGAGTGTCACGAAGCAACACACGGCCTGCCCGGTGATCTCATGCGGCTTGCCCACGACAGCGGCCTCGGCCACGGCCGGATGCTTCACCAGGGCCGACTCGACTTCCATCGTCGACAGCCGGTGGCCGCTCACGTTCATCACGTCGTCCACGCGGCCGAGGATCCAGATGTAGCCGTCTTTGTCGCGCCGGGCGGCGTCGCCGGTGAAATAGACACCCGGCACACGCGACCAATACTGCTCCTCATAGCGCTTCGGGTCGCCCCAGATGGTGCGCAGCATGGCCGGCCACGGCCGCTTCAACACGAGATAGCCCTCGGCGTCCGGCGCGACGGGGTTGCCGTCGAGGTCGATCACCTCGGGCAGCACGCCCGGCATCGGGAACGTGCCCGAGCCCGGCTTCAACGCCACCGCGCCCGGCATCGGGGCAATCAGAATGCCGCCGGTCTCGGTCTGCCACCAGGTATCGACGATGGGGCAGCGCGAGCCGCCGATGACGCGGTGATACCACTCCCAGGCGGCCGGATTGATGGGCTCGCCCACGGAACCGAGCAGGCGCAACGAGGTCAGATCGTACTGGTTGGGCCACTCGTCGCCCTGCCGGATGAGGGCACGGATCGCCGTGGGCGAGGTATAGAGAATGGTCGCCTTGTATTTCTGCACGATCGACCACCAGCGTCCGAAGTCGGGCGTATCGGGCGCGCCTTCGTACATGATGCTGGTCGCGCCCGCGCTCAGCGGCCCATAGACGATGTAGCTGTGGCCGGTGACCCAGCCGATGTCGGCTGAGCACCAGTAGACGTCCGACGGCTTCAGGTCAAACACCCACTTCATGGTCATGTGCGTGTAGAGGTTGTAGCCCGCTGTCGTGTGCAGAATGCCCTTCGGCTTGCCGGTTGTGCCGGAGGTGTAGAGCACATAGAGCGGATGCTCGGAATCCAACTCCACCGCCGGGCAGTCATCAGCCGTAGCCGGTTCGAGGGCCTCGTCGAGGTCGTGCCAATACGCATCGCGGCCCGCCTGCATATTCACCGGCGTGCCGGTGCGCTTGTAGACGATCACGGTGTGGATGGTGTCGCACCCAGGCAGCGACTCATCGACGGCATCCTTAAGGCGGACCTCCTTCTTGCGCCGCCAGCCGCCGTCGGCCGTGATCACGGCTTGCGCCCCAAGGTCCTGGATGCGCGCCCGCAGCGCTTCGGCGCTGAAGCCTCCGAACACCACCGAATGTGTGATGCCCAGCCGCGCGCAGGCCAGCATCGCCACGGCCGCTTCGGGCACCATCGGCATGTAGATGATGGCCCGGTCGCCTGTGTTCAGCCCGCGGCTCTTCAGCACGTTGGCGAAGCGGCACACCAGGCGATGCAACTCGCCGTAGGTGATGGTGCGCGTGTCGCCCGGCTCACCCTCCCAGTGGAATGCCACCTTTTCCCGCTTGTCGGCGAGGTGACGGTCGAGGCAGTTGTAGGCGAGGTTTGTCTTGCCCCCGGTGAACCACTTCACAAACGGCGGGTGCCATTCAAACACATTGGTGTAGGGCGCAAACCAGTGCAGTTCCCGCTGAGCCAGACCGCCCCAGAACTCCTCTGGATGCTCGGCTGCCTGCCGGCACAACTCCTGATAGGCCTCAATCGATGGCACGTGCGCCTGCGCGGCAAATGAAGGCGGCGGCGGATAGATGACTTCCTGGCTCATGGTGATCCTCGTGGATGAGAAGTGAAAAGGGCATTGTACCGAACCCGGCAAGCGGGGCCGGTTGGAACGCTTTTCCTTTCCTGCGGGACCTTCGGCTCCCACCGGCTCTTTACATGAAACCGCCTTCACAACCCGAGTGGCAGGGGCTATAATATTGAAGCATTGCGCGCCTGAAGTGTTGGCGCGTTATCCGTTAGTAACAGGGGTCTGTACATGAATCGAGTAATCGCGTCATTGCTCTTAGTCTGCTCTTGCGCTTTGGCGCAGGAGTATCGTTCCACCATTTCCGGCCGCGTCACCGATCCGAGTGGATCAGCTGTCGCCACGGCCAAAATCACCGTAGTTGAGCGCAACACAGGCGCCCGATCGGAGACCGAGTCCGGTTCTGACGGCAGCTACTCGTTGCCCTTTCTCGCACCTGGTCCCTACACACTCTCAGCCGAGGTAAGCGGGTTCAAGAAGTACATCCAGGAAGGCCTGAACATCGGCACCAACCAACGCATCGCCCTGGACATCGCCCTCCAACTGGGAAGTCAGGTCGAATCGGTCACCGTATCGGCCGACGTCGCCATGCTGCAAACGGCCACCGCTTCGGTCGGCCAGGTTATTGGCGAAAACGAGATCTCCGTGCTGCCGATGAACGGCCGCACGCCGCTCACGCTGGCGCAGCTCTCCTTTGGCGTTACGCCGTCGTCTGATCCTCGCTTCACGCGGCCGTTCGACAACGCCGGCCCGTCAGGCTTCTCCATGGGCGGCGGGCAGTCGCAGACCAACGAACTACTGCTGGACGGCTCACCCGACATGACCAAGAATCGCCGCGTGGCCTACAACCCGCCTGTCGACGCCGTAGCGGAGATCAAGGTGGAGGCTTTCCAACCCGACGCCGCGTATGGCAACACCGGGGGCGGCACGGTGAACGTGACGATGAAGGGCGGCACCAATGAGTTGCATGGCTCGCTCTATGAGTTTCACCAGAATCAGCGCCTCAAGGCCACGCCGTTCTTCACCAACGCAGCCAACCAGCGCAAGCCGGTGACGCGCTTCAATCAGTACGGTCTCACCATTGGCGGCCCCGTCTGGCTGCCGAAGATCATGGACGGCCGCAACAAGCTGTTCTTCTTCTTTGGCGCGGAAGGCATCCGCCAGTCCGAGCCCGAACCCACCTTTTCCACAGTACCCACGGCGGCGCAGCGCAACGGCGACTTCTCGCAACTGCTCAGCGTGAACTCGAGCTATCAGATCTACGATCCGATGACTGGCGTCATTGAGGGCAGCAGAATCCGCCGACAGCCCTTTGCCGGCAACCTGATCCCGTCGGGGCGTCTCAATGGTGTCTCCAAGAACTTTCTCCAGTTCCTGCCCGCGCCCAACAACGTCGGCGGCAATGACGGCACGAACAACTACTTCAACAACGCGGTCCGCTCCGACGTCTTCTCCTCCTTCATGGGGCGCATCGACTGGAACGTCAGCGATAGCCACAAGCTCTTCCTCTCCGGCCGTTACAACGATCGAGTGGAAAACCGCGGCAACCGATTCGATAACATCGCCACCGGCAACAACCTGCTGCGCCAGAACTGGGGCGTCACTCTCGACGACGTTTACACGCTCACGCCCACCTTCTTCCTCAACACCCGCCTCAACTGGACCCGTTTCACCGAAGGCGGCATCCGCCAGAGCGACGAGTTCAACTGGACCACGCTTGGGCTGCCCTCCTCGCTGGCCGCCTCTACAACTAAGTTCGTCCTGCCGCGCATCGACTTTTCCAACGGCACCGACTTTGGCGACAGCGGCGGCGACCGCACGCCTTTTGACAGCTACCAGATCTTCATGGCGGCCACTAAAATGGTGGGCCAGCACACCCTCAAGTTCGGCACCGACCTGCGCGCCCAGCGCGAAAGCTCCAACAGCTTCGGCAACTCCTCGGGCTCCTACACCTTCAATCAGAACTGGACCCGCGGTCCGCTGGACAACGCCGCCAACTCCCCGCTCGGCCAAGACTTCGCAGCCTTCATGCTGGGCCTGCCCACGGGCGGCAGTTTCGACGTCAACGCTACACGCACACAGTCAGCCAAGTACACCGCTTTCTTCCTCCAGGACGATTGGCGCGTGAAGACCAACCTCACGCTCAACCTCGGCATCCGCTATGAGAAGGAAACGGGCAATATTGAACGCTGGAACCGCGCGGTACGGGGATTCGACAATGCAGCCAACCTGAACCTCACAGCCGCCGCCAAGGCCGCTTACGCCCGCAACCCGAATGCGCTGCTGCCGGTGAGCAGTTTCAACCCGGTGGGCGGCATCCTATACGCCGACCCGAACAACCGCTCGCTCTACGGCACGCCGAACAACAACTTCAGCCCGCGCTTCGGCCTCTCCTGGTCGCCCAACGTTCTCGGCGGCAAGACGGTGATCCGCGGCGGCATCGGTCTGTTCTACAACACGGCCGGCACTCAGCTCACGGTGAACCAGCCGGGCTTCAGCCAAACCACCCAGCTTGTGGCCACGCTCGACAACTTCCTAACGCCTTCGGCCACCTTCTCCAACCCGTTCCCCAACGGCATCCTGCAGCCGGTGGGCAGCGCCAATGGCGTGAACACGTTCCTTGGCCAGAGCGTGCGCTATGTGACGCCCAAGCTCGGCCAGTCGTACAACTGGCGTTGGAACTTTAACATCCAGCGTGAGCTGGCCAAGAACCTGCTGCTTGAGCTCGGCTACATCGGCTCGGATGCTAGCGGACTGCCCGTTGATCGCGAGCGCAACTTTGTCCCCGAGCAGTTTCTCTCCACCTCGCCTACGCGCGATCAGGCCGCCATCAACCGCCTCTCGGCGCTGGTGCCCAATCCGTTTGCCGGCCTGCTTCCCGGCACGGGCTTGAACGGCTCCACCATTGGCGTGGAGAACCTCCTGCGCGCCTTCCCGCAATTCAGCGGCAACGGCGGTGTGCGCGAAGACGCTCAGACGATCGGCTACTCCAAGTTCCACATGTTCCAGGTGCGCCTGGACAAGCGCTTCGCCAACGGCTTCCAGTTCCTCACCAACTTCCAGTGGTCGAAGTTCACCGAAGCCACCGGCTATCTTTACCCGTCCGCACCCACGCCGGAATACCGCATCGCCGGTGAAGACCGCCCCTTCCGCTTCGTCGGTTCGGCCAACTACGAACTGCCGTTCGGCAAGGGCAAGGCGGTCGGCTCCGATGCCGGCCCGTGGCTCAACCGCCTCATCGGCGGCTGGCAGATGGCGGGCATCCTCAACCTCCAGTCCGGCTCTCCAGTGGGCTGGGGCAACGTCATCTATTACGGTGGCGACCTGCAATGGGACGCCCGCAACCTGAACCGAGCCTTCGACACCAGCCGTTTCGAACGCGCTGCCGCGCTGCAGTTGGACCGCAATGTGCGCACCTTCAACAGCGGCTTCTCGAACTACCGCGCCGACAAGATCTATAACATCGACTTGTCCGTTATCAAGTCGATCGCCATCGTTGAACGCGTCCGCCTGCAGTTCCGCGCCGAGACGTTCAATCTGTTCAACCACGCCATTTTCAATGGCCCAAACACTGATCCGGTCAACGCTAACTTCGGCCGCATCACCTCGCAGTCCAACCTGCCGCGCACGACGCAACTGGCCTTGCGCGTGACTTTCTAAACTGGAACCGCGCACAACGGAGCCTGGGCGGCTTGAACTTCGCCGCCCGGCCCTGTGCGCGCGCCTCCCATCCAAGCACAACGGCCGTCTCCCCTCCCCCAAGGAGCGGAGACGGCCGTGGTGCTTTCCTCTCTCGCCGCTAGCGCCGGGGCTCGCTTGAGGGCGGTACGATCCCCTTCAAGCGCAGATAGGTCACCTGGTTGCCATAGTGCTCGTTGTCATGCGAGACGTTCACAAACAGTGCGGTGATCTTGGTCCGGTCGCGGCCGAACAGCTTGATCACCTTGGTCGCTTCGGCGTCGGTCATGCTGTCGTACAGGGCGTCGCAATAGGCGATAGACTCCTGCAGCGCGGTGATGATCTCCGCTTTGGTCGTCTTGGTTTTCTCCGCCGTGGGACGCTGTGCCTCGCCCTTGGCGCCACCACAGATGAGCAGGTTGCCGTCGGCGATGTGAGCCACCAGTTGGCCGTAGCTGCGCACCTCCGGCGTGGGCTTGAAGGCATAGTCGCTTTCGGGCATCTTCTCGGCCGCTTTCAAGTTGTTCGTCTTGATCTGCGCCCAGAGCGCCTTGGCATCGGCGCTCAGCGGGTTTGCCGCCTGCGCAAACAAAGCCGGCATCGCCAGAGCGGCGGCCAGCAGCAATCGTCCAGTCATACGTCTCTCCTTCTCAGTCATTCTCACCTAGCATCGACCGTCCCGCTCATGCCGGCTGCAACTCCACCGTCCGGCCCGCCACTCCCAAATTGTCTTCGACGTGCGCCAGGTCCCAAAGGTTAGAGATCACAGCCGTCAGATCCGGATTTTGCAACGCCCAAAGGTAGGCCTTCACCGGCGCTTTCTCCTCGCCGGGCACGATGCGGTGAATTTTTTCGATGCGCCACCGCGGCACCGGTTGCAGCGACTTGTGATGGGTGGCCACGCTCATCGCCACCTTCATCGCAATTACGCCCATGCCCCTGGCCCGCGCCTCGCGGATGCTGCGCTCCAGATAGCCGGCGTTCAACACGTTGTAAGCCACCATCGCGCAATCATAGTGCTCCAGTTGCGCCGCCCGCGCGAGCACGCCACCGGAGTCAGCATGCGAGGTGAAGCCCAGGAAGCGCACCTTGCCATCCTGCTTCAGCTTCTCAAACGTGCGCAGAATCTCCGGAATCTCCAGTTCTTCCGGCGAATTGGTGCCGTGCGGGCACATGAGGATGTCAAAGTAGTCGGTCCCCACGCGTTGGAGCGAACCCTCCACGGAGGTCAGGATGAAATCGCGGAACCGCGCGCTGCCCTCCACCTTGTGCGCATACTCGGGCCGCATCGCGTTGGCGATATAAGTAAGTTCAATCGGATTTGCCTGCCCTGGATAGTAAGTGAAGAAGTAACCGGGCTTCAGCACGCCGCGCTGATCGCGCATCTCCAGCGCCCGCTTGCGGATTGCCTCTTGCTTGGCGCCCGGCAGCGCGTCGAAGATCTCCTTGTACAGGGCGTTGCGAACGCCGCTGAAGCCGCTCACCTTGGTTGCGAGAAAGACCTTCTCGCGCTGCCCGGCAATGAGCCGCCCATAGGCCTCTTCGGTCTGGCCCTTGTTATAAGCCGGGGCCATGTCGAGATAGTTGAGTCCCTTCTCCAGGGCCAACTTCAGGTGCTCGTAGTTGGAAAGCGTGATCGGATCGCCCCCGCTCACGACCTCGCTCACCATCATCCCTGTGCGCCCAAGCCGGCGGTAGCTCATCCCGGCCTGCCGGTTGCGCCACTCCGGCGTTCTGGCTCCATTAGCCTGGGCCCCGGCGGCCATGCCGGCCGCAAGGCCCATGCCCGCTCCCAAAAAGGCTCGTCTGTTCCGCATTCGAATGGCCTCCTCGAATGCAGCCCATCATAGCAACCGCGCCCGACGCCCCCTCGACGCCTTATCGTGACGCGTGCACCATGCCGATCGTGGTGACGACGACTTTGCCCCGCTCGTTGTACTGGTTCAGATAGGCGAACCCGCCCTTGGTGAAGGTGCCGTCGGTCCAGCGGTCGATCACCTTGCCTTGCAGCGTCGTCACAATCCGATCGCCGCGCACATCGAGCTTCACCGTGTACTGCTCGTTGCTTGGGAGCCGCATTTCCAGGGGCAACACCGTTTCCGGACCCGCCTCGCCGTTGGTGACGCGCCAGCGGATGAGTGAAAGCCGCGCCGTCCCGGTGGCGTTGCGGCGCAACTTAGCCGCGTAGTAGTTGGACGGGTTCTGCACGCGCACCGCCCAGCCCAGTGCGCGGTGATCCACGGTGCCGACGAACTCGACGCGGTAGTTGGTGAGCTCCATTGAAGCTTTGTGCAGGGTCAGGGTCCGCCCCGCAGTCAGCGCTTCGGCGCCTGCCGCCTTTACCGTCGTCCACTCCGTGGGGGCCATGTTCAGTGGCCGCACCTCGTCCATCTTGCGTTTCAACGGCGGTGGAGCCGCTTCAGCGTGGGTGTTCCACCAGGCATAGCCGCCACCGGCGGCCACCAGCATGGCCAGCGCGGCCTTGGCGTACCAGGGCACACGTTCCCACGCTCCAGCTTCCGGTATCGCCAACGCCGGCGGCGCCACTTCAATCCTGAAGTCCGAACTCGGTTTCACCAGCCTGGCGGCGCTGGCGGGCAAGGTCGGATGCGCCACGGGACTGCTTACGGCGGCCACAGCGGGCCTCGCCTGCGGGCGAACGGGATCCTCGGCTGGCGGCGGTTCGAGCAGCGGTTCAGCCACGCGCCGCACGGCAACGGTGTGGTCCTGACCGAGGTGCGCGGGCGGAGCCTGGGTGGCGTCCACCGGCCCGGCTTTCGCCTCAAGCAACCCGGCTTTCGCGGCTGTTTGTGCCGTGCCGTTGGCCGGAGAGAGTTTGACTGTGCCTGCCGCGCCGTCTGTTTCAGCCGCCTCCGGCCGGGTTCCGGCGGCCGGAGCCCCGTTCCTGGCCTTTGGCTTTGGCTTCCTGCGCACCGCCAGCGCCGTTGTCGTCTGGTCACTGGCAATCCGCTCGCGCGCCTGACGCAACAGGTTGCTCAGACTGGCGTTGTCGGTTTTCGCAATGGCGCCGAGCCCTGGAATCGTTGTAGGATGCGCTCCCGTGGCCTCTCCCAGCACGCCCAGCGCCCGTTCCGGCGCTACGCCCCGCCCCACGACCACCTCCGCCTCAATCTCAGTCAAGGTCTGCGTGTCGCGGCGCAGACCCCGCAGCGGTGGTGCAGCCACGAGTCCGGGCGGCGGACCGGCTTGCAGCATGGCGCCATGCCCCATGCCTGACTGCGCGCTGCGCAAGCGATCCACGGTTTCGCGCTGGATCTTTTCCTGGTAACGCTGCCTGTGCTCCTCGCAACAGAAGTCAGAGGGTCGCCCCGCCGGCTCACCGGCCGGAAGCGCTGTGTCACAGAATCGGCAGAACTTGACCGTCATGGCCGTTCCTTCGTTCGGATCTCCTCTCAACCCATCTTGGGGGAAGTGGGGGTCCGAAAATACACCATCAGTGCTAGCAACCTCAGCCCTCAGCCGATTAAGGCGTTCCCTCTACGGTGAAACCCTGCCCTTTCGCTGGCCCCACAGGGAACTACTCCCCACTTTCCGGGGGAGGAGCCTTGCCGCCGCTCCCCGCTGAGCGCCCGGCCTCGCGCAGTGCCCGGCGCAACACGAACTCCATCTGCCCGTTGAGGCTCCGCAGTTCATCGTCGGCCCAGCGGCGCAATGCCTCAAGCAAGTCGGCGTCCAGGCGCACCAGGAATGACTTCTTCTCCGCCATGACGGCCTTCTAGTGGTGAATCGTCCCCGTGTTGACCACCGGCTGGGTCGCCCGTTCCCCGCACAGCACGACGAGCAGATTGCTCACCATGGCCGCCTTGCGCTCTTCATCGAGCGTCACCACCTTGTTCTTGGCGAGCAGCTCCAGCGCCATTTCCACCATCCCCACGGCGCCTTCCACGATCTTCTGCCGCGCCGCGATGATCGCCCCGGCCTGCTGCCGTTGCAGCATCGCCGCGGCAATCTCCGGTGCGTAGGCAAGATGGCTGATGCGGGCTTCGAGAATGTCGACTCCGGCCACTTCCAGCCGATCGTGAATTTCCCGTTTGAGGTGTTCAGCCACGGCGGCCGTATGCCCCCGCAGCGACATCACCTGCTCTTCATGGGAATCGTACGGATAAGCCGTGGCCAGATTGCGCACCGCCGCCTCGCTTTGCACGTGCACGTAGTTTTCGTAATCGTCGACCTGGAAGGCCGCCTGCGCCGTGTCCACCACCTTCCAGACCACGACTGCTCCGATCTCCACCGGATTGCCGTCCTGGTCGTTCACCTTGAGCTTATTGGTCTCAAAGTTCCTCACCCGCAGCGACACCGGTTTCTTCGAGTAAAACGGATTGGCGAAGCGCAATCCTTCGTCCCGCACCGTGCCGATGTAACGCCCGAACAACTGCAGCACAACTCCGTGATTCGGCTGAACTACGAACAACCCGCCCAGCGCGATCAGGTCGGCCACGAGGACTCCGCACCAGAGCAGGATGCCAAGGGCCCCACCTTCGCCATGTTTGGCCGCGATGATCGCCGCCACAATTGCATAACTCGAATAGGCGAGCAGGGCCAGCAGCACTACCAGCGACCCGACGCCGTTCATTGCTGTGATCAGTTTCTCTTTCATACTATCGGAATGATATCACTTCAATATCACACGTCAATGACAATCGGAAGCGGCCAACGCCTGTTTCTCGTCCTTGCCCCGACCTCCACTCTCGCCATATCCTGGTAAAACCGTGCCCGTACCCACCCTTTACGAACAAGCCGGCGGCGACACCGTCCTGCGCCCCGCGGTCGAATTGTTCTACCGCAAGGTGTTCCAGGACGCGGCGCTGCATCGCTTCTTCGACGGTATCGATCGTGACCGGCTCAAGGCCCACCAACTCGCCTTCATCAGCCAAGCGCTCGGCGGCCCCGACCGGTATGAGGGTCGTGAACTTCGTGAGGCACACGCCGCACACCCCATCGAGCAGCGCCACTTCGACAGTATCGCCCTCCACATGGAGATCGCGTTCCTCGAGATGGGCTTGAGCGAAGAAGTAGTCGCACAGGCGCTGCGTGCCATCAAGGCCGCCACGGGCGATATCGTCAACACGCGATAGACACGCCGCGCGGCGAGTCTTCACAGCCCCGTTTTATAATAAGAAAATGTCTTTCCCTTCCGAGGAGTTTTACCGCATCGGCAAACTGCCGCCCTACGTGTTCGCTCAAGTGAATGAGATGAAGGCACGTCTGCGCGCAGCCCAGTACGATGTGGTTGACTTCGGCATGGGCAACCCCGATGGCGCCACGCCCCGGTTGATCGTCCAGAAGATGGCCGAGGCCGCCCGCGACAAGCGCAACCACCGCTATTCGATGTCAAAGGGCATCCCCAACCTGCGTTTGGAAATCTGCAAACGCTATGAGCGCAACTACGGCGTCAAACTTGACCCGGAGACGGAGACCATCGCCACCATCGGCGCCAAGGACGCCCTGGCCCACCTGCTCTTTGCCGTGATCGGGCCTGGCGACGCCGTCGTCTCGCCCAACCCCGCTTATCCCATCCACCAGTGGGGCGTGATCATGGCCGAGGGCCACGCCTGCATGCTGCCCATGCCCACGCCGGCCGAGTTCCTCAACCAGTTGAAAGACCTCTACGCCAAGTCGGCGCGGAAGCCGAAGATGATCCTGATCAGCTTCCCGCACAACCCCACCACGCATTGCGTCGACCTCGACTTCATGAAGGAGATCGTTGCTCTGGCGCGCGAGCATGGCACGATGGTGGTCCACGACTTCGCATACGCCGACATTGCCTTTGACGGCTACAAGCCACCCAGCATTCTCCAAGTGGAAGGCGCCAAGGAGAACTGCGTGGAGATCTTCTCCATGTCCAAGAGCTACAACATGGCCGGTTGGCGCATGGGCTTCTGCCTCGGCAATCCGCGCATGATCCAGGCGCTTGGCCGCATCAAGAGCTATCTGGACTACGGCATCTTCCAACCGCTGCAGATCGGCGGCATCATCGCCCTGCGCGACTGCGAGGAGGAGCCGCACAAGATCTGCGAGGTCTACCGCAAGCGCCGCGACTCGCTCGTCAAGGGGCTGAACCGCTCAGGCTGGGAAGTGGAACCGCCCAAGGGCACGATGTTCCTCTGGGCGCGCATTCCGGAGCAATACCAGAAGATGGGCTCTCTGGAATTCTCCAAGCGGCTGCTCGAAAAGGCGCTGGTCGCCGTCTCACCCGGCATCGGCTTTGGCCCCTTGGGCGAAGGGCACGTGCGCTTCTCGTTCATCGAAAACGAACACCGCACACGGCAGGCTATCCGCTCGATCGCGCAGTTCCTGAAGACCGACAAGCCGGAGTAGGACGTCCACGGGCGGATTCCGGCGTAACTCAGCGTGGGATCCGTGCGTACAATGAAACATGAAACATTTCCTCGGAGTTTTGTTGCTTGCCGCGCCTCTCGCGGCACAGCACATATCCCTGGGCGTGAAAGGCGGCGTGCCCGTTACGGAGGCGTTCAAAACGTCGGGCGGTCCACTTTTCAACTACAGGTCTTTCCGCAACCCCTACACCGTCGGCCCCTCGCTCGAAGTGCGCCTGCCGCTGCGCCTCAGCGTCTCGATCGACGTGCTCTACAAGCGCCTTTCCTACGGCGCCAACTCCGGACCCGTCGAGCTCAACGTCAAAGCGAACCAGTTCGAGTTCCCGGTGATGGTCAAATACCGGTTCAAAGACGGCCTCTGGACCCCCTATGTTGCGGCCGGCCCCTCGTTCAACAAGATCACCGGAGTGGCCCGCACCATCACCAACCCTGGCCAGTTCCTCTCGCCTGACGAGTTCCAGCATTCATCAAGCGGGGGCTTCGCCTTTGGCGGGGGTATGGAGTTCAAACCCGTTGTGCGCATCACGACCGAGGTCCGCTTCACGCGCCGCGGCACGAAGAACTTCTTCTCGGCCGCCTCGGGCCTGCTCGAAAGTAATCTCAACCAGGCGGAATTTCTCGTTGGCGTTCACTTCTAGCGCGCAACACCTCGCACGTGGCCGCGCGCACATCGGAGCCGCGCCGTGCGCATAGGAACGAAAAGCTACATATCGCCGGCCACCATTGTGGAGCAGGTGCGCAATACCGCCCCTTTCCTCAAGGTGGCCCGCATCGATGACGGCAAGCGCCTCATCGAGTGCCGCGAATACCTCGACATCCTCGCCCGCGGTGAAGCCCTCGCCGGGGCCTCGCTCGACGATGACAGCATGATTGAGGACTACTTCGCCCTCTGCATCGCAGCCCATCACGCCACGGTCGCCACCTTCGTTCCCACCGATGTCGATACAAAGATTCGCGGCCTGCTGTGGCGGGATACGCGTGCTACCGGCTCGCTTGAACGCATGTTCCGCTTCGCACGTCGAGCGATGACATGGTCCATCGAAGGCATCTCCACGCGCGCCACGGCGCTGGCCGGAGTTGGTCCGGTGAGCGGCCACAACGGGGAACAGCTCAGCGTCCTGGCCGCCGCCCTTGGCTCATTTCTGCACGCAGGCGAGTCCGCGCTGGCCGAAGAAGCCGCCAACGCCATTGACGAGGAACTCTGCCGCGAAGCCACCGAATTCCAGCACGCGCTCCACACACGCGGCTGCGAACTCGACGCCCTCTGCCTGGCGGCCTCTCTCACGCACAACGCGGGCGACCTTGACCAGGGCATCACCTTCTGGCCCTCCTCGGCCGCCCACCGCGAGGCCAAGCTGCGCTTCGGCCGCCTCGCCCACGAGA
Source organism: Acidobacteriota bacterium (assembly GCA_017304135.1). Classification (GTDB taxonomy): domain Bacteria; phylum Acidobacteriota; class Terriglobia; order Bryobacterales; family Bryobacteraceae; genus JAFLBB01. The sequence goes on along the minus strand of JAFLBB010000042.1, from coordinate 18,274 downwards.
ACACCACGCCCTACAACCGCGCGTACCATACGGCGGCCCGTGTCTACAAAGCCGTCATGTCCTGCGAAGGCCACCGCCATTATCCGCTGCGTGGCGTGCGCGCCCTTCGCCAGTCGCGCGACCTCCTGCTCCCCCTCGGCCCCTTCTTTGACGACTGGGGCGCCACCGTCGCCCGCCACCCCTCGCTCACCAGCGAGGACCGTGCCGAAACCCTGGCCGCCCTTCTCGCCGGAAGCCGCAAGATCGAAGGCCAGCGCGGCTACTTCCGCGCCATCCACGGCATGGGCGAGGCCCTCGGCGGCAGCATGGACGCGCTCGCCAAATTGCTTCCCAAAACCGCCCGCGACGATTGGAAGAACCCCGAGACGCGCAAGCTCATCAGCGTGCCCCGCGTCAGCTTCGAATCGATGATGCGCAAGATGCTGGCCGCCGCGCTGCGCTAGGGCCCCGGGGGCCGGACGCAGCCGTGCGCACGCTCTGTCCTTCCGGATCGAATTCCGCAACGGCTTGCGCACCAAAGCGCCGCCTGCTTCTGCCCCCGTAGCGCCACACCCACGCGAAACGGCTTGTTGAAGCATAATAGTCTCCACCCTGATATGCGTAAGTGTGCGCTGTTCGTCGCCTTCGCTGTGGTGCTCGCGGCCCAGCATGAAGACAAAAGCGAGAAGAAATCGAAGAACCCCGCCATCGGTAACCCCGAGGCCATCGCCGCAGGACAGAAGCTCTTTTTCGCCTCCTGCGCCGGCTGCCACGGTCCCACCGGCGACGGCGGCCGCGGACCCAACCTGCGTGAGCGCGGGGCCTGGCATCCCATGGATGACGACACGATGTTCACCATCGTCAAGAAGGGTGTCCCCGGCGCCGACATGCCGGCCCTCAACCGAGCCGACAACGAGATCTGGCAAATCGTCGCCTTCGTCCGCTCGCTCACCGCGCCGGCTATCGAAGCCAAGGTCCCCGGCGATGTCGAAGCCGGCAAGCAGATTTTCTGGTCCAAGGGCGGCTGCTCCGGCTGCCACATGATCGCCGGCAAGGGCGGCTTCCCCGGGCCTGACCTCACCAACATCGGCGGTCTGCGGTCCGTCAACGAAATCCGCACTTCCGTGCTTGACCCCAGCGAGCGCGGCGTATTTGAATCGCAGCCCGTGAGGATCACCTTCCGCACAGGCGGCACGCTTGAAGGCGTCTGCGTCGACCGCACCAATTACGCCATGCAGGTCATCGATAAGGCTGGCAAGATCCACCGCGTCGACATGGGCGGGGTGGAAGCCGTTGTCTTCTCGAAGACCTCGCTTATGCCCGGTGACTACAAGACTCGACTCAGCCGCGACGAGTTGCGCGACCTGCTCGCCTACCTCAGCCGCCAAAGCGTGCGCCCCCCGGCCAATTAATTCAGCCCCTCGGAGATGCCCCACATGAAACTGCTCGCCGCGCTTATCCTCACTTTGTCGCCCCTCAGCGCCCAGGTCCGCCACGAAGACATCGTCCAAGGCCCCAACCACAACTGGCTCACCTACGCCGGTGACTTCCAGGGCAAGCGCCACTCGCCGCTCAAGCAGATCACGCCCGCCAACGCCGGCTCGCTCGTCGCCAAATGGACCAACCACATTGCCGGCGCCAATCGCCTCGAAGCCAGCCCCCTGGTCTACGACGGCGTGATGTACATCACCAACACCAACGAGCTCATCGCGCTCGACACCCGCTCGGGCCGCATCATCTGGCGCTACAAAGACACCCGTTCGAAGAAAGACGCCGTCAACCGCGGCGCGGCCATCCTCGGCGACCGCGTCTACTTCGTCACAGGCGACGTCCACCTCGTTTCGCTTGACCGCCGAACCGGCGCCGTCGCCTGGACTCGCCAGTATGGCCGCGTCGAAGACGGCCTTTATGCCTCCGCCGCACCACTCGCCGTGAAGGATAAGATCATCGTCGGCGTCGCCGGCGGCGACTCCGGCATGCGCGGCTACATCGCAGCGTTCTCCGCCGATGAAGGCAAGGAGCTTTGGCGCCTCTACACCGTCCCTGCCAAAGGCGAACCCGGCGCCGAATCCTGGGGCGGCTACATCGAGTGGGGCGGCGGCGGCACCTGGCTCTCGGGCACTTACGACCCCGCGCTAAACCTCCTGTATTGGACCACCGGCAATCCCTGGCCCGACTTCTATGGCGGCGACCGCAAAGGCGACAACCTCTACACCTGCTCACTCCTTGCCATCGATCTCGACACCGGGAAGATGAAGTGGTACTTCCAGTTCACCCCGCACGACACCCACGACTGGGACGCCCAAAGCTGGCCCGTATTGCTCGACACCGAAATCAACGGCAAGCCGCGCAAAGTGGTGATGCACCCCAACCGTAACGGTTTCCTTTACACGCTTGACCGTGCCACCGGCGAGTTCCTACGCGCCACCAAAATGGTCGATAAACTCGACTGGGCCACCGGCATTGACGCCATGGGCCGCCCCATCCTCGTCCCCGATAAGGACCCCACACCCGCCGGCAACTACATCTGCCCCGGCGTTCGCGGCGCGGCCAACTGGATGGCGCCCACCTACAACCCCGGCACCGGCCTGCTGTATGTGATGAACCTCGAGCAGTGCGACGTCTACACCTCGTCGGCGCAGGAGCCCGAGCCCAAGAAGAACTTTGCCGGCGGCGGCGCCAGCCCCAAGAAGAGCGACCCCGGCCAGTTCTTCCTGCGCGCCTACGATCCCAAGACCGGCAAGCGCGTCTGGGAATACCCGCTCACCGGCAAGGCGGCCAGTTGGTCCGGCTTGGTCTCGACCGCCGGCGGCGTGGTCTTCTTCGGCGACGATGACGGCCAACTGGTTGCCCTGGACGCCAAAACCGGACAACACCTCTGGCACTACTTGATGGGCGAGAACCTCACCGCCGCTCCCATCGTCTACGCCGTCGACGGCAAGCAGTATGTTGCCATCTGCTCGGCAACCGCCGTCTTCAATTTCGGACTCTTCGAACCGCAAAAGCCTGTCGCCCTGCCGGCTATGCGCACGGCGCAATAGAATAACGGCCATGCGCCCGCTGTTGCTGCTGCTCTGCGCCGCCTCGCTGCTTGCCCAGTCCTCCGTGGATCTGACGCATGGACCGTTGCGTGTTTCTGAGAACAAGCGAGCATTTGTTCACGCCGACGGCACGCCTTTCTTCTATCTCGGCGATACGGCCTGGGAACTGTTCCACCGCCTTAACCGCGAAGAGGCCGAGCGCTATCTCGAAGACCGCCGCTCTCGCCGCTTCACCGTCATTCAGGCCGTCGCCCTGGCCGAGTTGGACGGCCTCAACACGCCCAACCCCTACGGGCATAAACCGCTCCACGACAACGACCCGGCGCGCCCCAACGACGGCTACTTCCAGCACGTCGATTGGATCGTCACACGCGCTGCCGAAAAGGGACTCTATATCGGCCTGCTCCCCACCTGGGGCCGCTATGTCCGCCAGGGCTCGTGGGAGAAATCGAGCGCCGCCATCTTCACCGAAAGCAACGCCTACGCCTACGGCAAGTGGATCGCCGCACGCTATGCCGGGGCACCCAACCTCATCTGGATTCTTGGCGGTGACCGCACGCCCGAAGGCGTCGTCCCCATCTGGCGCGCCATGGCGCGAGGCATCCGAGAAGCTGACACCGGCCGCCACCTCATCACCTTCCATCCGCAGGGCCGGCAGTCGTCCTCACAGCTCCTCCACAACGAAGACTGGCTGGACTTCAACATGTTCCAGAGTGGCCACAACCAGCGCGACAAGCGCAACGATGAGATGACCGACTACGATTACTTGCGCCTGCCCGTGAAACCGGTCGTCGACGGCGAACCACGCTACGAAAACCACCCCATCGACTGGCGTCCCAAGGAGAACGGTTTCTTCGACGACTTCGACGTGCGCCAGGCCGCGTGGTGGAGCGTGCTGGCCGGCGCCGCCGGACATACCTATGGCTGCCACGACGTCTGGCAGATGCTCGCCCCTGGCCGCGAACCGGTCGGCTTCGCGCGAGGTACATGGCAGGCCTCACTCGCTTTGCCCGGCGCGGATCATCTGCGCCATCTCCGCGCGCTCATCGAAGCGCACGATCCCCTCACTCGCGTTCCCGCGCAACACCTGCTTGCCAGCGGCGCGCAGCAGGCCGGCGCGCCGATTCGCGTGGCCCTGGGCAACGGCTACCTGCTGGCCTATACGCCATTTGGCGAAGCCATCCAACTCCTCGCCGCGAAGGACCTCGGCAAAACGGTTCGCGCCTCGTGGTTCGATCCCCGCACCGGCCAGTCCCGCCCCATCGGCGCACGCCCCAACGCCCCGCGCCGCTGGCTGCCCCCCGGCACACTTGGCCGCGGCAAGGACTGGGTGCTTGTGCTCGAAGCGCTGCGCTAAGGCTTCAAGTACTTGGCCAAAAACGCGTAAATGTCCTTCCGCGATTCCCGCGCCAGCGGCGTATCGATCCGGTTGAACGAGTGCCCCCCTGGCGCCGCCTCATAGATCTTGTACTCAAACTGCTTCCCCTCGGCCTTCAGCGCCGAAATCATCCGCCTCACTTCGAGCACATTCACATCCTCGTCGATCGTGTTCGTGTGAATCAGCAGCGGCGTGCGCAGCTTGGCCGCATGCTCCACTGGGGACCGCCGCAGATACTCAGCCACGTTGTCTTCGGCGCTCTTGCCAATGTGATAAGAGGCTGAAAACTGCCGGCGGTAGCCGTCGCTCTTGTAACCCATCCGCGCCACCAGGTCGCTCACCGGCACGCCCGCATAGCCCACCGCAAACTCCTCACCGTGCTCAAACAGATTCATGAGGGTGATCAGCCCGCCATGGCTCCAGCCGATCAACCCCACGCGTGTGGCGTCCAGAAACGGATACGTGTCGAGCATCCACTGCCTCGCGCGGTAGACATCATCCACTTCTCTGCCGCCATAGTCGATCAGCTCATAATAGCCGCGCCCATAGCCCGTTGAACCGCGGTAATCCGGCGCAATCACGGCATAGCCTTGCTCCACCAACTCGCGCACAATATGGGCGGAGCCAGTGTTGAAGTTCGCATGCACGCCGCCATGGGAGTAAATCAGGAACGGGTGTTTCTTCGTCCGGTCCATCTTCTTCGGCAGGAACGTGTAGGCGGTGATGATCACCGGGTTACCCGCCCCCTGCCCGGTCGGGTTCGTAATCCGTGCCGGCGGCAGTCCCGTATACTTCACGATGTCGATGTCGGCCACGCCGCCGAGCATCTGATACCACATCATGTCGTCGACGGCCTTGCGCGTCGATGCCGCTGAGTGATCATATTCGCGGCCCGCCGACGACGGCGCTGCGGCCGTTTGGGCATACAACGGTGCAGCCAGCAACGCCACGATCCATACCCACGGGGAAGCCTTCATCTCCCGATCATCGCACGCCCATCCGTCCCGCGCCGTCTCATTCCCCGGTTGCCAGGAACGCCTCCCAATCGAGCAGCGCCTGCTTGCGCGCTGCGCCCCAGCGGTAGCCGCCCAGATCGCCATCGCCGCGCAAGACACGGTGGCATGGAATCAAGAGGGCGAGCCGGTTTGACGCGCAGGCGCGCGCCACGGCCCTCGCCGCTGACGGACGCCCGATTCCCCGTGCCACCTCCTGGTAACTCCGCGTCTCGCCGCGCGGAATGGCCCGCAGGTAGTTCCACACCAACGTCTGAAAGGCCGTCGCCCGCACATCGAGCGGCAGATTGAGGACCGAGCGCCGATCCTCCAGGTGAGCCTGCAGCGCCTCGGCCCAGTCGTCAAACGGCTGCGGATAGGGCTGCGCCAGCGGCGTCAGCGCCGCCTTTGGAAACTCACACCGCAGGCGCCCCACCAGATCCGCCTCCGACGCTCCAAACTCCACCGAGCACAAGCCTGCGTCGGTTGCCGCCAATAATAGTAATCCGAACGCGGTCCGCATCACGACCCACGTGATCGACAGGCCCGCGCCGCCCTTCGCATACTGTGCCGGCGTCATGCCCAGCGACGCCGCGGCATGCTCATACACACGGCTCATCGAACCGTATCCGGCGGCAAACACGGCCTCGGTCACCGTCGCCCCGGCCCGCAGTCCGCCTTTCAAACGCGTGATTCGGCACTGCTGGACAAATTGCCTCGGCGAGAGTCCCGTGGCCGCCTTGAACTGACGCTGTAGATGGAATGCGCTCACCCCGGCCAAGCGGCTCAATTCGGCGAGGGGCAGCGGCTCGTGGCAGCGCTCTTCGATGCGCTGGCACAATCCGAACAGCCAGTCCGGCTCCCGCGCATCGGCCTGCTTGGGGCGGCAGCGCAGACACTCCCGCAGGCCGTCCGCCTCGGCCGCCAGACAGCTGCCGTAGAACCGCACATTCTCCCGCCGGGGCTGCCGCGACGCGCACGACGGCCGGCAATAGACGCCTGTCGTCAGGACCCCATACAAGAACCATCCATCCAGCGCCCGGTCCCGCCGGCGCACAGCTGCCCAGCAATTTTCCTCGTTCAACAACAAATGGGTCTGCGTCACTCCCTGATGACAACATACTCCCACGCTGCCGGCTATCCGCTTCTTGCGTTCCAATTCGGAATCGCCGCACCGCAATCAATTCAGACTCCCCCTGGCCTCGCCGATGAGGGTGAGGAGGAACCGAACGGACCGCATAAGGCCGGGATAAGCGGGTGAACACATCCAATCAGCACGAAAGAGCGGAAAGCCGCGACGATGCCTGGGCAAGCCTGTTGGGCTCATGCCAGGGGGCAAAACCATGGCGGATCGGCGAGGACCGTGACCGTATTGAGCTGTACACCGGCGGCGTATGGAGATCCTACCGCTGCCATGAGGTCTTGCCGGCCGAATCCATCAGCCGCCTGCCTGGCTGGTTGGCCAGTGAAGGTGCCTCCCCGCTGGCGGTCGACCTCAATCCGGGCCCGTGGCTGTGGCGCCACGCCTTGCTGGAACGCCTGACGGCGGCCGGACCCTGCGCCGGCATCCTCACTGAGCGCGTTCCTGCCGCGCCGCCGGCGCCCGAATGCCGCGCCCTGATCTCACAGGGCCCGGCCCTGGCCGTGTTCGATGAACGCATGTGCCTGCTCCGGTCCAGCCCACTGTGGGCCCGGATGCATCATCTCGATGCGGTGGGCCTTGACGGAGCCAGCTTCTACGATCTCTTCCCCGGCGCCCGCGCCGGCTATGCCACCGTGCTGGAACGCTGCATGCGCGGCGAGCAGATGGGCCCGTTGATCGCGGAGTTGACGCTTGCCGGGGGCGCCAGCCTGCGCTCGCGTTGGGACGTCTGGCCGTGGCGCAATGAGGAAGGCGACATCGCGGGGCTGATCCTGCTGTGCGCGCCGGCCGGCGCCGGCTGTTCCCATCGCATGGGGCTGGCGAGCACGCAACAGATGCTGCAACTCGCCGTCGACATCCTGGAACAACGAGTGTTCTGGAAAGACCGGCAGGGGCGCTTCCTCGGCTGCAATCTTGCCTTTGCACGAGACGCGGGACTCTCCGATCCCTCCGAGATTGTGGGCCTCAGCGATCACGACATGCTGTGGTCGGAGTTCGCCGGCCAATATATTGCTGACGACCAGGCCATCATGTCCTCGGGAGTGCCGCGCCTCAACTTCGAGGAACGCTCCGTTACCGCGGCCGGCGAAATGTGGGCCCGCACCTCGAAGGTCCCCTTGCTCGATGAGGAGGGCCATGTTTACGGCTGCCTTGGCTTGTCGAACAACATCACGGAGGAAAAACGCCGCAGCGAGGACCTCCGCCAGGCCCGTGACGCAGCCGAGCGGGCCAACCGCACCAAGAGCGAATTTCTGGCCAGCATCAGCCACGAGCTGCGCACGCCGATGCACGGCATTATCGGCATGTCCGAACTCGTCCTGGACTCTCCGCTGAGCGGCGACCAGAAGGACTGCGTCGAGGCGATCCACTCTTCGGCCCATGTGCTGCTGCACATCATCAACGACATCCTAGACCTCTCCAAGATCGAGGCCGGCAAGCTCCAATTGAATCCGGCCCCGTTTGAGTTGCATGCCTTTCTCAAAACCAGCCTGCGGCTGCTGGTCTCCACGGCTCGAGGCAAAGGTCTTGAGTTCCACATCGAAGTCGCCGAGGGCACGCCGGTTCATTGGCGCGGTGATGCCATCCGCATCGCGCAAATCCTCACCAACCTCGCCGGTAACGCCGTGAAATTCACCCACGAGGGCGGCTCGGTCACCGTTCACGTCAGCGCCGGTGACGACTACGCCGGCGGCCGCTTTCTCATTTTGGAAGTCGCCGACACCGGCATCGGGATCTCAAAATCGAAACAATCCCTCATTTTCGAAGCTTTCACGCAAGCTGACGGCGCCACGACCAAGCAGTTCGGCGGCACCGGACTCGGCCTCACGATCACGCGCCAACTGGCCGAGATGATGGCGGGCCACATCACGGTGGAAAGCGACCTTGGCAAGGGCAGCATCTTCACCTGCACCTGCCGTTTGGAGGTTCTCACCGAGGAGGAATTCCTCGCCCGTACCGGCAGCGAACAGCCGCGCCCGGAACCGGAAAGCGCCGCCTCCGGTGTTTCGGCCACGCCGCTGGAGATCCTGCTCGTCGAGGACAACAAGGTCAACCAACGCATCGCCCAGCGGCTACTGGAAAAGGAAGGCGCCGTCGTCACCATTGCCAACGATGGCTGGGAAGCCCTCGAACTGCTCGACCGCGAAGGCCTGCACGGCCGCTTCGATCTCGTCCTGATGGACTGTCTGATGCCCGTGATGAATGGCTGGGACGCGACACGGGCCATCCGCCAGCGCGAGGAAGGCGTCCCAGGCCACCTGACGGTCATGGCTCTCACCGCCAGCGTTATGGAGTCGGACCGCGAGTTGTGCCGCAATGCCGGCATGGACGACGTTCTGGCCAAACCCATCGACCAGTCGCACCTGCACCACGCCCTCGAACAGGTCCGCCGCGCGCGCGACCTGGCCCGGCTCTCGTACAATCTTCAATAGATGTTCGATTCCCTCTCGGAAAAACTCCAACGGGTTTTTAAGAATTTACGCGGCGAAGGCAAGCTGACGCCGGAAAACATGGAGGCCGCACTGCGCGAAATCCGCGTCGCCCTCCTGGAGGCCGACGTCCATTTCAAGGTGGTCAAGCAGCTCATTGAGAACATCAAGGTAAAGGCCATGGGCCAGGAGGTGATGTCTTCACTCACGCCCGGCCAGCAGGTGATCAAGATCGTCCGCGACGAACTGGTCGAGATCCTGGGCAAACATCAGTCCCGTATCCGCACCGCGAACGAAGCGCCCACTGTGGTCATGATCGTCGGCCTGCAGGGGTCCGGCAAAACCACTTCCACGGCCAAGCTCGCACGCCACCTCTTTAAGGCCAGCCACAATCCCCTGCTGGTGTCGGTGGACGTTTATCGCCCGGCCGCGCGCGACCAGTTGAAGATCCTCGCCCGCGACCTGAAGATTCCCATCTACGAGGGCGAGCCGGGCAACAACATCCCGCTCGAACTGGCCAAGGGCGCGCGCCGCGAGGCCATCCAGACGGGCAAGGACTTCGTGCTGGTCGACACCGCCGGCCGCCTGCACATCGATGAGGACCTGATGGTGGAGTTGCAGACCCTCAAGGAGGCGCTCAACCCGACGGAGATCCTGTTTGTCGCCGACGCCATGACGGGCCAGGATGCCGTGAAGTCCGCAGACGAGTTCCACAAACGCCTCGGCATCACCGGCATCGTCCTCACCAAGATGGACGGCGACGCCCGCGGCGGCGCGGCACTCTCCATCCGCCAGGTCACCGGCCAGCCGCTGAAGTTTGTCGGCGTCGGCGAAAAAGCCGATGCGCTGGAAGCTTTCCACCCCGAACGCGTCGCCTCGCGCATCCTGGGTATGGGCGACGTGCTCTCGCTCATCGAAAAAGTACAGGAACAGGTGGACACCAAGAACGCCGAGGAGATGCAGCGCAAGCTCCTCGACGACGAGTTCACGCTGGCCGACTTCCGCGACCAAATGAAGCAGCTGGCCAAACTTGGCCCGCTGGAATCGCTGCTCGGCATGATGCCCAACATCGGCCCCATGAAGCAGCTCAAAGACGTCAAAGTGGACCCCAAGGAGATGACCCGCGTCATCGCCATCATTGACTCCATGACGCCGCACGAGCGCTCCAATCACATGGTGATCAACGGCCCGCGCCGCCGCCGCATCGCCAAAGGCTCCGGCACAACGGTGCAAGAGGTGAACAACCTCCTCAAGCAGTACGCCCAGGCGCGCAAGATGATGAAGAGTTTCACCGGCGGCATGGGCAAAGGCTTTCTCGGTAAGCGCCTGGGCAAAATGAAAATGCCCGACCTCGATAGTTTCCTGAAGGGCGGGGGGTTCTGAACAGGCCGCCTTCCCCCTGAAGATCGCGTTTGCAGGCGGCGGAAAGGGGGGAACCTGCCCTTTCTGATGCATTGCCGCCCATCATTCGCTATAGTAATAAGTGAGGAGATTTGCGACTGTAATGTTGAAGATTCGTCTGGCCCGTGTTGGCGCGAAAAAGAAGCCGTCCTATCGAGTGGTTGTGATGGAGGATTGGCGCGCTCGCGACAGCCGCTGCGTGGAGATCGTGGGCCAGTACAACCCTGTTGTGAACCCCGCCGAAGTGAAGCTGAATCACGAACGCATCGACCACTGGATCGGTCAGGGCGCACAGCCCACCGACATCGTGAAGCGGCTTATCAAGTCCAACCCCGCCGTTCCCGTCAGCGCCTGAAGCCCTCCGACAACAACCTGGGGCTCAGCTGTAAATATATTGTTCACGGACGCCCCACCGCAGGCATCGCATGAACAGCGGTGTTATCCTTCGATTGAGGTGAAGCTGTAATGGACGGGATGTCTGTTCGTACACTCGTAGAAGAAATCGCGAAAGCTCTTGTTGACATCCCCGAGAACGTCAGTGTGCGTGAAGTGGAAGGGGAACAGGTTACTGTTCTCGAACTTCGCGTGGACCCCAGCGACCTCGGGAAAGTAATCGGCAAGCAGGGCAGGACGGCGCGAAGCGTGCGCACACTTTTGGGCGCCGCGGGCATGAAGTTGAATCGCCGGTTCACCCTCGAAATTCTTGAGTAGGCCGCTCCGCCAGCGGGTCCCACTCGGCACGGTGGTCCGCGCGCGAGGATTGCGAGGAGAGATGATCCTCGACCGGCCCGTGCACCGGCGCTATATGCCGGGGTTGAGTGTCCAGGTGGACGCCCGCCCGTATCGTCTGCTTACCCTTCGTCCCCATCAGGACCGTGCCTTTCTGCAGTTGGACGGCATCACCACCATGGACCTGGCCGAAGCCCTTCGCGGCGCTGTGCTCTCCGTGGCGCGCGAAGACGTACCGCTGGAGCCCGGCGAATATCTCCTGCAGGACCTCATCGGCTGCGACGTCATCGACGACGCTACCGGACAACTCTACGGAGAGGTCGACGACTGGCAGGAGACTGGACTCCAGACTCTCCTGGAGGTCAACTCACCCGCCGTGCAGTTGCTCATTCCCCTCGTACCGGCCATCTGCATCGCGATCCGTCCCGCTGATCGCCTCATCCGTGTCACGCTGCCCGAAGGCCTCGCCCAGCTCAACGTCTCCCCCGCCGCGCCATGACCTTCCACCTCGTCACCATTTTCCCCGAGTTCTTCCAGGGCTTCCTTTCCAACGGCATCGTCGCCAAAGCCATCGAAGCTGGTGTTGTCCGCGTGCAGGTGCACAACCTGCGCGATTGGACGCATGACCGCCACAAGACGGTGGACGACAGGCCGTTCGGCGGCGGCGAAGGCATGCTCATGAAGTGCCAGCCGCTCTTCGATGCCGTAGAAGCCATACTGCCCGAACGTGGTGAACACACGCGCATCGTCCTGCTCAGCGCCCAGGGCCGCAAGTTCGATCAAGCCTGCGCGCGCCGCCTCTCGGCATGCTCGGAAATTGTTTTCTTGTGTGGGCGCTATGAAGGCGTTGACGAGCGCGTCGCCGAACACCTGGCCGACGAGGAACTCTCCATCGGCGACTTTGTGGTGAGCGGCGGCGAACTCCCGGCAGCCCTCATCCTCGACTCCATCGCCCGCCTCGTTCCCGGCGTTGTCGGCAACGAAGCCTCCACCGAAAACGAAAGCTTCAACCGTGAACTTCCCGATGGCGGCCGGCTTCTCGACTGCCCGCAATACACGCGCCCCGCTGAGTTCCGAGGCTGGCCTGTGCCCGACGTGCTGTTGAGCGGCCATCACAGCGAAATCGGGAAGTGGCGTCGCGAGGCCGCGCTCTCCAAGACACGCCGCATGAGGCCCGATCTCCTGCCCTGATATACTGCACTCGCTATGTTCCCTCGGCGAGTTCTTCTTCTCACCCTCACCCTATTCAGCGCGTTCCCCCTGGCCGCGCAACAATCCCTCGTCTACCTCGGCACCTACACCGTCCGCGCCGGCGGCGCCACCAAGGACCCCACGAGCAAAGGCATATACGTTTCCAAGTTCGACCTCGCTTCCGGCAAGATGGGCGACCCCGAACTGGCAGCCGAGACCACCAACCCCAGTTTCTTCGCCATTCATCCAAACGCCAAATTTCTCTATGCCGTTGGCGAAACCTACGGCTCCTCCGGCAAGCCCGGCGGCACCGTCACGGCCTTTTCCATCGATGCCTCGACCGGCAAGCTCACGCAGTTGAACCAGGTGGGCTCGGAAGGCGGCGGCCCTTGCTTTGCCACTGTCGACAAAACGGGCCGCTGGCTCCTGGTGGCCAATTACGGCACAGGCTCCGTGGCCAGCTTCGCCCTCGAAGCCGACGGCAAACTTGGTGCGGCGGCCAGCGTTATCCAGCACAAGGGCTCCGGCGCCAACCCCCAGCGCCAAAAGGGCCCGCACGCCCACTCCATCAACCTCGACCCGCGCAACCGCTTCGCCATTGCGGCCGACCTCGGCACCGACCGGCTCTACATCTACAAGTTCGATCAGAAGACCGGGAAGCTCTCCGAACACGGCGAGTTTCAGATGAAGCCCGGCGCCGGACCACGCCATTTCAGCTTCCACCCCTCGGGCAAGTACGCCTTCGCCATTAACGAAATGCACATGACGCTCACGTCAATGTACTGGGACGGCGCCGCCGGCAAGCTGGTCGAGATCGCCACGCTGCCGACAATCCCTGGCCAAGTGGAACAGGGCATGTCGACCGCCGAGGTGCAAGCCCATCCTTCGGGCAACTTCGTGTATGGCTCCAACCGCGGCCACGACACCATCGCCGTGTTCAACGTGGATAAGCGCGGGCGCCTGGCGCGCACCTCCAATCAGCCCACCGAGGGCAAGACGCCGCGCAACTTCGGCATCTCGCCGGATGGCAACTGGCTCATCGCCGCCAATCAGAATTCAGACTCACTGGTCGTTTTTAAGATCGACCCGGCGACCGGCGTCCTCACGCCGACAGGACAGAAGCTGAGCGTTCCCATGCCCGTCTGCGTCCGGTTCCGCGTCGAGCCCAAGGGCGGCATCTTCGGCAAGTAAGGCGGCGACGGCTCCGTCACGCGCCCAGGGCCCGCATCACCAGATAAACGGCCAGCCCCGGGAGTCCGGGCGCCAGCAGCACGAGCAGTGAGAAGGTTTGGAATTGCGCATCGCGCCGCGCCAGCGAGATCAGGCCCGACACGCAAGACGCCGTCATGGACCAGCCCGCCACCTGCGCCGCCACACTAGCGCTGCCGCGCAGCAGCCACCAAGAGGCAAACGGCAGCAACGTATAGAACAGGATCCACTTCGCCGTGCTCACCGGAGCCACCGGCAGATCCAATGCAACCGGGGCCGCCGCGAGGACCGGATTCAACTCACGCAATGAGGCCGCGATATTCCGGCTGATGCGCTCATTCTCGAAGTAATCGGCCACCGCCGCGCCCATGCCACACACGGCCACGACAAGCCCCTCGACCACGCCTCCCGTCCGTAACATGGCAAATCCCATCGCTCCAAACAGCAGTGCGTAGGACGCCACGAACCGCTGGTCCGCCTCGAGGTGGCGCCGCACGGCCGCACGCCGGTCGTCCTTCACCTCGCCGCAATCCCGCTCCACATCTCCCAGCGTCTTCCAACGCTCAATCGAAGCGAGTGGCAACCCCTTCGACGCCCGCCCCACCTGCACCATGCGGACCAGCGTCAAAACCACCGCCGCCGCCGCCACCCAAAACGCAAACCGATTGGTCCAGAGCGGCAAGGGACCCGAAGCGTGCGCCAGCCCCAGCGCCGCGAAGAACAGCGTCACCGGTAGCGCCACCGCCCCCGCCGCAGCGCCAACGAGCACTATCGTCGGCCTGTGCCTGGCCTCGGGCGCTTCCTGGAACCAGTCCTGCAGCATCCCCGAACCCAGCTTCGCGGCCACCGTCAAGCCCACAATCACCCACCCCGCTGCTTGCACGGCCGGCAACAGCACACCCAGCACGACAAGCAACGCGCCCACGGCGAAGAGCACCGTCATCCAGTACCGGAACACCAGCTCTGAATAGCGGCGCGGTGTCGAGATCTCGATCAACCCCCAGGCCAGCCTCCCCACATGCGCCACTCCGGAAAGCGGCGTTGGCCCCGCATTCGTGCGCCGCGCAATCGCCTCCAGAATGTCGCCAACGACTGTCGTCGAGCGCGCCAGTGTCCTCGCCCACGGCCCCCGCTGCTGCTCCTCCAAACGCAGCTTCATCCATTCGCGCAGCAGCGCCGGCCCCTGCAACCGGCTGCCTTGCAGTTTCGGATGCTCCGCCAGCTCTTCGTCGACAATCGCTGTTTGCGCCTCGGCAATCAGCGCCTCCCGCACAACCTGTTGCGCTTCGCCCGGGAGCATCGCGGCAATGATGCGCTCCGCCCCGTCCAGCCGCCCCCACAAGATGTCGTTCACCCGCCACTCCCGCTCCAGAAAGCCCGCAAAGGCCCCCAGCGCCGCGCCTTTCACCTTCCCCTTACCCCCGGCCAGATTCCCGCCCAGCGGCGCATCGGCCGGACTGACCCGGTACAGATCAATCTCATCCAACTCCCCGATGCCAGTGTTGAACAGGATGGGAAACGTCAACATGTCGAGCCGCTCAAACCCGCTGCTGGCCTCCTCCAATTCCCGGCAAAGCGCAGCCCCACCGGCTGGCTCATCGTCAGAACACAGCAGTGCCGAGTTGATCTTGTCCCGAACCTTTGTGAACGTCTGCCTGTAGACCTCGTCAAGCCCCCCGACGGCATCATCGATCGCCTTGGCAACCTCCTCGTCAGCCAATAGCCGGGCCGCCCGCTCGTGCTCCTCTCCGGCGCTGGACGGATCCCAACGCAACCCGCCCATCTCCATATCCGCCCCGCCCATTCCCAGCATCGATTTCAATGCCGCCGCATCGCCGAGCGGTTTGAGCACGCTGGCATGAGAGCCGCGCTGCAGGCGCAACAGGTCGTCATACGGCGCCACCAGAGCCGTCCGGATGCGCCGCGCCCTCTCGCTTCGCGCCAGGCTCGAGGCGTGAGACGCCTCGTCCAACAGCCGGAACAGATGATGCAGACGCCGCAGCCGGAACCGCACATCAAAGAACAGCAGGAACTGGTTCAGCGTGTCGCGCCCGCTCTCGGGCCTTCCATACTTCTGGTCGCGCCACGACTCCAGCAGATACCGCAGCCGCATCGCCAGCAGCGAATCCGCATCCACGGCAAAGTGCCGGCACAACAGCGCCGTCAGATCATCGGTCACCGACGACACCTTCACGCAGTGATACGTCGTGTACCCGGGACCATAGGACTCCGCCAAGTCGCGCGACGTCATCGATTGCCACTTGCCGGCCGCCATCTCCGGCGCGGGCAAGCCGGGCGCCGCCGCGCGCACCGATTCGACGAGCCGCCGCAACCGGTCAATCTCCCGGTTCCGTTGCCGTGCCCGTTCCAGGTCGCCGCGGATCGTCTCATACCGAGGCAGGCTCGACAAAGCCATCCAGGCATTGGCAACCGCGTTCGGCCGGCGCAGTTCGAGTTTGTCGCTCTGGGGAGCCTCCGGCGCCGGTTCGAGGTAGAACAACTTCCGGTCCACCGGCAAGGTCTCCTGCCGCCGCAGTATCTCATCAATCACAAATGAGAACGGCTTATTGTCCAAATACCCGCCATCGGCAAACGGCCGCTCGCCGAATTCCAACTGCGCCCGCACGCCTGTCCCCAACAGCGCTTCGCGTGTGTATGACGGGTAAAGCGCCTCCCAGCGCGCGCTTGCCGACGAGGACGCCTCGTCGCGCTGCACAATCCCCTCCCGCCGCAGCGCATCATCAATGTCGGCAAATTGCATCGGCTCGAAGGCGAAGGGAAACGACGATGTGCATCTCGCCGCGAATGCCAGAAACGGATCGTAATCCCGCGTGAACTGGTTCAGCGCCCGGCCGCCCAGCTCTTCTATCTCTGAATACCGAAAGTGAAATTCGGCCCTGTGCCGGCGCTCAAACACCTGCCCGTCCGAGAGCTGAATCGGCTGCACCAGCCCGCGCAAATCCGTTGCCGTGATGTGCAGATCGATTTCTTTTGCCAGAGCCTTCCCCTCGCCAGCCTTCATGCCCCCCAATGCCTGGAGCAACTTCACATACATACGCTGGCTGTTGAGCAGAGACGCCGGCGGAGACTGCAGCTCATACCGCTTCATCTCATCCGACAGAGAACCCTCATCGTTGATCAGTTTCGCGATGTCCCCCTCTTCCACCCACAGCTTCTTGATTCCATCCAGGTCACCATTAAGAGCCAGCGCCTTGGCCAGGAACACGCCGTTGATGCCGCCCGCCGACGTCCCGGCAATCGCATCAATGACGAACCGCACGGGCGCGCCGCCACCCTCGCTGGCCTGCCCGGCCAGAATCCGGCTCAGTTTGCGGTACACCGCCCGCGTGCCGGACACCCCTCCACCGCTGTCGCAACCGGCCCCCTCAGCCGTCGACTTCACCAAGTGCAGGAACTCCTGCACCACGCCGTTGATGTAAATGGCTAGCGACACGCCGCCATATAACACCAGCCCAATCCGAACTTCCCGTTCCGCGCCCGTAGAAGTTGACATGGGGTGAATTATCTCGCGGAATTCCTTCAATAGCGAGCGGGAAGCGATTCGAACTCACGGATACGCCGCACCTCATTGCTCTCCACCCCCACCGGCGTTACCCTGTCGATGATATGAGGCGCACGGCCATTCTCACCACGCTGGGGATCTGGGCAACTACAGGAGGAATCCATGCGATTGTCCATCACCCCTTCCCTCATGTTCACCCTTTGCGCCGCCCTCGCTCTCAGCCCCGGCCGCGCCTGGGGCCAAGCTGACAACGCCTCCGGCATCATGGAACGCGCCGCGCCCTCCAGCGTGGGCGTGAGTCCGATTGGCACATGGGTTTGGAAATGCTGCCGGGGAGCCCACTCCGGCACGTTCACGATTCAGAGCCAGGACTCCGAAGGCCGCTTCAGCGGCCGCTTTGGCAACGGACCCAGCGACGGCCAGACTCCCATCCACGGCCGCATCCGCGGCAACCGCATCGAATTTACCCGTTCCTCACCGGCCTGGAACGGAGGCAAGCAACAGTGGTCGGCCGACCTTCAAGTCCGCTCCGGCCGTCTCAGCACAGTCAACGGCCGCTGGAGCGGCTACAGCCATGCCCCCAGCGTCGACGACTTCGAGGCCTCCCTCACGCGGCCCGAAGGGCCCGGCGCCACGCTCTCCCCCATGCTCGGCACCTGGCGATGGGAATGCTGCCGCGGGGCACATTCCGGCACGTTCACCATCCAGGAACTCCTCGCCGACGGCTCTCTCCGCGGCATCTTCGGCAACGGCCCGGCCGACGGCGCGTCTCCGTTCGAAGGGACCTACCGCCGCGGCGCCCTCTCCTTCACTCGCCACGTCACCGTCAACGGCCGCGCGTTCACCCAGCAGTGGAGCGCCCGAGTGATCAACGACAGCAACGGGCTTCCGACAACCGCCGACGGTCAGTGGAGCGGCTTCGCCGCCACGCCCGGCAACAACGACTTCCGCGCCCGCAAGCTCGCTCAGTAGTTCCGCGCCGCAGCCACGGCTCCAGATTCATCACCGCACCAACCCCATCCTCACCTGTGTTCTGGGTGCCAGGCGCACATCGGCCTGTGTTCTGGGTGCCAGGCGCACACCGGCGTGCACCAGTCTGCGATGTTGACAGCACCAGTCTGCGATGTGTGTCATCCACCATATTCTCATCGAAGGATGAGCCTGAAGGGTGGCGGTGAGGGTCGGTAGGGGCAGGGGTCCTTTCGGTGCAGTTTTTTGGTTGGATGAATCCATATATCGCCGTCGAAGCTGTGGGAATGTG
>JAFLBB010000041.1 GCA_017304135.1 Acidobacteriota bacterium | reverse complement strand
GGGGGGGGGGGCGCTAACCCTCGGATTTCACGGGAGCTATCCCGTATTCGACCGCGGTGAAGTACCAATACTGCGCATGACGGCTGCTGGATATTCGTAAACGAATGCATCCGGCAGGCTGGTTTTGTGACGAAACGAACCCAGCTTGCTCTTGCTTTGTTGTTCGCCGCGCCCCTGATGCGGGCCGAGTCGAAGCCGGAACCTCCGGTGCTGTCGCCAGAACTGTTGGCGCGGTTGCGCTCGGAAGCGCCGCCATCGCGGGACCTTCACCGGCCACACCGGATGTGGAAGGCCTCGCTTGCCGTGATGGCGGCCGCTTCGGCGGCCGACCTGCTGACGTCGATGGGTAAGCGCGAGCGGAACCCGTTGCTACAAAGCGCGGATGGGCGGTTCCGGGCGCGGGGGATGGCCATCAAGTCGGCCATCACGGGTGGGGCAATCGCCAGCCAAATGTTGTTGTTACGGAAGAATCCTGAAGCGGCGCCGTATGCCGCGGTGGCGAACTTTGCGTTGTCGGGGATGTTCACCTCGGTAGCGGTTCATAACCTGGGCAACAGCCGCGCGACTCCGGCGGCGGTGGCAGAGCGGGCGGCGGTGAAGTAACACTTGGCGGAATTGTATCGTCAGACACAGAGTGGCGATTCTGACGAAGCGACGGGTTGGTTTGGTGGTGTCGGTGGTGGTGGGCCTAGCAGCGCTGGCGCAGGCGATTCAACCGCCGCCGCCGCCGTTGGGGAAAGCCGACAAGGCAGGGGCCTGGCAGACGAAGGCCGTTCCGGCACAGGTGCGGACGCTGCTGGCGCGCGCATGCGCCGATTGCCACTCCAACGACACGAATTGGCCGTGGTATGCGCGGCTAAGTCCGGGGTCGTGGTTGATGTCCGATCATGTCTCACGGGGGCGGCGGAGGCTCAACTTTTCCATTGAATATACGCTGGATGAGGAAGAAATCGGGGAGATTGTGGAGGCGGCCGGCAATGGCAGCATGCCGCCGCCGAGCTACTTGTGGATGCACCCGGAGGCGAGGTTGAGCGAGTCTGACAAGGCGCTGCTGAACCGCTGGTGGATGGGGGACCTTACTGAGTGAGTGGCACAAATCGTGCTTAGCTCTTAGGTGCCGGATGGCCCGCACACAGGCGATCCGGAGAGCAATAACCGTGTGTCCGCCTCATTGGATGGCCCGCGACGTGCCCGTATTCTGGTCACGTCATGACTCACCTGCTGTACGTTCTCCTCGTTTTGTGCCTTTCCACGACTCTCGCCTGGGGGCAAGCCACTGTGGGCGGTTGCCCGGTGCTCCCGGCAAACAACATTTGGAATACGCCGATTGACCATCTGCCGGCGGCAAGCAATTCGACGACCCTGGTAAATACGATCGGGGCGAGTAAATTCATCCATCCCGATTTTTCCGGTGGCTACTGGAACGGAGCACAGGGGGGAATCCCGTTTATTCTTGTGAACGGCTCGCAGACGAAATATCCCGCCACTTTCCGCTACGCCAGCGAGTCGGATCCCGGGCCGTACGCCATCCCGCTCCATGCGCCGATTGAAGGCGGCAGCAATTCGACGGGAGACCGGCACGTGATTGCGATCGACACGACCAACTGCATCCTCTATGAGATGTTCTCGGCCTATCCGCAGAGCGCATCCTGGAGTTCCGGCTCGGGGGCGATCTACGATCTGCGGTCGAATGTCCTCAGGCCGAACGGTTGGGGCTCGGCGGACGCGGCGGGGTTGCCGATCATGCCCGGACTGGTGACCTATGAAGAGGTTCTGGCGGGCGAGATCAAGCACGCGATCCGGTTCACGGCGCCGCAAACCCGGCGCGCGTTTGTGTGGCCGGCCCGGCATTTTGCCTCCAGCCTCACCGGAACCCAGTATCCGCGCATGGGCGAGCGGTTCCGGTTGAAGGCGAGCTTCGACATTTCGGGGTTCCCGGCGGAGGTGCAGGTGATTCTGCGGGCGATGAAGAAGTACGGCCTCATCCTGGCCGACAACGGGTCGTCGTGGTTCATCACGGGAAAACCGGACGACCGCTGGAACGACGATAATCTGCACACGCTGCACGATGTTCCCGGTTCGGCCTTTGAGGCCGTTGACGCCACGCCGCTGATGATCAGCATCGACTCTGGAGAGGCGCGGCAGAACGGCTCGGCCATCCAGGTGCAGGTGTCGCCGGGGAGCGCTTCGTTGTATGTGGGGCGCAACCAGCAGTTCACGGCGACTGTGACGGGAGCGTCGAATCAATCGGTGAAGTGGCGTGTGGACGGGGTGGAAGGCGGGAGCGCGACGCGCGGCTTCATCGACGCCAACGGTCTGTATATGGCGCCGACCGCACTGCCGGTTCCGGCGACGGTACAGATATCGGCGGCAACGGTAGCCACCCCGGTGACCTCGGGCACGGCCAGCGTCCTGCTCACGCTTCCTCTGCGGATCATTTCGCTCAATCCGTCGCCGATCACGACGGCCGCGTTCACGCTGACGGTAAATGGGGTGGGGTTTCAACAGGGGGCCGTGGTCAACTTCAAGGGCGCGAATCTGGCCACGACCTGGGTATCGCAAAGCCGTGTGACGGCGACGGGGACGGTATCGACGTCGTCACAGTATGCGCCGGTGGTTGTGAGGAATCCGGACGGCGTGCCCTCGAACACAGCCTATCTGAATGTGACTCTTCCCAGCGGTCCGCCGCCGCCTCCGCCTCCACCGACTTCGATCACGATCTCGATCAACCCGCGCTCGGCCGGGGCGAGCCCGAACCAGACGGTGCAATATGCCGCCGTGGTCACCGGGTCGTCGAACACGGGTGTCATCTGGAAGGTGGGGGGAGTGGCCGGAGGCAGCGCGGCGAATGGGACGATATCGGCGACGGGGCTGTATAAGGCGCCGGCGGTGAATCCGACGCCCAACCGCTGGGTTGCCGTCACTGCGACGTCGGCGGCGGATCCGGCCAAGAGCGCCTCGGCATACCTCCAATTGAAGTAAGGCGCACGGTTCGGGGGAAGGGCGGCGCTGAGTAAAGAGTGAGGACCCGAATGCCGATGAATGCTGAGGCGCCGGCGCGCGCCTGCAACGCGGCACAGGGTCCGCCTGGCCAATCCCGCCGCCACTTTCGGACCGCGAGGCTGCATGGACGTTCAACGAGCAGATCTCCTTACGACGCTCAAGCTGTTGCAGGCATTCGGGATTCCAGTTTCCCAAGTGATCGACATCGGAGCCGCCGAAGGGGCGTTCTTCGCGATCCGGCAACAGACGGAGTGCTACCCCCAGGCGAGCCACTTTTTCATCGACGCGATGGAGGAGAACCAACCGCACTACGAGCGTGTGGAGCGCTCGTTTGGCGGCGGGCACGAGATCTGCGCGCTGTCCAGCATGCAAGGGGAGATCGAGCTTTCGGTGGATCCGGGGTTTTACAACACGCATATTGGCGGGCTGCAGGCCGACCAGGCGCAGTATGCGCGGCGGCGTGTGCCGGTGCGCCCTTTGGATGAGGTGGTGAAGCGGCACGGGCTGGAGGGGCCGTTTCTGATGAAGGTAGACGTGCAAGGGGCGGAGTTGGATGTTCTGCGCGGGGCCGTGGAGACGCTCAAGAAGACCAATATCGTGACGCTGGAGGCGCAGATCTGCCTGTTCCGCGACACGCTGATCGACCATTCCAACTTCCTGCGGACGCATGGCTTCGTGCTCTACGATTTGACGAACCTGTCCTACTATCAGAGCGACTTTACGCTCTATCAGTGCCTGGCCACGTACATTCCGGAGCGGCTGGACTTCCGGAAAAATGAGCCTTTCCGCGAAGCGGAGCGGGAGCGGGCGGAGCGGGAAAGGCTGCGCGAGCGGAGGAGGCAGGTGACCGAGGCGGTGGACAGGATGTGCGCGGCGCGGGAGGCTCAGATGAGTCCCGCACCGCGGATTCACGTGGTTGCGAAGCCGGAAGCGATGGCTACTTAGCCATTTTCTTCATGGGGTTTTCCACCTCTTTGAAGCCGGCCGGGACGGCGAACACGGAGGGGTTGACGGCGCCGTCGTTGAACGAAAGCACCTCGGTTGTCATCTCGAGCAGAGTGTTGGCGGCGGGTGCTGCGTTGGCGGCGGGGGCGGCGGACGAGGCGGCCTGGGGTTCGGGGGCCGGTTCGGGCTTTTTGGGCTCTTCCCTCGGCCTGCGGCCTAAGCCGCCGAAGCGGCCGAGGCGTCCGCCGAGAGCGCCGGCGACGGCATCACCGGCGGAGGGCTTGGGCTGTTCCTCGCGGGCGCTGGATTGCTGCTGAGGCGGAGGCATGCCGGGCGCGCCGGCGTTGATCATGCGGGTGACGGTGAACAGGGGCAGTCCGTCGACCTCGGACATCTTTTTGCCGGCCTCCTTCAGGCCGTCGAAGTCGATGCCGCCCTGCATCATGGCCTGCATGGGAATCTGCTGGAGTGGGAATTTGCCCTCCATGGCGCGGGCGAATTCGCGGAAGGCCTCGCTGCCGGCGGTCTTGCCGATGTGCATGTCGTTTTCGATGGTGGAGGTCATGGTGACCTCCTTGCCGGTTTTCTTGTCGACGGCCGTGGTGTCGGTGTCGATCTTCATGAGCAGGTTGCGGGTGGCGATGCCGGCCACGGTGCGTCCGGCGCCCTTGTCGTCGACCGACACCTTCATGTTCATTTTGGCGCTGGTGTCTTTGTTGCCCTGCATCTTCTCCGACATCTTCTTCATGGAGGCGAGCATCTCTTCGAAGGTGATGACCGAGTATTCCTTGCGGTCGAGGTCGATGCTGGTCATGGTGCCGGCTTCGGCATCCATCACCGAGATGGTCTTGGCGGCGTGGGTGGCCATCTTGCCGCCCTTGAGGTAGACGGTGCTGGTTTGCGGCTCATTGACCCCCTTGGCGAAGCGGCCGAGCATGCTCATCATCTGTTTCATGCTGCCGCCGGTGATTTCGGTGCGCTGGGTGTAGGTGAAGTCGGCGCCGATGGCGGTGGTGAGGGTGAAGGCCGCAACGGCGGCCAGGGTGAGAGTTCGTTTCATTGTCGTTCCTCCGTCCAATCACTTGATGATATCGGGCCGGCCGGCTGCTATACAATAGGCCCTCGGAGCAACTGGTTTTCCTATGTCCTCATTTGAGGTTCGACCCTCCCCCAAGTTTCTGATTTTCGGCGGCGTGGTGGAAGCGCTGCTGCTGGCGGCAGCGGTGTACGCCATGGTGACCTATGGCGATAGGTACGTGTGGCTGCTGGCGATCCCGGTGGTGCTGGGCCTGTTCACGGCGCTGCGCTGGATTGTGAAAAGCAGCACGCGGATTACGGTGGCCGACGGGCGGCTGCGGTATCAGTCGGGTATTGCGTCGAAGACGACTCGGACGCTTGAACTGGCGCGGATTCAGGATGTGACGGTGACGCAGTCGCTGGGCGACCGCATGCTGGGGCTGGGGGCGATCACGATTGTGACGGCGAGTGAGACGGGTTCGATCACGATGGAACAGATTGACCAGCCGCAGCGGGTGGCCGAGCAGATACTCGACATGGCGCGGGCCGGGCGGCGGTAGGCAGGGGCAGAGAGTTCAGGAGAGAGAATGTCCAACAGTTCGATGCAAGGGAAAGTGGCCGTCATAACGGGCGGCAGCCGCGGCCTGGGCCGGGCGATGGCGGTGGCGCTGGGCGCCGAAGGGGCGACGATCGCCCTCGTAGCGCGCGACAAAGCGAAGCTCGAAGAGTCAGCCGCGGAGGTGGTGAAGGCGGGCGGCAAGGCTTCGCTGCACGTGGCCGATGTGGCCGTGGAAGCCGATGTGCTGCGGCTCGAACAAGAGCTCGCGGCGCAATACGGCAAGATCCATATTCTGATCAACAACGCCGGCATCAACCTGCGCAAGACGATCACGGAGTTCACGCTCGAAGAGTGGATGGGTGTGGTGAACACGAACCTGACGAGCGTGTTCCTGATGTGCCGGGCGTTTGTGCCGCACATGAAGGGCAGCGGCTATGGGCGCATTATCAACATGACGTCGATCATGTCGCACGTTTCGATTCCGGGGCGGACGGCGTATTCGTCAACCAAGACGGCGCTGCTCGGCATGACGCGGGCGCTGGCGCTGGAACTGGCCCCTGACGGCATCACGGTGGTGGGCATTTCACCGGGACCGTTCGGCACGGAGATGAACACGGCGCTGATGAACAACCCGGAGCTGAATGCGCAGTTTTTGTCGAAGATCCCACTGGGGCGTTGGGGAAAGGTGGA
Source organism: Acidobacteriota bacterium (assembly GCA_017304135.1). Lineage (GTDB taxonomy): Bacteria > Acidobacteriota > Terriglobia > Bryobacterales > Bryobacteraceae > JAFLBB01. Next base: position 33,360 of record JAFLBB010000041.1, on the reverse strand, counting down.
GGAGATCGGGGCGCTGGCGCGGTTTATCTGCTCCGAGGAAGCCGGGTTCATTACGGGCACCGACATCCTGATCGATGGGGGCTGGACGGCTCAATGACAATGACACGGCGGCAGGCGGCGGCGAGTGTGGCCGCGGCGTTGGGGCTGGCGGGCGCGGGCTGCAATCGCGGCGGGAAGAAGCGCGTGGCGGTGATTCCCAAGGGCACGTCGCACATCTTCTGGCTGACGGTGCAGGCCGGGTCAGTGGCGGCGGGGCAGGAGTTCGGGCTGGAGATTTTGTGGAACGGTCCGGCGACGGAGACGGACTTCTCGCGGCAGATTCAGATTCTTGACTCCTATATTGCGCAGCGCGTGGATGGCATTGTGATCGCGGCGAGTGATCGCAAGGCGCTGGTGGCGCCGATTGACCGGGCGATGGCGGCGGGCATTCCGGTGACGGTATTCGATTCCGGGCTCGACTCGACGAACTACATCTCCTATGTGGCCACGGACAACAAAGAGGCAGGGCGGATGGGGGCGCGCGAGATGGGGCGTTTGCTCGCGGGCAAGGGCAAGATCGGCGTGGTGCAGCATCTGCCGGGGTCGGTGTCGACGACGGACCGCGAGGATGGGTTCACGGAGGTGATCGAGAAGGAGTTTCCGGGGATCACGATCGTGGCGAAGCAGTATGGGATGAGCGACCGCAGCAAGTCAATGGCGGCGGCGGAGAACATGCTGACGGCGCATCCGGACCTGAACGCGTTTTTCTGTTCGACGGAGCCTTCGGCGACGGGGACGGCGCTGGCGGTGAAGTCGCGCGGGGCAGCGGGGAAGGTGAAGATCGTGGCCTTCGATTCCAATGAAGCGATGATTGCCGACCTGCGCGGGGGCGTGATTCAAGCGATGGTGGTGCAGGACCCGTTCAAGATCGGGTTTGAAGCGGTGCGCACGATTCACGACAAGGTCAACGGGAAGACTCCGCCGAAGCGGATGGACCTGGAGGGGCGGGTGATCACGATGGAAAACGTGGATCAGCCCGACGTGCAGAAGCTGTTGAATCCTGACCTGAAGAAATACCTGGGCGGCTGATGGCGGAGGCCGCGCACATACTGCCCGTCGAGACGCTGCGCGCGTATGCGCGGGAGTTGTTGCATGCGGCGGGGGCGTCGGAGGAGCATGCCGCGCTGACGGCGGATAGCCTGCTATTTGCCTCGCTGCGCGGGGTGGATTCGCACGGGCTGCAACTGCTCACCTTCTATCTCGATCAGTTGAGCGATGGGCGTGTGGACGGCAAGGGTGTGGGGCGGCTGGTGAGCGAATCGGCGGCGTGCGCGCTCTACGATGGCGAGAATGCGTTGGGGCAGGTGGTGAGCGCGCGGTGCAGCGACCACGCGGTGCGGCTGGCGCGGGAGCACGGGCTGGCGCTGGCGATTTCGCGGGAGTCGAATCATTTTGGCGCGGCGGCGTTTTGGGGGCAGAGGATCGCGCGCGAGGGGATGATCGGCATTGTGCTGTGCAATGCTTCGCCGGCGGTGGCGCCGTGGCAGGCACGCGAAGCGCGTTGGGGGACGAATCCGATCTGCTGCGCGTTGCCTGCGCCCGAGGGTGGGTCGCCCGACGACTCGGTGTGGCTGCTCGACATGGCCACGACGACGGTGGCGATGGGGAAGATCTACAAAGCCAAGTTGAACCAGGAGCCGACGATTCCGCCGGGATGGGCAATGGATGGCGAGGGAAGGCCGACGATGTCGACGGCAGCGGCGCTGGCGGGCTTCCTGATGCCGCTGGGCGGCTACAAAGGATCGGGGTTGGGGATGATGGTGGAGATCCTGACGGGCGTGCTGTCGGGCGGGGCGATTTCGACCGAGCTGGGCGGGCTGCGGTTTAAGGACCGGCGGTTTCGCGTGTCGCAATTCTTCCTGGCGATTGACCCGGGGCGGTTTGGCTCGCGGGCGGAGTTCACCGAGCGGGTGGCGCGGCTGGCCGGGCATGTGAAGTCGGCGGCGCCGGCGGCGGGTTATGACGAAGTGATGGTGGCGGGCGATCCGGAGTGGCGGGTGCAGGCGGAGCGGCTGGAGCGGGGCATTCCCATGACGCGGGGGCTGTGGGACGAGATCGCACAGCGGGCGCGGGTGTTGGGGGTGGCGGTGCCGGGAGAGTAGGTGCTGCGGTGGGCGAAGCGACGGTAGCGATGCCGGTAGCGGTAACTCCATCTCAAGTTTATTAATCATATTTTATTTTTCGTGTTTCCTCGAAAAACGAGGTTGGAATCGTTGCGTTCGTGGGCATGGCGTGTGATAGACTCCCCCCAACCTTGAAGGGTTGTGGGGTAGCAGTATCTCCCGCCTGGCAAGTAAATCAGAAGATCAGAGGTAACCATGAAGAGATTTCCTCTACTGATTCTTTCGCTTACGGTGTTTGCGGCCGTGGGCTGGAGCCAGTCGTTTACAGCCGCGCTGCGTGGCACGGTATCAGATGCTTCGGGAGCCACGGTTCCCGGGGCAAAAGTGGTGGTGACTGAGTTGGACCGCAACGTCGCGCATCCGACGGTGACGGATTCCAACGGTCGCTATTCGCTGGCCGCCCTGCCGCCGGGGGCGTATGAACTCAACGTGGAAGCGGCAGGCTTCCGGAAGTATGTGCACCAACGGTTCCCGTTGCTGGTGCAACAGCAGGCGACGATCGATGTGCAGATGCAGATCGGCGATTTGACCTCGACGGTGACGGTGGACGCGACGGCGCCGCTGTTGAACACGACCAACGCGACGCTGGGCCAGGTGGTGGAGAACAAGTACATGATCTCGCTGCCGAACCTGGGGCGCGATTCGCTGGCGCTTGTCTATTTGACGCCGGGCGTGGTGGGTTCAGCAGGCGCGCGCGGGGCGACGAATACAAACTTCGTGGCCAATGGGGCGCGCAACTCGACCTCCGACGTGCTGGTGGACGGCGTGACGGTGACGACGGTGGAGCAGAACTCGGGCATCACGGATTTGAAATACAAGCCGTCGGTGGACTCGGTGCAGGAGTTCAAGATGCAGACGAACTTCTTCCCGGCCGAGTATGGGCAGACCGGCGGCGCGGTGATCAACATGGTGACCAAGTCGGGCACCAATGATTTCCACGGCACGGCTTTTTATTTTTTCCGCCATTCGGATCTCAACGCGAACGATTGGTTTGCCAACCGCGCGGGCAACTCGCGGCCGCTGTTCCGCCGCGACCAGTTTGGCGGCGTGCTGGGCGGTCCGGTGAAAAAGAACAAGACCTTTTTCTTTGCCTCCTACGAGCAGACCAAGCAGCGGACGCCGACGAGCGCAACGGCGACGTTTCCGACCGACCCGCAGCGCGACGGCGATTTTTCGAGAACGTTCCAGTCCAACGGGACGCTGATTTCGATTTTCGATCCGTTTGACGCTTCACGGAATGCGGCCGGGCAGTGGGAGCGGCGCGTGTTTCCGGGCAACGTCATTCCGAAGTCGCGCATGGACCCGGTGGCGTTAAAGGCGCTGGCCTTTTTCCCGCGGGGCAACCAGGTGACCAACGCGGTGACGAACAACAACAACTGGTTTGCCCAGGACGTGAATCGAAGCCGTTCAAAGCAGATGGACTTCAAGGGCGACCACAACATCAACGACAAGATGCGCATCACGGGCCGCTACAGCCATGCGCCGAACAACGGCGACCCGGCGAACCTGTTTGGAGCGGGTAATCCGGCGTTTACGTTCAATAACGGTCCGACGGGGACGAAGACGCATTCAGTGGTGACCGACTTCACGCGGACGGAGAACGCGACCACGGTGTGGACGGTGCGCTACGGGTTGATCTACTCGAACTTCTACCGCAACGCGATGGCGCCGTTTGACCTGACGACGCTGGGCTTCCCCGAATACATGAAGACGAACGCCAACTACCTGGTGTTTCCGACAATCGCGCCGGAGGGCTACACCGATATCGGCACCGAAGGGTGGGTGATCATGGACCGCCAGGAAGGCGCGCACCAGGTTTCGGGTTCGTTCTCGAAGTTCCTCGGCAGCCACTCGATCAAGGTGGGCGGCGAGATGCGGCAGAACTTCCTGGACTATTTGCAGCCGGGCTATCCGTCGGGCCAGGTGAGCTTTGGCTCGCAAGTGACGCGGCAGTTGCAGAATGTCGGAAACAACAACCAGGGCAACGGCCTGGCGACGATGCTGCTGGGCTGGGGCACGGGCGGCCAGTACCACATCGACCCGAAGGTGTTCACGCGTTCGCGCTATATGGGCTTCTACTTCCAGGACGACTGGAAGGTGACGCGCAAACTGACGCTGAACCTGGGGTTGCGCTACGAGTTCGACGTGCCGCGCTGGGAGACGCAGAACCGGCAGAGCTATTGGGATCTCGACCAGAAGTCGCCGATCTCGGTGCCGGGCTACGATCTGCGCGGCGTGTTGAAGTTTGTCGACGACAACCGGCGCTCCCCCTTCAACGGCGATTACAACAACTTCAGCCCGCGACTGGGCTTCGCCTATGCGCTGGACGACAAGACGTCGATTCGCGGCGCCTGGGGCCTGCTGTATCAGCTTTCGCGAGCGACGGTGTATGGGCACACGGGTGCGGGGTTCAACGTGAACTCGACGCCGACCTATTCGCTGGACTCCAACGAGACCTTGTTTGCCAAGCTGAACAATCCCTATCCGCAGGGCATGCTGCTGCCGCCGGGCAACAGCAAGGGCGACAATACGTTCATCGGTCTGGGCGTGGGCACTCCGGTGCCGTCGTTCAACCGCAACCCGGAATACTACAGCTGGAACTTCTCGGTGCAGCGGCAGGTGAAGTCGGGCGTGGTGGAGGTGAACTACACGGGCAGCCGCGGGGCGCACCTGTTCAATCCGTACACGAACCTGGTGCCGCTGCCGCTGTCGGTGTGGTACCCGGGCGAGGGGCAGTTCACGCGCGACCAGTTGAACGCGCAGGTGCCGAATCCGTTCTTCGGCGTGATCAACGACCCGCTGGCGGTGAACATGAACCGGCCGACGATTCAGCGCTTCCGCCTGTTGCGCGGCATGACGCAGTATGACGGAGCGAGTTCGGGAACGGCCGAGCCGGCCAACGCGAACTCCTACTATCACGCGTTGCAGATGAAGTATGAGAAGCGGTTCTCGCGCGGGCTGACGTTTGTTGGCCATTACACGTGGTCGAAGATGCTCGACGACGCCTCGATCGGTTCGGGCAATTACTCGTGGCTGGGCGGTTCGACGGCGCAGCAGAATCCTCTCAACCGCAAGGGTGAGAAGGCGCTGTCGGCGCACGACATCACACACCGTATGGTGCTCTCCGGGGCCTATGAACTGCCGTTTGGGCAGGGCAAGGCGTTGGGTAGCGGCGCGAACCGTTGGGTGAACGCACTGATCGGCGGTTGGGAGGTCAGCGCCTTTGCCCTGTTCCAGGGCGGCAACCCGTTGCAGGTGAGCCAGAATGGCGGCGTGATGCAGAACGGCGGCACGCAGCGGCCGAACCTGATCGGCGATCCGTCAACGACGGGCGCGGTGGTGGATCGCTTAAATGGCGGCTACTTCAACCGTGCGGCGTTCACGCAGCCGATCGGCGACGTGTTCGGTTCGGCGCCGCGGTATTTGAACTACCGCGGGCCGGGCATCCGGACGGTGGATGCGGCTTTGTTGAAGAGCGTGGCGACGCGGGAAGGGCAGCGCTTTGAGTTCCGGCTCGAGGCGACGAACTTCACCAACACGCCGGTCTTCGGCGATCCGAACACCAGCTTCGGCAACTCCAACTTCGGCACCATCACCGGCACCAAGGTGGGAGCGCGCAACGTGCAACTCGGGTTCAAGTACTACTTCTGATCCCGGCGACAACTGTACTCGCGGCGGCCCCGGCTCCGGCTGGGGCCGTTGTGTTTTTGCCGGTTGTGCGCCCCGGTGCGGGGGGCGGAGAAGTTCATCGACGATTCACCATCAAGTGCGGAAATCGCGCCGATATGAGCGGAGGAATCCCCGCGCTATTTGAGGGAAGAACCGTTCGATCTGGAGGAAAGAAATCGTGGACCTGGACCGTGAAATCAAATCCGCTATTGCTGCGCACGGGTTGTGGCGCAGTGAGTTGCTGACGGCCATCAAGACGATGAATAGCGAGTGGACGCCGGAGGAACTGCGGGCAGAAGGCGCGTGCTCGTTTGGGCGATGGGCGGAGAGTTGTACGGAGGAGGAGGTGAAGTCGGCGCCGGAGTTTCATGAGTGTGTGGAGGCGCACCGGCGGCTGCACAAGGTGGCGGCGATGGTGTTGAGGCAGGCGTTGTCGGGCAAGCGGGATGCGGCGATACGGTCAATGGACATCGGCGGGGATTTCGCGACGGCGTCGATGGAGTTCACGACCTCGATGCTGCGGTTGGGGCAGAGTGTGGCGCCCAATGTGGAGTGAGCCGCAACGGCCGCAGGCGCGCGCCCACGTTACAATATGGCGATGGGCGATGCGCAGCCGGTAGTGAATTTTGAGCAGTCCCTCACGGAGCTGGAATCCGTGGTGAAGCAACTGGAGTCCGGCGAGCAGCCGCTGGAAGAGTCGCTTGCGCTGTTTGAACGGGGGGTTGCGTTGTCGGAGGTGTGCCGGAAGCAGTTGGAGGCGGCCGAGGCGCGCATCGAGATTCTGGTGAAGCGCGCGGCGGGCGTGAAAGCCGAGCCGTTTGATTCGGGCAACGACTGAGTGACGAGCGCTATGTCCGCGACCCCCACCCCGACGCAATTCGATTTGAGCGGTTACCTGGCGCTGCAGGGTGAACGTGTGCAAGCGGCGCTGGAGCGGCTGATTCCGGCGGAGACAGTTGAGCCGGCGGTGATCCACCGCGCGATGCGTTATTCGTTGTTTGCCGGCGGCAAGCGTGTGAGGCCGATTCTGGCTATCGCCGCGGCCGAGGCGTTGGGCGAGACAAGCGACGTGGTGCTGGCGCCGGCATGCGCGCTGGAGATGGTGCACACCTATTCGCTCATCCACGATGATTTGCCGGCGCTGGACAACGACGATTTGCGGCGCGGGCGGCCCACCAATCACAAAGTGTTCGGCGATGCGATGGCGATTCTGGCCGGCGACGCGCTGTCGACGATCGCCTTCCAGGTGGTGGCGCAGGCCGAAGGGTTGAGCGTGGAGCAGCGGTTGGCCCTGGTGGAAGAGTTGAGCGTGGCGTCGGGCACGGTGGGGGGCATGATCGGCGGCCAGGTGCACGACCTGGAAGGCGAGAAGCAGGCTCCGACGGCGGAACTGCTGCACCGCATTCACCGCGCGAAAACGGGGGCGTTGCTGCGGGCCAGTGTGCGGTTTGGCGCGATTGCGGCGGGCAAACTGGCGGCGAGCGAGGAGCATGCGGCTCTTTCGCGCTACGGCGAGGCGGTGGGGCTGGCGTTTCAGATTGTCGACGACCTGCTCGACATCGAGTCCACGCCGGAGCAGTTGGGCAAGACGCCGGGCAAGGACGCGGCGCAGCACAAGATCACGTTTCCAGCGGTGTATGGCGTGGAGGCTTCGCGGCGCATGGCCGGGGAGCAGTTGCAGGCCGCGCACGCGGCGGTTGCGCCGTTTGGTGAGCGGGCGGCGGCGCTGCGGGCTATCGCCGACCTGATTGTCCATCGCAATTCCTAGAGCCACGATGACGTCACCCAAGCAGCGGCTCGATCAACTTCTGGTCGAGCGCGGGCTTGCTCCGACGCGGGAGAAGGCGCAGGCGCTGATTCTGGCGGGCGATGTGATGATCGCCGGGCAGCGTGCGGCCAAGCCGGGGCAGGCGGTGGCTGCCGATGCGGTGCTGGAAGTGGTGGCGCGGCTTCCCTATGTATCGCGGGGCGGGTTGAAGCTGGCCCATGCGCTCGACCATTTCGCGATCTCGGTGGAGGGCGTGGTGTGCCTGGATGTGGGAGCGTCGACGGGTGGCTTCACCGATTGCCTGCTGCAGCGCGGGGCGGCGCGGGTGTATGCGTTTGACGTGGGCCGGGGGCAGCTCGACTGGAAGCTGCGCAACGATCCGCGGGTGATTGCGCGCGAGGAGTGCAATGCGCGTTATTTGACGCCCGACATGCTGCCGGAGCGGCCCGGCTTTGCCACAATGGATGTCAGCTTCATTTCGGCCACCCTGATTTTGCCGAACCTTCCCGCGCTGTTGAGTCCGGAGGCGAGCCTGGTTGTGCTCGTGAAGCCGCAGTTTGAAGTCGGCCGCGAGTCAGTGGGCAAGGGTGGCATTGTGCGCGACCCGGTTTTGCATGAGGAAGCCTGCGCGCGCGTCCGCACTTGCGTAGAATCGTTGGGATTCGACTGCTCTCTGGTGGCCAGCCCGATTACGGGGGCGGAGGGGAATCGAGAGTTCTTGCTCTATGCGTATCGTCCAAACCATCGGCATCATCTCGAAACCTGAAGCGCCCAAGGGCAGGGATGTGGTGCCGCGTCTGCTCGCCTTCCTCACCGAGCGGAAGTTGACGGCGCGCTACGACACGGTGACGGCGGGCTACGCCGACCTGAGCGACGGCCTGCCGATTGGCGAGGTGCCGGAAAACTGCGACATGGTGATCGTGCTGGGCGGCGACGGGACGCTGCTGATGGCGGCCAAGGCGATTGGCGAGCGGGAGATCCCGCTGCTGGCGGTGAACCTGGGCTCGCTGGGGTTTCTGACGGCGTTGACGATTCAGGAGTTGTATCCGGAGTTGGAGCGGGCGCTGAAGGGGCATCACCGCATCGGCCACCGGCGCATGATCAACTGCATGCTGGAGCGCGGCGGCGAGGTGGTGGCGCAGTACCTGGCGTTGAACGATGTGGTGCTGGCCAAGGCGGCCGAGGCACGGATGGTGGAGATCGACGCCTGGGTCGGCCATCATTATGTGTGCAGCTACCGCGGCGACGGGCTCATCCTGTCCACACCGACGGGCTCGACGGCGTATTCGTTGAGCGCTGGCGGCCCGATTGTGTTTCCCACGGTGGCGGCGTTTTCGTTGACGCCGATCTGCCCGCACACGTTGACGAACCGTCCGGTGATTGTGCCCGATAGCGAGATGGTTTCCTTCTCCGTGCGCGCGCCTGACAACGACGTGTTCCTGAACGTGGACGGCCAGCAGGCGATTGCCCTGCGCCACGGCGATCATGTGCTGTGCCGGGCGGCCAAGCATGCGCTGCGGCTGATCAGGCCGCCGAGGCTGTTGTATTTCGACGTGTTGCGCCAGAAGTTGCATTGGGGCCAGCGGGGTCCGGAATAGATGCCGCGGCTTTCGTTGACGGCGTGGATCTTTGTTGGCATGGCGGCGGGCATCGCGCTGGGGGCGGCGGCGCCGGAGGTGGCGCGGCAACTGACGCCGGTGTCGGCGATCTTCCTGCGGCTGATCAAGTCGATCATCGCGCCGCTGTTGTTCGGCACGCTGGTGGCGGGGATCGCGGGGTCGGGCTCGGTGAAGGCAATGGGACGAATCGGTCTGAAATCGATCGTCTACTTTGAGATCGTCACGACGATTGCGCTGGTGCTAGGGCTTAGCGCGGTGAACCTGGTGAAGCCGGGCGAAGGCATGAGGCTGGAGCGGACGGCGGCCGAGGCGGCAGTGAGCGCCAAGCCGCCGGACCTGGCGGGGATTCTGGAGCACACCTTTCCGTCGTCGGTGATTGACGCGATGGCCAAGGGCGAGGTGCTGCAGATTGTCGTGTTTTGCTTCCTGTTCGGGGCGGCGTGCGCGGCCATTGGCGAGAAGGCGCGGCCGGTGGTGGAGTTTGCCGATGCGCTGGCCGAGGTGATGTTCCGCTACACGAAGTATGTGATGTACCTGGCCCCGGTGGGCGTCGGCGCGGCCATTGCGGTGACGGTGGGCAGCAAAGGCTTTGCCGTGCTGTTTGGTCTGGGCAAGCTGATTCTGACGATGTATGTGGCGCAGGCGATCTTTGTATTTGGCGTGCTGGGGGCGGTGATTGCAGTGGCGCGGATTCCGGTGAGGCGGTTCTATGAAGCGGCCAAGGAGCCGTTTCTGATCGCGTTTTCGACGGCGTCGAGCGAAGCGGCGCTGCCGGTGGCGATGGAAAACATGGAGCGCTTCGGCGTGCCCAAGCACATTGTTGGCTTCGTGATGCCGACCGGATACAGCTTCAACCTCGATGGTACAACGCTCTACCTGTCGCTGGCGAGCGTGTTTGTGGCGCAGGCGGCGGGCGTGGAGTTGACGCTGGGCCAGCAGGTGATCATGATGCTGACGCTCATGCTGACCTCGAAGGGTGTCGCCGGGGTGCCTCGGGCGGCGCTGGTGATTCTGGCCGGGACGCTAGCGAGTTTCAGCCTGCCGATGGAAGGGGTGGCCGTGCTGCTGGGCATCGATGCCGTGATGGACATGGCGCGCACGTCGGTGAACGTGCTGGGCAACTGCCTGGCGACGGCGGTGATCGCTCGCTGGGAAGGGCATCCGCTGACGCCGCAGCCGTGAACCTGACGCGCGCGATTTTCCTTTCGATGGCTGTGGGCGCGGCGCTGGGGCTGCTGGCGCCGGATCGGGCACTGCACTTGGCGCCTCTGACCAACGTCTTCCTGCGGCTGGTGCAATCGATCATCGCGCCGCTGATTCTGGCGGGCTTGGTGAGCGGCATCGCGGGGGCAGGCGGCGGTAAGGCGATGGGGCGCATCGGAGTGAAGAGCCTGGTGCTTTTTCAAGTGGTGACGCTGATTGTTCTTTTGTTGGCGATGGGGGCGGGGAACCTATTCCGGCCGGGCGACGGGTTGCACGTGCGTGCGGCGCAAGCAGTGGTGGAGACGCCGAAGCTGACCTGGCAATCGATTCTTGAACAGGCTGTGCCGTCGAGCGTGATCGATGCGATGGCGCAGGGGCAGATGCTGCAACTGGTGGTCTTCGCGTCGTTGTTTGGAGCGGCGTGCGTGGCGATCGGCGAGCGCGCCGCGCCGGTGGTGCGGTTCTTTGGCGCGGTCAACGACATCATGTTCCGCTACACGCACTATGTGATGTATGCGGCGCCGCTGGGGATTGGCGCGGCGATGGCGACGACGATGGCGCGCGGCGGCTGGGGGGTGTTCACGAACTTCGGGCGGCTGATCGCGGCTGAATATTCGGCGCTGGCGGTGTTGCTGGTGTTCGTTTATCTGCCGGCGATGCTGGCGGCGCGCATTCCGGTGGGGCGGTTCGCTGGCGCGATTCGTGAGCCGTTCGCGATTGCCTTTGCGACCACGGCGAGCGGCGCGGCGCTGCCGGTGGCGATGGAGAAGATGGAGGAGTTCGGCGTGCCTCGGGCGACGTTGAATCTGGTGATGCCGCTGGGCTTCTGTTTCAACACGGCGGGCACGGCGCTGCACATTTTCCTGAGCTGCCTGTTTCTGGCACAGGCGGTGGATGTGAAGCTCGACATGGCCACGCAGTGGACGATGCTGGCCGTGCTGCTGGTGATGACCAAGGGCGTGGCGGCGGTGCCGCGGACGTCGCTGGTGGTGATCATCGGGACGCTGACGGCGTGGGGCATTCCGCTGGATGCGCTGCCGGTGTTGTTGGGTGTGGACGCCGTGCTCGATATGTTCCGCACGTCGGTGAATCTGATCGGCAACTGCCTGGCCCCGGCGCTGATTGCGCGCAGCGAGGGTGTGCGGTTCGCGCGCTAGGCGAGGAACTCCTGTTCGAAGACGTTCACGCGGAAGGGAATCAGCTCCGGCAGTTCGGAGAGCCTGCCGCTGATGGACCAGCGGCGCGCCTCAGGCAGGCGGGCGAGGAAGGTTTCCGGCTCCCACACCACGTCGCGGTCGACGATGGAGAAGCCGAGCTGATCGCTCACTTCGCAGGCCAGCGCCATGAGGCCGGGGAGCTGGCTGGGGTCGAGGTGATCGCCGGAGTGGTGGCAGGAGCAGAGTTCGGAAAAGACGCCTGGCAGACCCCACTCCTGAACGAGCCAGGAGGCCATTTGCAGGTGGTCGGTGCCGGTGAGTTCGCGCTGCCGCGCGGCGAAGCTCTCGCCATGTTCCATCTCGCCCGCGGCGGCTTCTAAATATTCATCCGGATAGAGCGCAGCCATGCCCAGATGGCCGAGGCTGTGCAGCAGACCGCCCGTGTAGGAAACGCTTTTGTCGATCCAGCAGAATTCAGCAGCCCACTCGGCGACCATGGCGCAGGAGAGGTTGTGACGCCAGCAGCGCTTCAGCAGCGGTTCATGGCGGACGGTGGAGAAGAAATCGCGCATGGCCACGGTGAGCACGAGCGCCTGGAGGCGGTCCATACCGAGCACGGACAGGGCGTGGAGGATGCTGACCACCTCATAACGCAAGCCAAAGACGGCCGAGTTGGCCAGGCGCAACACTTCGGCCGAAAAGACCGCGTCACTCTTGATGAGGCGCGAAACCTCCTGCATATTACTGGCTTCGCGCGACACGAGCACCATCAGCTTCCTGGCCACGGCGGGGAAGGCCGGCAGTGCGTGAACACTCGGTTTTCGTTTCGTAGTCATGTGCGCGGGCACCACGGTCATGCACGGCCCTCAATAATCCTCTATCGACCCCGTTGGACTCCAACCCAGGGAATAAGAAAGAAAATCGAGAGGGGAAGATGGTGAATGCCCGCACACGGTGTACGGTGCTGACTACCAGTCGACGACGCTGCCGTCGTCGGCGTCGTAGCTTTCCTGGTTGCGCCAATCGTGACCGATCTTATCGGCCATCGCGTTTTCATCGAGTTCCACACCCAGGCCGGGTGCGGCCGGCAGTTCCAGATAGCCCCGGCTGACCTTGAACGGTTGTTTGACGTAGCCCTCGCCGAGGCTCACCTGTTCCTGGATGAGGAAATTGGGAATGGAGGCAGCCAGTTGGACGCCGGCGGCCAGTGAGATGGGGCCGAGCGGGTTGTGCGGCGCGACGGAGGCGTAGTAGGCCTCGGCCATGCCGGCGATGAGGCGGACCTCGGTGATACCGCCGGCGTGGCACATGTCGGGCTGGAGGATAGTGGCGGCCTTTTTCTCGAGCACCTCGCGGAAGCCCCACTTGGTGAACACGCGCTCGCCGGTGGCGATGGGCAGGTGGGTGCCGCGAGCGATTTCGGCCATCACGTCGTGGTTCTGCGCCTGGCAGGGCTCTTCGATGAAGAGAGGATTGTAGGGCTCGTAGCCTTTGATGAGGAGCTTGGCCAGGGCGGGCGAGATGGCGCCGTGGAAGTCGATGCCGATGTCGGCGTCTTCCCCGACGGCGGCGCGGAGTTCAGCGAACTTTTCGACGGCGTACTTCACCTGCTTGGGCGTTTCCACGTAGCGGGCCGGGCGCTCCTTGGCGGGTCCGGTTTTGAAAGCGTTGAAGCCCTGCTTCATGGCCTCCTTCATCGTTTCCGGCGTGCGGGCGTGGGCGTAGACGCGGACACGGCTGCGGGTGGGTCCGCCGAGCAGTTCATAGACGGGCACGCCAAGGGCTTTGCCCTTGATGTCCCAGAGGGCCATGTCGATGCCGCTGAGGACGCTGGTGAGGATGGGGCCGCCGCGATAGAAGGCATGGCGGTAGATGGCTTGCCAGTGGTGGGCGACGGCGCGGGGGTCCTTGCCGATAAGGTACGGGGCGATTTCTTGCACGGCGGTGGCGCAGGTGAGGGCGCGGCCCTCGGTGATGGGCTCGCCGAGACCGACGATGCCGGCGTCGGTGTGAATCTTGAGGAACAGCCAGCGCGGCTTGACGAGGATGGTTTCGAGCTTGGTGACCTTGATGGTTTCCTTGTAGCCGATGGGGGCGTTGCGGATCATACCGGTTTCGCGGGCGCGGCGTTCCTCTTCGACGCGGCGGGCCTGGGCCTGGGTGAGCGGAGCGGCGGCGGTGGCGCCGAGGGCGGCGGCGATGGTGCGCGTCCAGGTGCGGCGGCTGAGCTGATCCAACTTCTGTTCAATGGGATTGGACATGAGGCGTATTCTATCTGATAACCCTTCTATGCGAACGTTCCTGTTGATTGGTCTTCTTTCATGCATGAGCGCGCCGTTATTGCCGGCGCTGGACCTGAGCCATGCGGTGGTGGTGGTGAGGCCGGGCGATGTGCCGATCGCGGAGCGGACGGCGGCGATTGTACTGGTGGAAGAGATCGAGACGCGGAGCGGGATCCGGCTGGAGGTGAAGAGCGAGTGGCCGGTGAGCGGCGACGTGATTGTGATCACGGGGGCGGGGAGCGTGCCTGCGTGGAAACAGGGCGTGCCGGCGTATGCGGGCAAGGCGGAGGGCTTCCGGTTGGTGGCGGCGAGCGAAGGCGGGCGGAACGTGGTGTGGGTGAGCGCGGGCGATGCGCGGGGGGCGCTGTTTGGAGTGGGGCACCTGCTGCGGCAACTGGATTGGGCGAAGGGACGTGTGGAGTTGGCGGGGCCGTTGGATGTGACGACAGCGCCGCGGTACGAGTTGCGCGGGCATCAGTTGGGGTATCGATCGGCGGCGAACTCGTGGGACGCCTGGAGCGTGGCTCAGTTTGAAACCTACATCCGCGAACTGGCATTGTTTGGCGTGAACGCGATTGAGAACATCCCGTTCCAGGATGACCGCAACAATCCGCTGATGAAGGTGCCGCGGCGGGAGATGAACCGCAGCATCGCCGGGATCTGCCAGCGGTATGGGTTGCAGCATTGGGTGTGGACACCGGCGGGGTTCGATTTGAACGACCGGGCGAAGCGCGACCAGTTGCTGGCGTCGTTCGATGAGTTCTTTGGCGATGTGCCGGTGCTCGATGGCGTGTTCTTTCCAGGCGGCGATCCGGGGCACAACCCGCCGGAGCTGGTGCTGGGGTTCCTGGAAGAGCTGTCGGGGCGGATGACGAAGGCGCATCCGAGGGCGAAGATCTGGCTGTCGTTGCAGGGCTTCACGAAGGAGAAGGCGGAGGTGGTGTATGCGTACCTGGACCGCGGCGTGCCCGCGTGGTTTGGCGGCATTGTGCATGGACCGTCGAGCCCTTCGATCGCCGAAACGCGCCACCGGTTGCGCAAGGACGTGAAGCTGCGGCTGTATCCGGACATCACGCATAACAAGATCTCGCAGTATGAGGTGCCGGAGTTCGACCAGGCGCTGGCGTTGACACTGGGGCGTGAGGCGGTGAACCCGCGTCCGGCCGAGTATGCGGCCCTTCACAACCGGTTTGCGCCAATGAGCAGTGGGTTCATCTCGTACTCAGACGGCGTTCACGACGATGTGAACAAGATCATCTACAGCTCGCTGGCGTGGGATTCGTCGCGGACGGTGCGGTCGATTCTGATCGAGTATGCGCGGCTCCACTTCGCGCCGGCGATGGCCGAGGAGATCACGGATGCGATTCTGGCGCTGGAGCGGAACTGGCGGGGTCCGCTGGAGCACAACGGGGCGGTGGAGGCGACGCTGGGGATGTGGCGCGAGTTGGAAGCGAAGTCGCCGCAACTGGCGGGGAACTGGCGCTGGCAGATGTGCCTGCTGCGGGCGAATTTTGACGCCTATGTGCGGCGGCGGTTGCGGCAGGACACGGCGCTGGAGCGTGAGGCCAACACGGTGATGTCGCGGGCGGGCGAGTTGGGTGCGGCGGCGGCGATGGATGCGGCCCACGCCATGCTGCAACGCGCGGTCAGTGCGCCCGTTGCGCCGGAGTTGCGGGCGCGGATTGTGGAGTTGTGCGAGCTGTTGTTCCGTTCGATCGGCTTGCAGACGAGCGTGGAGACGTATCACGCCAGCGGCGCTGAGCGCGGGGCGGTGCTGGATTTCGTCGATCAACCGCTGAACAACCGCTGGTGGTTGGAGGATGAGTTCGCGAAGATCCGCCGCATGCCGGATGAGGCGGCGCGGGTGGCGCGGGTGCGTGAGCTGGCGGAGTGGGAGCAGCCGGGGCCGGGGAGTTTCTATGACGACATCGGCAACATCGCGAAGTCGCCGCGCGTGGTGCGCAGCGATGGGGATGAGGATGATCCGCTGTTCTGGTGGTGGGACAACGGCAAGAGCAGGGCGCGGTTGTCGTGGCAGGTGACGGCGTGGCCGCAGGCGTTGGTGTATGAGGGCCTCGATGCGGGGGGCACTTACGCGGTGCGCACGACGGGCTACGGGCAGGCGCTGTTGCGCATCGATGGCGAGCGTGTGACGGCGTCGATCGATGGGCGCGAGATGGCGGAGTTCAAGGAGTTCCCTGTTCCGGCGGCGAGTCTGCGCGATGGCAAGCTGACGCTCACATGGGACAAGGCGACGGGCGAGGAGCATCTCAACTGGCGGCAACACTCGCGGCTGGCCGAGGTGTGGTTGCTGAAGAGGAAGTGAGGGTTGGATGCGGTTGACGCGGCGCGGATTGATGGCTGCGGTGTTGTTGCCGGCGCAGACGCGCGATGGGCGGTTTGACGGCGCATACGAGGCGGCGCGCGAATCGAATCCGAACGGCGGGCTGCTGGTGGTGCATCGCGGGGCGGTGGTGTTTGAGCGTTACTACGGGCTGGCCTCGGCGACGGCGACGCCGAACCTGGCGAGCGTGGGCAAGTCGTTCACATCGATGGCGTGCGGAGTGTTGCTGGGGCAACAGGCGCGGCGGTTTCCGCGCGGGCTGGAAACGAAGGTGTGCACGCCGGAGTATCTGCCGCGCGAGGCGTTTCCGCTCACCGACGAAAGGCGCGCCGGGATACAGTTGGGCCATCTGCTGTCGATGTCGGCGGGGATTCGTGGAAACAATCCCGCGTTGCAGCAACGGCGCGAGGTGACGATTTCACCGGCGGGTCCCGATGGCTGGGAGGCGATGGTGGATGAGGTCGCCTATGGACAGCGCGCGGATGCAGCGGGCCGTACGGCGGCGACGTTGTGGTGCGAGCCGGGGGCGGGCTACTCGTATGCCACCTGCTCGATTCACCTGGTGAGCGTGGTCATTCGTCACGTGGCGGGCATGGAGTTGGAGGAGTATCTGCGCCGCCACATTGCCGGGCCGCTGGGCTTCGGCACGTGGGGCTTCGGCTATCGCAACCACACGCTGCGTCATACGCCGGGCGGCGGGGGCATTTGCCTGACGGCGCGCGAACTGGCACGCTTTGGCGAGATGCTGCGCAATGCCGGGCGCTGGGAGGGGCGCGAGGTAGTTCCCGCTTCGTATGTGCAGACCGCGTCGCGCGCGAATGCGTTCAATCCGCACTCGGATTACAGCCTGCAGTTTGACGTGAACACATCAGGTGCGCAGCCGGGTATTCCACGCGATGCGTTTTGGAAAACAGGTTCAGGCGGCCACGTGCTGTACGTTGTGCCGTCTCTGGGAGTCACGGCGGTGAAGCTGGGCGGACGCGACGCGCAGTATGCGCAGGCCGACACCGGGTTGCCGCTGCCCGCGGCAGCGGGCGATCCGAACTTGAAGCCCACGCGACCGCATGGCGAAGCTGCGATTGAGGTGTTGCGGCGGATCTGCGCGGCGTAATCAGCGCACGCGTTCGAGTTCGACCACGGCGCTCACGGGGAAGTGGTCTGAAGGATATCGGCCGCCGTCATTCCAGGTGACGGATTCGGCTTCCTTCACCAGCCAGGAGCCGCGCAGGAAGATCCAATCGATGCGCGCGTTGCCGGGTTTGCCTCGGAAGCCGTGGAAGGTGCCTTCGGGGCCGGAGCGGTGGAGGGCGATCTTCCAGGCGTCGGAGAAGCCGCTGATCATCTTCTGGTAGGTGCCGCCTTCAGCCGGTGAATTGAAATCGCCGGTGAGGATGACGGGGATGAAGGCGTCGAGCTTACCGAGCCACTCCTGAATGACGGTGGCGCTCTTCTGGCGGGCGGCTTCATCTTCACGACGGTGGGCCATGTGGGTGTTCACGAAGTAGAAGCGGCCGCCGCCGCCGGTGGCTTCCATCAGCGCCCAGGTGGCCATGCGCGGCAGGCTCATGTTCCAGTTGGAGCTGCCGGCGACGGTGGGCGTTTCCGAGAGCCAGAAGTTGCCGGAATCGATCACCTTCCACTTGTTCTTTTTGTAGAAGACGCCCATGTATTCGTCTTCGGTGTTGCCGCGGCGGCTGACGCCGATCCAGGCGTAGTCGGGGAGTTTCTCGACGATGTAGTCGCCCTGGAGCTTGAACAGTTCCTGTGTGCCCATGACGTCGGGATCCATGCGGCGTATGGCTTCGATGAGGATGTCTTTGCGGTTTTCCCAAACGTTGGCGCCGTCGTCTTTGGACGGATAGCGCACGTTGAAGGAGGTGACGCGTATGTCGGCGGCGGCGAGCGTGAGGGCGGCCGCGAACAGGGCGGGAAGAAGGCGCTGGATCATGTACGGGGACTCCTCCCTAGACTGTAGCCGATTGGCCTGGCGCGGGCGGTTAGCGGCGCACGGGGTTAGCGGCGCGCGGAGGCGCGGCGGTGCGGAGGCGTTCCAGGATGTAGTCCGAACCCTGCTTCCGAACGCCGGCTGTGAGGCGCGCGCCAGGCTTGAGCGTGGCGAGAAACTCGCGGTCCGGTACGAGGAACTCCATCGAATAGGGAGCCTGCATCGCCTCCATGAAGCCGGGAATGGCTTCGTGACGCATCATGACCGAGCCCTCGTCGGGGAAGACCTTCATCACTTCGCCGCGCAGGACATATTTATGTGGCGGCAGCGGGGCGGGGCGTGCGGGCCGGGGCTGCCAGGGATTACTGAAGCGCGCATCGTTGAGAAAGGCGCGATCGGTGAGGCTACGGAGGAAGGCGAGCAGATCGGCCTTCTCGGCGGGCGAGAGATCGATCTGTTTGATGAACTCGCTCTTGTTCGGATTCTCCGAGCCATTGCCGGCGCGCGGGCCTGTGCGAATGGTCCGGCCGCCAGCGTTGTAGTGGTCGATGGTGGCTTCGAGCGTGGGCACGGAGCCATCGTGCATGTAAGGCGCGGTGACGGCGATGTTGCGCAGCGTGGGCGCTTTGAATTTGCCGACATCCTCGAATTGCTGGGTGAACTCGTAGAGCCCGACGTTGGGCCGCGGGTAGGAGATATCGCCGTTGAGGTTGTAGAGGCCGGTGTTGTGGAACTCGACCTCGGCGAAGCCTTTGCCGAGGTAGTCGACCGAGCCGGTGAAGTTGAAGCCGCCGTGGCAGTGGAAGCACTCCAGGCGTTCGCTGAAGAAGAGCGCTTCGCCGCGTTTGGCCGAAGCGCTGATGGCGTTGGGATCGTCGCCGCGGCGGTATTCATCGTAGGGCGAGTCGCCGGAGAGCAGCGTGCGCTGGAAGGAGGCGATGGCCTTGGTGATACTGGCGATGGTGAAGGGATCAGCGTCGCCGGGGAACGCGGCGGTGAAGAGCTTGCGATAGAGGGGCAGGGCGCGGAGGCGCTTGAGCAGCAGGTCCTCCTTACCGGTCATGCCGAGTTCGATGGGATGGTCGCCGAACATGGGCACGAGGGCCTGTTGTTCAAGCGTGCGGACATTCGGATTGCCCCAGGTGAGCACCGGTGCATAGGCGACGTTGGCGAGGCTCATCGGGCCGCGCGGATGAAGTTGTCCGGTAGAGCCGAGGCCGCGGCCACGCGTGTCGGCAAAGGCGCGCCGCTGCTGGTGGCAGGTGGCGCAGGACTGCGTTTGATTGAGCGAGAGGCGGGTGTCGAAAAATAAATAGCGGCCGAGTTCGACCTTTTCGGCGGTCATGGGGTTGTCCGGCGGAACGTTAGGGAAGGGGAAGCCGGGCGGCAGACGCCACTCGTAGGGGCCGAGTTGCTGCTTCTCGATGGCGCGCTGGCGGTTGCGCAACTCGCGCACGTAGTGGGCAAGGCCCCAGCGCTGTTCGTCGCTGAGGCTCCTGGTGAAGGCGGGCATGCGCTGATCGATGCCGTGTGTGACGACCCAGTAGATCTCGCCCTCCCTCATTGACTCCATGAGGTAGTGGCTCAAGTCAGTGGGCCTGACGGGCATGGCGCCGGCGGTCTTGGTGCGAGCGCGGCCATCCTCGCCGTGGCAGTTGGCGCACTGGGCGTTGTAGTGTTGCCGCGCCGCGTCCAGCACGGAGGCAGACGCGGCGACGGGATTTTTCAAACGGCGTGCTTCGGCCGGAGCGTTGGAGCGGCCGTGGGCGTCGTGGGCGGCAAGTGTGGCGGCGGAGGCCGCGCAGAGCAGCGCGGCCCGGGCGATGCGGTTCATGGGACTACCTTCCAGCGGCCAGCGCCGTGCGCGCTTCCTTGCGGAAGAAGGTCTGCGGCTTCACGGGCTGAGCGCCGAAGGGCAGGCCGAGGTTGGAGAAGAGTGGACCGCAGGCGGCCGTTTCCGGACCGGACATGCAGCCGGACATCATGCGCGTGCCGAGGTCGACGTTGGAGTCCTGCAGAAGCGCGCCGAGGTCGGCGACGATCACGTCGCGTGCCGGATCGAAGCCGCGCAGTTCAACTTCGGTGCGATTGGGCTCGGAACATTTTGTAGGAATCGTGGTTTTGGACTCGCTGGGCGTGCAGCCGGTGGAGCCGAGGTGGACAGCGAAGCCGCGCGGCAGGCCGGTGCTGGAGAAATCGAGGCGGGCGAACTTACGGCCGGCGTTCCACACCCAGGCCATGGCGGTGAGGTTGAGCGGCGGCGGCATCCTGGTGAGGTCGGTGTGGTTCTTGTCGAAGGGAACGCCGAGAGTGAAGCGGAGGGCGGTCCAGGAGCCGCCGCCATCGACCGTGCCGACGACGGCGTTGTTCATCTGCGGCGTGCCGTTGGAGCAGGAGCCGGTGGCGTTTTCAAAGTCGAGCAGGGCGAGGTTGTCCAGCTGCCACTTGTCATCCTGCTTGAGCTCGACGGCGTGTTCCTTGCCGGCGGCATCGACCAGGCGCAGGTTGTGCACATAGAAGCGGAAGTCGCGCGGGGTGATGGTGGATTTGGTGACGCCGATACCGGGGTAGGACTGCCCGCATGCCAGTTCCTTGGCGCCTACGGCGGCGCGGAACTGAATGCTGACCGGCTGTGCGGCAACGGCGGAGAGGGCGAATGCGGTGGCGGAAAGGAAAAGAGTCGTTTTCATAATGGTTGTCCTCTGGGGATTGTCGCGGAGCCCGTTATGGGGCGGGCCCCGCGGTTAGCCTGTGGTTGCCGGGTTAGAACTGCAGCCGGAGTCCGAGTTGGAGTGAGCGCGGACCGCCCACCTGGAATTGCGGGTTCTGTCCGCCGGTGACGCCGGTGGAGAGAATGGCCGTGGTGCGGCCGAAGTTGCCGCTGGTCATGACGCCGGTGGGGTTGCCGAAATTGGCCGTGTTGAGGATGTTGAAGGCGTCGGCGCGGAGGTCGAGGCCGACGCTTTCTGTAACGCGGAAGCGGCGGCGCAGCGAGAGGTCGACCTGGTGGAGGTCGAAGCCGCGCATGACATTGCGGCCGAGGTTGCCTTGGCGGCCTTGTGCTTGCGGCGTGGCGGCGTCGAAGGCGGCGGGGTTGAAGATGCGGCCGCCGGGGTAGCCGTCGCTTTCGAGGTAGAGCGGCTGGCCGGAGACGAGGTCGGGCCGGGAGACGCTGGTGATGCCGAGGCCGAGCGCATCGCGTCCGCTGACCACCAGCACCGGCGTGGCGGTGCGGATGCGGATGATGGAATCCAGAGCAAAGCCTCCGAAAACGGCCCGGGCGGCGCGGTTGGACCACGGCGCGGGGATTTCGTAGGTGGCCGATCCGCTGAACGTATGGCGCACGTCGAAGGAGGAGGGGCCGCGGTCGCTGCCCACCTGGTAGCGCGTTGACGGAGCGAGGAAGTTGGCGTTCGACTCATCCGAAGAGGTGTCGAGCGACTTGGCCCAGGTGTAGGCAAGCAGCGCCTGGAGGCCGCGGCTCATGCGGCGCTTGAACTGGAACTGGAGCGAGTTGTAGTCGGAGTTGGCCGTGCTGCTGACGGCGTCGATGCGCGTGAAGTTCGGGTTGCGCATGACGGCGGGCAGGAGGCTTTCCACGCGGGAGAGGTTGCGTCCGGCGGCGCCGACGTAGGAAACCGAGAGCGCGTTGGAGACGCCGATGGGCTGCTCGATCGCGAGGCTGTATTGAAAGGTCCGCGGCAGCTCGAAGTCGTTGTAGTAGGCAAACAGTCGAGGATAGGGCGGGTTGGGGTTGATGGCCGGAGCTTCGGCGAAGAAGATCGGGTCCTGGATGGGCGTGTTGGTGACGCTGCGGCTGCGGGCAAAGGGATAGAGCGTGGGGCTCAGCGCCGTGCCGAGCAGCGTGTAGCCGAGGTCATAGAACATGCCGAAGCCGGCGCGGATGACGGTGCCGCCGCGGAAGGGCTGGTAGGCGATGCCGACGCGCGGGGCGAAGTTGGACCAGGTGGTGTTGTAGTAACGCGTGCCTTCCGGCGCGAGGGTGGCCGTGCTGGGGTTCTCGATGCCGAGCGCGGTGCGGGCCGGGGTATTGGAAGGCGCCGGGTTCACCTCATAGCGCAGGCCGTAGGTGAGGGTGAGCCGCGGCGTGAGGCGCCAGGCGTCCTGGGCGAAGAGGGAGAAGTTGGTGTAGCGCGGCTCGAGGAAGTTCGAGATCTGCGTCACGGTGCCGCTGGGGACGATGCCAGTGGCCAGTTGCGTGATGGTGGGGACGCTGAGCGTCTTGCCATACTCGCGGCCGCCGATGGTGGGGGCCAGGCGGCGGTAGTCGGCGCCGAGTTTCAGAGCGTGCGCTCCGACATTCCAGCTGGCCGTATCTACGATGTTGACCTGGCGTTGGACGTTGCGGCTGAAGGTGCCGGGGCTGACGGTGTTCTCATCGCTGCCGCCGATGGTGAGGTAGTAGAGCGACTTCTCGGGATTGGCGAACGAGGGGAACAGGATGTCGTTGGAGAGCAGCTTGGCGCCGCCGTAGGTGTCTTGCACGTAGATCTGGCCGGCCATGGAGCGGCTGTAGTTGAAGCGCAGGTCGTTGGTGAAGGCTGGCGTGAGAATCATCGTCGAGCCGACGGTGGTGGTGGTCGTCTCATTGGGGATGCGGGCGACGAAGCTGGGCGTGGCAAAGCGGGCGCGCTCGCGGCTCTCCGACGGTGCGTAGTTGAAGCGGCCGAAGAGGGAGATGCGCGAGGTGAGGGCGTGGTCCATGCGGACGCTGGTGGCGTTGAGCGTGGAAGGGTTGGAGAAGCCGGTGCTGTAGGGCGTCTCCAGCGGCGTGGCGGCGATGGGATCGGCCACGGGAAGCGGATAGGCTTCGAGCAGGCTCTTCACGGCGCCGGTGGCGTTCTGGCGCGCAGCCATCGACGGCACGCGCAAACCGCTCAACACGACGGGTTGACGCAGGCGCAGCCCTTCATAGGAGACGAAGAAGAAGCTGCGGTTGCGGCCATCGTAGACGCCGGGCAGGTAGACGGGTCCGCCGGCGGTGAAGCCGAAATCGTTCTGCCGCAGGGCGGGCCGCTTGATGCGGTTGTAGTTGCCAAACCAGCTGTTGGCGTCGAGCTTGTCGTTGCGGAAGTAGTTGAAGGCGGAGCCGTGCAGCGAGTTGGTGCCGGAGCGTGTAACGATGGCCACTTGCGCGCCGGGCTGGCGGCCGTATTCTGGCGCGTAGGTGGAGGTTTGAATGGTGAACTCCTGCACCGCGTCCACCGAGGCGAGCGAACTGGTGCCGCCTTGGGCCGAGAACGACGGCACGCTGCCGCCCGCGCCTTCATAGGGCGAGGTGGCGGCGGGCAGGCCGAAGTTGGCGCTGACGCCATCGACGCTGAAGTGGTTGGCGCCAGGGCGCTGGCCGTTGACGGAGAACTGGCCCTGGCTGACGAGGTTGGCCGGTGTGATGACAACGCCGGGGGCGAGTTGGATCAGCGATTGAAAGCTGCGGCCGTTGAGCGGCTGGTTTTCGATGAAGCGGCGGTCCACTGAGGTGGCCACCGAGGGCGCTTCGCGCACCAGCGGCGATTCGGCCATCACTTCGACGGACTCGCCGCGCGCGGCCACCTGCATGGGTATGCGGATGGAACGCTGGTCGCCGGCGTTCATCGCGAGGCCGGTGAGCTTCGATTTAGAAAAGCCGCCGCGCTCGACGGTGATCACATATTCGCTGGGGGCGAGCTGCGAAAATACGAATGCCCCCGAGCTATTGGAAATGGTGGAGCGCCTGGCGCCTCTTGCCGTATCTTCCAGCGTAATGACGGCTTCGGCGACGGTGCCCTCTTGCGGGTCTACAACTACACCCGAAAGTGTGGCGGTCGATGTTTGCGCCTGGCTGAGGGCGGCCAGCAGGAACGCGGCCGCCGCGTAAAAAGGGACTCTCATATCTACTTTTTCTCCTTGGACTCAATCTCTTGTTTGGTCAGTACGGCGGCGCGGACACTCTGGTCGCGCCAGGCCAGGATTACTTGGTTACCCGCCACGGCGAGTTTGGGAAAACCGGTGGTGCGGCTGGCGGCTACGGTGGCGACAGACTGCACGGGGTGAAGCGTGCCGTCGCCGCCGATGCGGCGCAGTCGAATCTCGGCTTCCGTGCCGGCTGTTTTTTCCAGCCAGACGGCAACGTAGCCCGCCTCATCCCACATCGCGATGGCGGGACGACCGAGCGCATTGCCGCTGTCGAGCCGCAGCGGTTTGGTGAACGACTTCCCCTCGTCGGAGGAGAGCGCCACCTGGACTTTGGCTTCGCCGGAAGCGCGCGTGAGCCAGGCAATGGCGGCACGCGAGCCGGCGGAGGCGATGGAGGGGCCATCGGTGGGACAGCCGTTGATCTTCCAACCGTCGGCGTGCAGGTTGACGGGTTTGGTCCAGACGCCGTTGGTGTAGCGGACCACGGAGATGTCGCGGATCTCGCCGGGCGAGTGGTCGCGATAGGCGGCGATGAGGCCGCTGCGTGTGCGGCCCACAGCGGTGGGGCAGCAGGTGCAGGCGTCGTTGTCGATCTCGCCTTCGGCCACCACGCGATCGCCGCGGAAACGAACAAAGCGGACCGTTTTGCGATGTTCGGCCCCGCCGCCATGTTCGTGTGCGCCGTGCCCGCCGCCGGTGGGCGGAGGCGAGAGAAAGACGGCCAGTTCGCCGCCCGGTTCAAAGGCCAGGAAGCCGGCGTAGTCTTCCTTTTCGTCAAGACTCATGCCGTGGATCTGCTTCCAGTCCGCGGCGTGGGCGCTGCGGCGGGCTACCTTGATGCCGTATCCGAACTTGCCGCCGCCTTCCGAGCGCGCCAGCCAGTGGGCCAGCATCGATCCGTCGGGCAGGACGGTGAGGGCGGGGAAGTCAGCCCAGTTGACGAACCAGTTCGCCCCTTGGGTGATGGTCTCCGGGGCCGTCCACGCCGTGCCGTCCCAGTGAGAGACGCGGAGGGCATGGTGGCGCTCGGCGGGCGGCCCGGTTTGTGCGCCCACGGGCTCAGTCCAGGAAAGATACACCGCGCCGTCCTTGCGCTGGGCGAAGTAAGGCATGCCGCTGCCTTCGCCGGCGGTTGGATCGATGCGCCGCACCTGGGCCGAGGCCGAGAGTGCAAGCAGCAACCAAATGCAGGGTTTCTTCATCTCAGGTCCACTCCGTTTCCGGCAGATCCGGCAGTTTGCCCGCAGGCGCGGCGGGCGGTTGTTGACGATGATTGGCCAGCGAACGCTTGATGACCCAGGCGACCACTCCCACGCCGGCCACAGCCAGCACACGCGGAGTCCATTGCAGCCAATTGCCGCGCGTGCCTTCCGGCAGCGAGAGGATGCGCGTGGAGTAGCGCTCGAGCATGTAGGCCTTGATCTCGTCGTCGGTCTTGCCCTCGCCGACGAGCGCGACAATCTCAGCCCGCAACTCCGTCGCCTTGGGCGAGTGATGAACCATCAGGTTTTCGCGCCAGCAGCAGGGCGCGATGAACATTGGGTACAGCTTCTGCAGACGGGGGTCGCCATCGGCGACGTTGGCTCGTGCGCGGCCAAAAGAGGCCATCAGCAGGGGAGCCAAAAGGACACTTCTCCTGTTCATATTGCTTTCTCCTTCTTGTGCCGCGGAATGCGGCGGGTCAGCCTTACGCAGGGAGGGGCTGGCCAGGAGGTGGAGGGCGCTGCCATAGTGCGTAGCACGGATTTACAATACGTGCTACAGAGGCGGAATGCAAAGCCTTTTCCACGGCGACAAGCCATGGCGCGGACAGGGGCAGGGAAGCGGGATCCACGGCGGCTGCGCCCATGCCCAAGGCGCGAGGCTGGCAGCATCCCGCCCGGCATTCCTGAGCCGAGAGAGACACCTCCGATGCGCCCGCCGCTTTCGGCTTCCGGCAGCAGCATTTCCGCTTGGTGCGGCAGCATTGCGAGCCGCACTCCTGTGCGGTGCCGAGCAGGGCGGTGAAAGCCGCGGCGGGCGACACGCCGAGCAGAGCAGCCATCAGCCAGACACTGATCGCCGTCCGCATGCCGGTAATACGCCGCATGTCGACCATCGGATCTCCGCCGCACAGCCTGTGCGGACCTCGCGTGGATTGGATTGAGGGAACGAGTTAGGGAAGGACGGCGGGCGCGGGCGGACCGCGTTTACGGCTTCCGCGCAGGAAGGCGGGCGAGGGCGGGGGGGCGTCGTTGCCCGTGCCGGCCGCAACCAGAATCGTGTCCCCGGGGAGGACGCGAAGCGGAGGCAACGCAAAGTGGGCCACTGTGGCCGGACTTGCCTTGCCGGAGGGGAAGAGCGGGCAGGGCGCTTTCGTTCCGCGCACTCCCGCGGTTCCTGGGAGCGCCTCGGCGTAGCCCATGGCGCGGGCCATCATGCCGCAGCCATGTTTACCATCGCGGCGGCAGCAAGGGGGAAGTTTGCGCTCCGGTTGATGGGCGAGCAGAGGCGTGATCAGCGGAACGCTGAACACGCACAGAAGCAAGGCTGCCCAAAGCCGTCGCACGACTTCATTGTACAACCTGGGTTGGCGGTGGTCGTGGATGATGGCACGGCAGGTGCACTCACCAAGGCATGCAACACCAACATTGGGCACCAACCTATCTTTGTTCGGAGCTGGTTTCGCTGCACTACGTGGATGCCGCTGGGCGGTCTCAACGGACGATGGCGAACCTGGAAGAGATCGGGCCGCGCCGCGCATCACTGCTGGTGGAGGCACGCATTCCTCGCGGCGCGCTCACCACCATCGAAACGCAAGGCCAACGGTTGCAAGGATATGCGCGAGGGGCCGTGCATGAGGCGCTGCTTGGCTGGTTTGTGGATGTGCGGCTTGCGCCGGACTCCAGTTGGTCGCGCGGGCACTACTCGCCGGAACATCTGTTGAGCGCGTTTCGGACGCCGTGCCGCCGGACGCCGCCTAAGGCGAAGACCTAAGAAGGTTCCTCAGATTGCTGAGGAAAATCTGCCGGACAATATTACGACCCTGGTAATGCGGCGGCCTGAGTGAGCGCGGGCCGCCGCTGCTTTTCACCCCAAGGCGGCGATCAGATCCGCCGATGTGGCGCTGGGGCACCAATGGCGCTCGATGTAGTCCACCACCAGGCGCGTGCCTTCGTCGTGGCTGACCTGGGGGCGGTCGGCGGGGTTGTACATGGCGTCGGTGAGGTCGCGCACGAGCACGCAGCGCACGCCCCATTTCGTCATCTGCTTGATGGCGAAGCCGCGGTTGAGGATGCACATGTTGGTGTGGACGCCCATGACGAAGAGCGTTTCGATGCCGCGCAGTTTAAGGATCGAATACACCTCCTCGCCTTTGTCGGTGACGAAGTCTTCGGGGGCGATAGGCACGCCGGCGTGCTGGCGGCTCCAGGCTTTTTCAAACTTGTCGCCGGTGTCGCAACCGCCGCCGGCCGAGTCGATGGGCAGCGGTGGGTCGGCGAGGGCGAGCGGGGTGGGCGGTGCGGATTTGGGCACGGCCTGGGCGGCCAGCCGTTGCGGGGCCTGGCGATAGAACTCCATCGTTTCCGACGGCGCGTGAATGACGACCATGCGCTTGCCGCGTGCGGCTTCCAGCAGCGGGAGGGAGCGCTCGATGATGGGCACGAGCCGCTCGTTGGCGCCGCGGCACCAGTGGCGGTCCCACATGTCGCAGAGGATGAGGGCCGAGCGCTGCGCGTCGAACGGTATCGACTCCTCGCGCGGGCCATCGTCGGTGCGGCGGCGCAGGGCGAGCGTGGGCGCGGCCCGCAGCACCGGTGCGGCGAGAGTGGCGGTGAGAAATAGTCGCCGGTTCATGGTTAGACCTCCACCTTGCGCGCCGCGGCGTTCCATTTCATGCGGCGGCCGTTCTTGAGCGACAGGTTGGCCAACTGGGTCACGATGGCGGCCTGGAAGCCCAGCCAGACGGGAGCGGTGGGCGCTTTGCGGGTGCGCACGCAGTCGAGGAAGTTCTGCACATGAAGGTCGGTGGCCCAGCCGAAGCCGCGGGCCGACTTCTTCTCGATGGCCGGCATTTCCTCGTTGCCCTGGAGGAACACGCGCAGGTCTTCGCGGCCGATGTCCATGCGAGCCTTGCCGCCGTCGAGGTGGTTCATCTGGTCATAGCGGCTCTTGTATTTCATGGCGGCATAGTTGATGGTGAAGACGCCGATGAAATCCTCTGCGTATTCGGCGGTGACGACGACGCTTTCCGGCGTGTTGCCGACGGGGGCATGGACGCGCCCGGCGGCGGCCGTGACGGCCTGCGGGAAACCGGCGCCCATGAGCATGTGGATGCCGTCGTAGACGTGCGCCCCCTGGTCGGCCACGATGCCGCCGGCAAAGTCGGAATAGACCCGCCAGCGGCGGAAGAGCGAGGGGTCGAGCGGACGCTCAGGCAGGGGGCCGAGCCACTGCTTCCAATCGAGCGGACCATCGAGCTTGGCCGTGGGGGCGGGTTCGAGCTGCGTATTCAGCCACCAGGAGCGCACCATGTGGACGGCGCCGAGCGTGCCATCGGCCACCAGCTTGCGGCCTTCCTGGTACAGGTCGTAACTGCGGCGCTGCATGCCCACCTGGATGATCTGCTTGGTGCGCTTCTCGGCGTCCATCAACTCGACGCCTTCCTCCGGCGTGCGGCAGAGCGGCTTCTCGACATAGACATCCTTGCCCGCGGCCAGCGCGTCGAGGACCATGCGATGGTGCCAGTGTTCCGGCGTGGCGATGAGGACGGCGTCGATGGACTTGTCGGCCAGCAGTTCCTTGTAATTGCGGTAGGCCCTGGCGGCGACCCCGCCCTGCGCCTTGGAAGCGGCGCTGAGCGAGCGCTCCAGGTTCGGCTCGTAGACATCGCACACGGCGCCGACACGGACATCGGCATCCTTCTGAAAGACGCCCATCACGAAATTGCCGCGGTTGCCCGCGCCGACGAGTCCGAGTGTGACCCGGTTGCCCGGCAAGGCGTGCAAGGCTGCGCCGGTGGCGCCCATGAGGAAGATGCGTCGCGTGGTGGTCATGGTGTGGAATCCCCCCATAGTGTATGCCGACGGGGCGAAGGGCCAACGCCCGCGAAGCTGGCGCGATCAACAGCCCGCCGTCGCGGCTGGTGGCGGAGCGGAAACTCCCGGCGATTCTAAAAGCTGAGCCGGAGACCCAGTTGGATCTGACGGGCTGGGGCGGCGTTGGTGATCAGGCCGTAATTGGCGGCGCTGATGCTGGTGGAAGCCGGCTCGAGATAATTGACGTGGTTCATGGCGTTGTAGGCTTCCGCGCGAAATTGGATGCGGACCCGCTCGGTGATCTCGAAGTTGCGGAACGCCGACAGATTAAAGTTGACGAAACCGGGCTCGCGGGTGGTGTTGCGGCCGAGATTGCCGATGCCGAGATTTCCGGAGGCCTCGAAGGGAAAACCCGGGTCCGTGGTGGCAATCAGCCAGCGGCGGGCCGGACCCTCAAAGCTCGGCGAGTCGACTTTGCCGCTCAGGTTGGCGGGGTTCTTGACGTTCGGCCTCTGGACCTGGAGGAGCAGATTGGCGTTCTGCTGCGTGATGGTGAGCGGCACGCCGTCGGAGGCGCTGAATATGCCGTTCAGTTGGAACCCTCCCAGAATGGCGGAGGCGACCCGGTTGGCATTCACGAAGCGGCGTCCCTTGCCGAAGGGAAGCTCCCACACCCAGCCTAAGGTAAAGCTGCGCGGCCGGTCCAAGGAGGAGCGCGCGTGTTCGATTTCAGGGTACTGCCAGGGGATTTGAAAGGAGTCGGAGAATCCAGAGGCGGTGTCCGTATTCTTTGAGAACGTAAAGCTGCCGTCCACGCTGAATCCGGCGCTGAAGCGGCGCGTGACGTTTACCTGCAGCGAGTGATAGTCGGCGCGGGCATCGTAACGAACAGCGTTGAAGCCGGTGTAAATGGGGAACGGCCGCACATCCTGCAGCCGGACGCGGCGAACGTTGACCGCTTCGGACTGCTCGAGACCGGGATTATTGGCCGCGATGGTACGCGGCTGTCTGGAACTGCGGCTGGCGACATAGGCCACCTCGACCACGGTATTGAGCGGCAGGCTGCGCTGCAGGCCGACGTTCCATTGGGTGATCCGCGGAAGTTTGGTGGTGTTGGCGGAGTAGGAGACCGCGCCAACCGTAAGCGGGAGATTGGCAGTGGCCCGAGCCACCTCCACGAAGGGGTCGGTGAGCGCCTCCAGGCCTTCCGTGGGCGTGCCGTCGCTCAAGCGAAACGGCTGAGCCAGACCAATGCCCGGATCGACAAAACTGCGTGAGCCGGTGAAGCCTGGATAGGACACCATCTCGCCGTTATCCATCCAGAAATTGGAGTGGAACACGGCGAGGCCGGTGCGAATGACGGTTTTATCGCCCAGCGCGTAGGCCACGCCCACGCGCGGCGCGAGGTTGAAGCGATCGTTCTCCAGGTTGAGATTTTGGGAGGCGTTGCGGCCCGCCACCAGCAGGGCCCCGCTGGTAAGATCAACCCGCGAGTAGACGTTGTTCTTGATCAACTGCCGGGTCTCGGACTCGTAGCGCAGCCCGAGGTTCAGCGTCAAATTCCGACTTACCTTGAACGTATCGTTGAGAAAGAGCCCCAGGTTGTAGTTCATGCGGTTGACCGGAATCTGCGGGACCGGAATGGTGGAGGTTTTCACCGCGCCGAGCAGGAAATCGCCGAGCGCGTTGAGCGGGTTGTTCCGGCCGGGCGCGCCCAGGCCGGTGACTTCACCAAGGAAGGTGTAGGAGCCAGCCACCTGTCCTGTGCTGATGTACCAGAACTGGTTTTGGAAGTACTGGCCGCCAAAGCGCATGGTGTGCTTTCCGGACTGCCATGTGAGGGTATTGTTCAGGCCAGCGGGTTGATTAATCCAGTCCTGGACCTCCGTGTGGCCGTAGGCGCCATATCCGCCGGCGATGTTGATGGTGGGCATTCCCGACGTAGGCGTGCGCCGGATGCCGAGAGTTTGTTGCGCGCTGAAGTCGCCAAACCACGGATACTGCTTGCGGTTATCGCGCATGGCGTGGGCGAGGACCTCGTTGGAGAGATTCGGGCTAAAGATTCGGGTGTAGTTGATGCTGAGCCTGCGCATGTCGCGCGGCGTGGCTCCGCGGATGTTATTGATCGCGCTGTCGAAGTTTAACCCCTCGTCGCGCGCCTCGTTGATGTGGGCAAACGTGACGAAAAAGCGATCCCGGTCCGTCGGGTTATAGTCAATGCGCCCGATGCCGAAATTCCGGTCCCAATCGACCTTGCCGGGGTAGACCCAGTTGTTGGTCGGAATGCGGAACTGAGCATTGAACGTGCCGGCGCTGTTGGGTGCCGGGAAGAGCTTGAGGAAGTTGACGGCGGCTGGATCCTGGCGGTTCACCGGAATGGTGTTGTTGGGGAAAGGAGTCCGGCCGAGCGGATCGTTGACAACGGTGGGCAGAGCGGAAAAGTTTCCGCTTCGGACGGCGGGTTCGGGGATGGTGCGGAGTCGCGTGGTGGGGTTTCGATCGCGCTGGCCCTCGTAACTGCCAAAGAAGAACATCTTGTCTTTGGTGCCGGGAACGGGACCGCCCCAGGTGCCGCCAAATTCGTGGATGCGCCGGGTGACGCCCGCGCGATTGTTCGCATTGTCCTGCCAGTTGGTGGCGTTGAACGAATTGTTGCGATGGTACTCGTAGACGCTTCCATGGTGCTGGTTGCCGCCATTCTTGACGTTGAAGACGAGCACGCCGCCAGCGGTCCGCCCGTACTCGGCCGAGTACGTGTGGGTCAGGATCTTGGCTTCCGAGAAGGCCTCGATGGAGCCGATGCGCTCACCGATGCCGCCGATGTGGAGGGAAGAGGATCCATCGATCACGAACGCATTGCCGCGGCTGCGGCTGCCGTTGATGCTGAGGCGATCGGCGTAATCGAGGGCGCTGGGGTCGTTGCCACCGGCCGAGATGCCCGCCGCGAACTGGACCATGGCATAAGGGTTCCGGCCGTTGAGCGGGAGATTTTGTATATCGGATGAGGTCAGCGTCTGGCTCATCTCGACGGTCTCCTTCATCAGTGGCTCGCCCACGGCGCTCACCTGGACGGATTCGGCGACGGCGCCCACTTCCAGCAGGGCATCGAGGCGCAACTGCTGGCCGGTACGCAGGTCAAGGCCGCGGATCTCGCGCTTGCTGAACCCGGGGCTTTCGAAGGTGGCCGTGTATGGACCTGCAACCAGCGATGGCAGAATGTACACGCCGGACTGGTTCGTTCTGGCCTTGCTGACGATACCGGTGGCGACGTTGGTGAGGGCGATCTCACAATTCATCACCGGGGCCCCGCTGGGGTCGTTGACAATCCCCGTGATGCTCGCGATTCCTGACTGCGCGGCGGCGTTGGGTATGGCAACCGTGAGAACAAGGACAGCGATGAGGGCCGAAAGCCGCCGCGGCCGGTTCGCATGGGTACAGGGCCAATTCATTCGACTAACCTCCTGATTGGGACAGCCTGTTCACAGGCTCCCCATAGTGCCCCCAAGTATATGCACAAGTGTGCTGTCTATCAATGGGTGCAAGCTGGGGTGTCGCAAGCCGGAGTGTCGCAAGCCAAAGTGCCAGCCCGGCTGAGAATCCACCCCCGGACCTCGCACCACCATAGATGGAATTCGTCTGTGCCGGTGCGCTGCCGCCACGGCAGGGCGTGAGCTTGGGAGATTGACGGAATGGCCACTGCCGCATTGCCCTGCCTGTCGACTGAAGAGGAGTTGTACTGGCTCGCGCTGCGGCTCGTGCACGGGCTGGGGCCGATGCGGGCCATCCCGCTGCTGGAGGCCTACCGCTCACCGCAGGCGATTTTCCGCGCTTCGGTGAGCGACCTGGAGATGCGCGGGGTAACCGGTTCGGTGGCGCGCAGCATCGTCAGCGGCTGCACCTTTGACGACGCGGCCGCGCAGCAACAGAAATTGAGGCAACACGGGGTGACGCTGGTTCCCTTCGGCCACCCTTCCTACCCTGCGGCGCTGGCCAACATTGATGACCCGCCTCTGGTGCTGTTCAGCAAGGGCAGGCTGGACATCCTGCAGGGAATTCTGGTGGCCATGGTGGGCACGCGGCGGCCTACGCCCTATGGGGTGGCGGCGACCGAGCGTGTGTCGGCGGACCTGGCGCGTGCCGGTGTGGCGATCGTCTCCGGCATGGCCCGCGGCGTGGATACGGCGGCCCATCGCGCGGCGTTGAGTGTGAATGGCGGGACAGTGGCCATCTTCGGCTCGGCCATCGACCATATTTACCCGGCCGAAAACCGCCGCATG